>NZ_JAKJSZ010000012.1:0-229709 GCF_050337535.1 Vibrio kagoshimensis
GGGCGGGAAGTTTGCTCAAGCTTGGAGCACTTTCCCTGCTCAAAAGTGGGATGATGTGCCGTTATCCAGCCAAACACATACCAGTTTGAACCATGGTTCTGAGGAAGAAGTGCCTTGGAATTTAGAACAAACCCCTTTACCTGAATCTCATGACCATTCTGCGGTGGGTGATGAACATAGTAGCCATGTCATGTTATCAAATACGGTGAATATCGACTGGCTGGTGGAGCAGAGTAATGCGCTTGGTTTTACGAATTACAAGCTGAACTTCCCACGATCTGAAACAGGAGTTTATACCTTAACAGCGAATACCATGAGTGGTGATATTACTGACCCGACCCAAGATAGAACCACGCATATTGATCAGTATTCTGGTGCAATTCTAGCGGACGTTACATGGGATGATTATAACCTTATGGCTAAAACCATGGCAGCTGGTATCGCGCTGCACCAGGGGGATGTGAGTATCTTCAATAAGGTGCTGAATGTTTTATTTTGCTTGGCTTTTATTTTGGTTTCTGTCACGGGAGCATTCATGTGGTGGGTGCGTCGCCCTGTAGGGAAGGGAACGATTGGTGCGCCAGCAAAGTTTGAACAAGATGGCATTTGGAAAGCGGGCTTAGTAAGTTTAATTATCATCTCACTGTTATTTCCATTGGGGGGACTGACTATAGTTTTCGTATTATTGGTTGATTGGCTGCTGATTAAACGCATCGAGAAGCTGAATTTGGTGATGAATTAGTTGAATCCTAAAACAGGAATTCATAATGAATAGTAAAAACTAAATAGAAAAGAAATAGTAAATAGAAATACAACAAATTGTCGATTACTAGTCAGGTTACTGGCTAGTAATCGTCAGCGATAATTTTATTCATCTGTAGCGAGTTTATCGCTCAAATGCTCCATTGCATAATCAATGAATACTCGCAGCCTAGCAGGCATGTACTTGGTCTGAGCGAACTGCATTGCAATGGCTCCGTGGTAATTACTTTTTATATTCCAGTCTGACAAAACTTGTACGACACTGCCTTCTTCAAGTGCATCTTGAATCACGAAGTCGTGGAAAATACCAATTCCTAATCCACTTTTAACACCGTTTAGACGCATTTGAGAGTGGTTAACAGCGTAACGCCCTTTAACCGCCACAGTATGAAATTCATCATCTTTTAAGAAATCCCAAATATGGTCTCGGTCGGTCTCTGCAAGGTATATACAGTCGTGCTGGATTAAATCGGTAGGGTGAGAAGGTATTGTATTGCTCTCTAAATATTCGGGACTAGCACATAAGACTAAATTGGTTTTACCTAATTCTTTAAGTACTAAGCTTTCATCTGGCTTATCAGTTAATCGAAAGGCTACATCAATTCCCTGCTTGAAAATGTCAATATCGCCGTCTGCTGCTCTTAGCTTGAGTTGAATTTCTGGGTATTGATTGAGGAAGGGCACAACAAATGGTTGAAGAACTGAGTTCAAAAAAGCTTCTGGTGCAGCAACTGTGAGTGACCCAGAAGGTTCACTGTGGTCTGAATTCGAAGATTCAATGGCTTGTTGCGCAGCATTCACCATTACTACGCTTTGCTCATACACACGTTGCCCTGCTTGGGTAATGATGAGCTTACGAGTCGTCCTCTCGAATAACTTTACAGACAAAGCATGTTCTAATCGTGTGATCAGCTTACTTAATGCAGAAGGTGTTACCCCGAGTTGTTTTGCGGCAGCCGTAAAACTGCCTTCATTAACTACTAAGATAAATGCAGCTAAGTCAGGAAGTAATGAGAGAAGTTTCGGGTTGATCATATAAACCTATTGCCGGTGCCTGAGAGCCATTCAATAAAAAAGCACTATCCTATTTATTGGGCAGTGCTTTACTTTTGGTACTTTGGTTATTATAGCAAAGTCATCATTAAGCTAGGGCAAAATACATTAATCAGTATGCCAGAGCTTGCAACTTAATGCTTACGGCTAGGACCGTTGCGTACTAGGTCTTTACCGTTTTCGAAGACTTCTTTTGAAATCCAACGAGCAAGTAAAACTTTATGGCTGCTATTAAATACTGCCACGAAGTGACGACCGTCTGAGTTATTTGTTGCCATACCTACGCCTTCGACACCTTCTAGCCCTAAACCGCCAGCTTCAACGGCAATAAGGAATTTTTCTAGTTCTTCTAGGTTATCAATTACATCTAGTTCGTCGTTCATATGGATACTCTTTTTGTTGTCATGCTCTGAAATAGGTTTGCGTTTGGAATGTACCAGCCGCATTGAAATCAGAGCAGTTTGTATTGTGTTTTCTATGGGGCGTACTTTACAGATCATGGCGCTTTATGGGAACTGTGTTCGAGTATTTATTCATGTCTGTTAGCTGAGTTATTTGTACTGTAGGTTTGGTTACTCCGTATCTAGCTTGTAAGATGAACGTGAATACATGCTGATTAGGATGAAAACAGCAATGAACCAAGACCAAAACCGAGTAAAAAAAGCCACTCGACTTGAAAGTGTTATGAATTCTGCCATGTGGCATTTAACCCAACGTGATATGACAGAAAGTGAGCTGTTGGTTAAGTTACGTGTGAAAACAGATAATGAAGAGTGGATAACTGAAACGCTCAGTAACTTGCGAGGTTACGGCTACCTTAAATCTGATCAAGATTTTGCCGAACAGTTTACAGAACAAGCTTTCGCTGGGGAGTTTGGGTCAAAGTACATTGTAGAAAAGCTCAAGAAGAAAGGCTTACAAGATTCAATCATTCATAATGCGATTGAAAAGGTTAAGCAGGCAAAAAGTATTGATGAACAAGCCATGTTGATAGAGAGAGTCAATAATTACTATCAAACCTTTACCATGAGTAAAGAGAAGGTTGTAGCAGCATTACAAAAACGCGGCTTTACTTATCAGCAGATAAAAGAAGCTTTAGCGCAGCACGAAAATGTTTCAGAGTTGAAATCGAACTTAGAAATAAAAGCAGAAAAGGCCGATTTAGAAAAAGAAGTCTTAAAATACGCGCGAAAAGGGAAAGGTCTTACGGTAATCAGGCAAGAACTTAGGATGCGTAAAATTGATATTGCGGATTTAGAAACCGTGGTAGAGAAGGCGATAAATGAAGACATAATTGATTTTTATTCATCATGCTTAGAGCAGCTACAGAAAAAAAATTATGACTTGACCAGCCACAAAGAACGTTCAAAAGCTTATGCAATGCTTACTCGTAAGGGCTTCTCGTCGGAAGAAGTGAAATTCGCTATTGCAGAAGCCCAAGAAGATAATTAAAGACGGAACTTGTCAGGATCGTGGAATACAAACTAGCTACCTTTAGCTTTAGCTGAAGGTTGTGAATTGGTGTCTTCAGCCATCCCCAAGCCATTTCTAAGTGCAAATTGAACTAGGTCGCTGTGGTTTTCCAACTCAAGTAAGTCAAGCATTCTGTATTTGTGGGATTCAATAGTACGTGAGCTTAGGTGTAGTTTGTCTGCGCATTGCTGGGCGGTAAGCCCTTGTGCAATCAAGGCTAAAACTGTGCTCTGCTTTTTGGTCAGCAGTAATAACTTATCAGCATCATTGACGAGCGAGGTTTCACTTTGTTTAAGGGAGCGAAATAGTGTGGAGTGTTGCCAATAGCAAAGCCACATTTCGCAAACAAGTTTTAGGCGTTGTAAATCTTCATCATTTAACCCTTCAGAGTTATCGAAGAAATTGGTAAACGAAAGTGCGCCCCAGCGCTGCCCAAAAAGCTGTAAAGGAATAATGCAATGCCAACGTCCCCCTTCTTTATACAGTTGCTTTAAAACGACGTTTTGGCTTTTTTCCAGTTCCAAGGTACTAAACGTGAGATGTGGCTTGGATGTTTTCAGTAACTTTAAATAGTCAGTATGGTTTTTTCCAAGGAAGTTCTTCTTATTGATTGGCGGGATGTTTTCACGAGCAGCAGAAGCGGTTTTTCCTTCTTCAAGGAGAACCATTGAATTTGGAAATAAGGTTAACCTATCAATATTAAACCAATTTAATACTTCAAAGCTGGTTTTAGACCACGTGGGGTTAAAGAGTCTTGGGTCACAGTTAATAAGTAAACTGGACTGATTCATAAGAAGTTGTTCAAAACTTAGTTTTTTACCGCTCATTTATTCCTCTTCACTGCCTGCATTTAGTATAACCAATGGTTCTTGGTCTATTTTCAACTTCACACACCTTACCTTGAGTTTCACATATCCTACTATGTTTGTGACGATAAGTGGCATATAAATAATAACGTTTATGAATTTCATTACTGCTTCATATATAAGCCTATCGAATAGGTTATGTGCTGATTGTATGTATTCACTAAGCAATTAATGCAGTAAATATACTGCATGAACTTTCACTTATTTTTAATAAAATATTCAGCTGGTCTTTTAAATTTTATATTTAGCTGAGCATATATGAAGCCATTTATAACCCTAATTCTACTGTCTATTTTGATACCAAGTATTCATGCCGCTCCTGTTTATACTTACGCACAATCCCCAATTCATTCGAATGTCCTTTCGACTCAATTAAGAAAAGCAGAGCCGAACCAAGTTGGTTCTGTTGAATTTAAGTCATCATATACAATCGCCAGTATTTGGGCGCACACCAGTGAGTACTCTCTTGATTATTATCAGAACCAGAGCAGCGTTGCTGTTGAATGGCAAATTTCGCCTATTTGGAAGGCGGAGATAGATTACCGAAGAGTAACTGCTAAAGATAATGGACTAGATAGTTTTGTCATGGGGTTTCACGATCTATTCGGAATTGGTCAAAATGGTCGAGATACCGTTCCTGAAGATCAATTTAGTATCTCTATTCCAGGCGCAGGGGTGCAGATAGATGACTTTGAAGGAGAGACTCTAACCAGTGCTATCACTTATTATAATGAGGTACTAATTTTATCGAGAGGCCCTTCTTCCCTTTCTGCTGGAGCGTCATTGTTTTGGAATAATGTAAGAGACGGGATGTTTGAAAGGAAAAGTTTTGAACAGGGTGCTCAGCTCAATTATAGCTATATCAATGCTCAAAACAGCGTTTTCGTCACGCTTGGAGCCGTGCATCGAAACTCTGATGAAGAGGTGACTTTAGAAAATAGAAGTCTAAGTTGGGCGGTAGGCTACGAATACCGTTTTAACAAAGCACACAGTGTGGTGATTGAGTCACTGAATTACCATGGCTGGGCAAGTAATGACCCTGACTTTTCAGAACCTTCCAATGAGCTTGTTCTTGGGTATCGATACCGCTTTTTACAACGAATCATGTTCGAAGCGTCGATGACAGAAAATATGAGAAATATGGATAACAGTACTGACATTGGTTTTACATTAGGCCTTCGAATGTCAATTTAAAGCTATTTAAATGCCAATAAGCAGTAAAATTACGGTACTGACATCTTTGTAAATGAATAACAATCACTGCCATCCAAAAGGAGGATGTATAAACCTCCCAAATACATGTTTAAAACAAGGTAGTGAAAATGAAAAAGACTCTCGTAGCTATTGCAATCGCAAGTATCTCTTCATCAGCATTTGCAGTAAGTACAAGCAGCCAAAACAGCATAAATGAAGATATGTTTGCATTTGATTCTATGCATAAAGACCAATTCTCTGTATCTGGTCTTTTTGGTGTAGGTGGCTACTACGATACTGGTTCAAAAGCATTTTACGATGATTGGGCTACAGGTCTTACTCTTGCGGTTAACTACCGTAACAATCGTTTCGTAGGTTACTTCGAAACAGATTTCATGCTGAACTACACAACTGATAACAACGTAACTGACGCGAATACTGCTGGTTGGGCTAACGGTATTGATTCTGGTCCTGCAACAGATGTTGATAAAGCTTGGTTAGGTTTTGACACAGGTGTTGGTATTGCTTCTTTCGGTTTCGAAAATGATACAGCTTTAGACAAAGTTGATGGTGCGGGTGATAACACTTACGAGTACGGTGCTTCTGCAAGCGATGCGTCTGATGCATTTAACGTTGTTAAATTTCAAGGTTCTGCTTCTTCAATTGCTTACGGAATTTCATACTTTGAAACGGATGACGACCACACTGACGCCGATAAAGGCGTGAATGGCTATGTTGGTTTTGAGCAAGGTGTTGTGAACATCTACGCAGGTTACGAAACCCGTGATGACGCTGATTACGACGTGTACACAGTGACAGGTAACGTAAAAGTGGGTGACATTAAAATCGGTGTGAATACATGGATTGAAGAAGGTAACACTGTAGTTAAAGGTCACGACGACTACGTTGAAGATGCAAAAAATACAGGTTACTACGTTTCTGCGGGTTACTCACTTAGTGAAGATCTAACATTAGCTGCTGGTTACGCTGCAAACTCTAAAGAAGCTCAAGGCAAGTCAGATGAAGACTTCTCATACATCAACATTGCCGCAATGTACCGTATTGCAGACAATGCAGACATGGGTATTGATATTAAGCAAGAGCTAGACGCTGGCTTTGATTACGATGAAGAAACTCATGTATTCGCAGCCGCTTATTACTACTTCTAAGTTTAATTTAGCCCGTTTATGAGGTTAAACAATTAAGAGGAAAACGGTACTAGCACGGCTCATCTTGTTTAAATGGAAGAGTCGTGAATTAGGTTTGGTAAGTTTGATTTACCAGCCCGTTCTCGAAGCTTTTCCTCTTGTTACACCCTGCATCCACAGTGAGTGAACTTATGGCCACTTTGTCTTTCGAAGTGGCCTTTTTATTAAAAGAGTTGTCACATGATTAAATCGATTACTGCTGAAGGTATTATTTACAACAACCCAGTTATTTTCGAATGCTTACCAAATAAAGATGGGTTATTTGAGTTAGTTATAAAGAAGGGAAGAGACAATAGAGCTGAGCCTCAGGCTCCAAAAGTTAAGCATTATGCGGATTCTCTCGACCAAGCTTGGAACATGATGAAGAAAGGAAATTACTACTTAGTACTAAGTGGAAGCCTAAGTGGTGTTCACCGAAAGTCACTAAGAGGAATTAACTCTCTTGATATTTGTTTTGAAGGGGAATTAGTATAGTTGGCTATTGGCTATTGGCTATTGGCTATTGAATTCGTCTGTTTAGGCAGCTCGATATTGAAATGAATGGGTTGATTAGTATCTTTTCGGTCTAGATAGTTAGCCAACCCACACGTTCATTTTTTGAGACTATTTCATGCTGGATGTGGTGAGCGTTTCGCTCTTTTCTTGTAAGTAATCTTTTTCGAAAAGATCGACAGCCATAGGTCTAGCAAAGAAATATCCTTGTCCATAATCGCAATCTTGTTCTAGTAAGAAATTAGCTTGTTCTTGAGTCTCAATTCCTTCTGCCACCACTCTAATACCTAATTGATGTGCCATTAAAATAATGGCAGAACATAGAGTGTGCGTATTGGTGTTCACTTCTGATCCTGAAATAAAGCTTCTATCGATTTTTAACCCGTCAACAGCAAGCTGTTGCAAGTACATAAGGGACGAAAATCCAGTGCCGAAGTCATCCAGCCATACTTCTACACCTAACTGCCTGAGTGAATCTAGGGTTTTCTTTGCACTTACCTTATTTTCCATTAACGTGGTTTCAGTTACCTCAATCTGTATTAGCTTCGAAGGTATCTGATATTTGTTAAGTTGTTCATCAATGAAATTAGAGACTTGTTGATCACGCAGTTGCCGCGCAGATACATTAAATGCTACGTGGAAGTTATCTAAGCAATGTTCTTTATTCCAAAGCGAAAGGTTACGGATGACTTCTTCAATTACCCACTCACCTAACCGAACAATCAGTCCGTTTGTTTCAGCAATTGGGATGAATTCATCAGGGCCAATAAAGCCTTTTTCAGGGTGAATCCATCGAAGTAAGGCTTCAGCACCAATGACTTCTCCTTTATTCAGGTCGATTTTGGGTTGAAACCACACCTGAAATTGAGAAAAATCAGACATTGCGAGCTGTAAGTCTTGTTCGATAATAACTCTGCGAAGTACTTTTTGTTCCATCTTCTTAGTGAAATGGCGGAATGTGTTTTTACCGCTGGCTTTCGCCGCATACATAGCAATATCTGCTTGTTTCACCAGTTCTTCTGCTGATAATTCATCCTCAGAAAGAAAAGCAATACCGATACTTGCACCAATAAAAACGGACTCATGTAGTTCATTAATCAGTATTGGTGTCGATAGCTCATGTAATAAGGCGTTGGCAATGGTTGAAGTGTCCTCAACACCGTTTACATTCGGGATACAAAGCAAAAATTCATCACCACCAATACGAGCAACTTGCTTATCGATGGGTTCTAGATTATTTAGGGCATTCAAACGCTCAATCACGGATAAAATTCGCTTGGCTACATGCCTTAAAAGGTCATCACCAGCTTGGTGCCCTAAGTTATCATTTACGTTTTTGAAGCCATCAAGATCTATAAAAAAGATAGCCGATTGAACGTTATCTTTTCTGCTGCTTTCGATTAAGCTTTCAATGTAAGTGATGAAGTTAAGACGGTTAGGCAGTTGTGTCAAAGGGTCGTTATAAGCCAAGAATTCTATACTATCACTTCGTTGTTTTAGCTTTTCATCCATTTCATTAAACGCCATGGCTAGCTCACCTAGCTCGTCGCTACGCTTGATGGTGTTATGATTTTGATATTCACCTAAACTGATGTGTCGCGATTGAGTTACCAGTTTTTTAATTGGGTCTACAAACTTATTAATTAAGAATGATAATAAAACTAAGCTAACACAGAAAATAATGATAAAAGCGGCTGTGAGGATTCTAGAGTTCAGATCGTGACTATTTTGCTTAATGTCTAGAACAAGGTTTTTGTGTTCAGTGATATCTCGCCTAACAGCCTCCAAAGACAAAACTAAAGCCACGCCACCCAATAATTTATTGTCTAGGCTTAATGGGTAGGCGAGTGTTAATGATTTTTCATCGATATAGAGGTATTCCTTTTGCTCCGTTAATATCGATGTTTGCAAATCTGGGCGGTTGATTGGCTTCCCATAGTCGCTATTTAGCCCACCGGAATGGAAGATATTCCCCTTAGTATCAAAAACAATGACTTCTTCAATACCTTTACTGTTCGAAATAGGTTCAATAAGGTATTGCACACCATCAAGATCGAAGAAATACATAGGTTCAACAAGAGAATAAGCCAGTGAATCAATAATAATGGTGGCTTGCTCTTGCGCATAAAGTACATATTTCTCTGAAATTATTTCAGATGTGGAGTTCAGAATATTATTTGTGTATTTATGTTTAATATATAGCTGTGACAGAGTAAGACATGTAATCGTGAGGATTATAAATGTCATACTACCTAAAATAATCCTGCCCTTTAATTTCATTTTTGTTTACTACTTGATGTATGACTGACTAAAGGAGTAATAAGCTCGAGTTTAGAACCAAGTTGATCAATGCTATTTCGATCTTGTGGTGTTAATACATCAAACTTACTTGTACTTTTAAATGCCATAAGCGCTTGTTTTCCAGTTGTATTGTTATGCGCATTAAACAGCGTGAGCATAATGGCTTTTTTCAAATCTTCATTTAGTTTTGAACGAGTAAGCATAATGGCACGTGGTTGTGGCTGACTTTTGTGGAAAATCACTAACTGAGATTTAATATTATTTGGAACTTCTTCTACCCAATCTAAGTTGCTGAATACAGACGCCGCCACAATTTTATTGTGAACCCATGACATCATATTTGTTTCATCACCATAGCGTGAAACTTCATCAGAAAAGAAAAAGCCGATAGAGCCAGGCGGTACGTTATCACGTGGCGAGGAAACTTTATGTAAGTCGTAGCCACTTTCAAGCAGTGTGATTGCAGGAATTAAAAAAGAGCTCGTTGAACGGTGATCCTCAAACACAATGATTTGACCTAATAAATCGTCAAAGCTATTGATGCCGCGATCTTTCCGAGTGAAGAAGATGGAATAGTACTCTTTACTTCCTCCTTTCCATTGGCGAGCAATCATATCCGCCAATTTTGCTTCTTTTAGCTCATAAGCTGAAAAGCTTGTTTCAGAAATTAAATCAACTTGTCCTGTTCTGAATAGCTCTTTCATTTGATCTAGGTTTTTTGCCACTTTCACTTCACCTGAAGTGATTCCATAGTCTTGCAAATGATCGGCTAGATAGTCGGCAAGCTGTTGTGAACGCTTAAAAGCTTTTTTCGGCTTCGAGCTAATAACGCCTAAAACAATACTTGAGCGTTGAGGTTCTATCGCGTGCTCTTCGTTAGCGTATGAGGATGAAGTCATCAGCAATAAAGGCGCTAAGGTGACACACACAAGCCCCGTAATACGAATAACTGCACTTAAAATCAGAGTCATATCTTCATCCTTACAAATAGAGTAGCGAAAATATACTTTATCACGACCATTTACTGTTCGTCATTCTATAAATGACACGTTTGCTACTAATTTATGACATCTATTGGCGTAGGAATAGGTGACTTTACAATGTAAATCAGTATTTCATTAAAGAAGGCTACACGCTGAGTTTAGAATTGGACACCATAACTATATCGACTACTAACCTTTATAATTGTAGTTAATTATGATTGGTTTGAGAAATGTAATTAAGAAGAGAAATGTAAGCATAGTGCAAAGTGGGCTAGACATAATAAATTTAGAAAAAAGATGAGGATAGAAGTGAAAAAAGCCACCCTATTAACGAATAACAGGGTGGATTATTTGGCTGGGAGTCCTAAAGTTCAATATTCATAATGATAATATTAACGATTGAACATTAGAGTATGACTCGTTATTTCATACCATCAACTTGCTGTTGTAACTGTTCTAGTTGCTGAAGCTTCGCTTTCAAACCAAGAGATTGAGAGCTGATTGAAGCTGGGTTCAACATAGTACCTGTTTGCATTGGGTACTGTGGCAATGTTTTGAAGAAATCGCCAAGAACGTCTTGAATAGGAACGAATAGCCACATGTTATCTGCCATCCAACGCATGTACATTGTAGATTCGTGCGGTGCTTTTTCAAATGGGTCAGCACGTAAGTGAATGATTTGAGGCCAGTTCGGCGTAAAACGTACGGCGTTAACAATGTTGCCTTCCATTACAGCAAAGTTAAGCTTCCAATCATTCCAGCGTACTGCATTGAGCTCACCGTTTGCTGTAAAGTAAAGTAGCGACTCACGTGGACCTTTATCTTCTTTACCTGCTAGGTAAGGCATGAAGTTGTAACCATCAATATGAACTTTGAACTCTTTACCGTTAGCTTTATAGCCTTTAGTCAATTGTTCTTTCACATCAGGAACACCAGCAGCTGCCAATAGTGTTGGTAGCCAGTCTTGGTGAGCCATCATTTCGTTCATTTTAGAACCAGGTTCAATCACACCAGGCCAGCGTACTAGTTGTGGTACACGCATACCACCTTCCCAAGTTGTGCCTTTTTCACCGTGGAATGGTGTAGCACCGCCATCCGGCCAAGTTGCGGTTTCTGCACCGTTATCTGTTGAATAGATAACGATAGTGTTGTCTGCAACCCCTAAGTCATCTAGCTTGTCTAGCAAAATACCAACTTGGTCATCATGCTCCAACATGCCATCTGCATAGATACTCACGCCAGATTTACCTTGGTATTTCTCTTGTAGACGAGTCCAAACGTGCATACGAGTTGTGTTGTGCCAAATAAAGAAAGGTTTATCTGCTTTAACCGCTTTTTCCATGAAGGCTAGAGAGGTTTCAAGGAACTCTTCGTCTGCATGTTCCATACGCTTACGCGTCATAGGACCCGTATCTTCAACTTTACCGTCTGAGTAAGATTTGATTACACCACGAGGACCGTAGTTTTTTCGAAATTCAGGGTCTTTAGGGTAGTAATACGTTTCTGGTTCTTCTTCTGCATTCAAGTGGTAAAGGTTACCGAAGAATTCATCAAAACCGTGGTTAGTTGGTAAGTGCTGATCTTGGTCACCTAGATGGTTCTTACCAAATTGTGCCGTCATGTAGCCTTCGTCTTTCAACAAGTCAGCAATGGTTGGAGCCCAGTCAGGAATACCGTGATCAGAGCCCGGCATGCCGATGGTCAGTAGACCGGTTCGGAAAGGTTCTTGACCTGTAATGAATGCTGAACGACCTGCAGTGCAAGATTGCTGACCGTAATGATCGGTGAAAAGTGCACCTTCATTCGCGATTCGATCAATATTTGGTGTCTCGTATCCCATCATGCCTTGGTTATAAGCACTGATGTTCCAGTAACCTACATCATCACCAAAAATGGCAAGAATGTTCGGTTTCTCTGCGGCAATGGCAGCGGTTGAAGAGGCAAGTAAGCCAACGCCAACTGCTATCTTGTTTAAGTGATTAGCCATAAGGACTCCATTGTCATTAAATGCTGTTGAAATAAACGCACATGCGTTCCTTGGCAAGTAATGTAATAAGAAGCCTGCTACCTGTCGTCTTATAGCCACTATAACCAAACGTTATAAAGTTCTATTCATCACACTGAAATAGTCGTTAGCCCTCGCTTAGACACAAGATCAAAGCCGTCTGATCTTGTTTACACTTTCATTCGTAGGGTTACTTGTGTCACAAATTTTTAATCTGATGGCATGTATCTCAATCTATGGAATTAAAAATATTATGTGTTTGGTTGAATAGTAATTGTCTGATTTTTGTTCTATAGGTTAATTGCAGGATGCTACTTACTTAGATAAACAGGGGCTTATATGATGTCAATGAAAGGTACCAACTATCGCTTAACTCTACTCGCAGCCATTTTAATTGGGGCATCGGGTAGCAGTATTGCAGCAGAGAAACCCAATATATTGGTGATCTGGGGCGATGATATTGGGCAATCGAACATTAGTGCGTACACCTTTGGCTTGATGGGGTATCAAACTCCGAATATAGACAGTATTGCTAAAGAGGGGATGATGTTTACGGATTATTATGGTGAACAATCTTGTACTGCGGGGCGTTCTACTTTTATTACAGGGCAGAGTGTTCTAAGAACTGGGCTGAGTAAAGTAGGTCTGCCAGGCGCTGATATTGGTTTACAAGCTGAAGATGCCACGATTGCAGAGCTGCTCAAGCCAATGGGATATATGACAGGGCAGTTTGGTAAAAACCACCTAGGGGATAAAGACGAATTTCTTCCAACAGCACACGGGTTTGACGAATTTTTTGGCAACCTTTACCACCTGAATGCTGAAGAAGAACCTGAGAATATTGACTACCCGCAAGATCCAGAGTTTCGTAAGAAGTTTGGTCCACGTGGTGTGATTAAGTCTTTTGCTGATGGAAAAATTGAAGATACGGGTCCACTCACTCGTAAACGAATGGAAACGGTGGATGATGAAACTGTGACAGCGGCTATCGATTTCATGGAGCGTGCTGTTAAAGCAGAGAAACCATTTTTTGTTTGGTGGAATGCCACCCGAATGCATTTCCGAACTCATGTCAAACCAGAGCTACAAGGCTTTACTGGTATTAGTGAATACGCTGACGGTATGGTTGAACATGATAATCACGTAGGGGCAATTCTTAAGTCGGTTGATGATCTCGGCATCAAAGATAACACCATTGTTTTCTATTCTACCGATAACGGTCCTCATATGAACTCGTGGCCAGATGCTGGTACAACGCCATTCCGAAGTGAGAAAAATACAAACTGGGAAGGCGCGTACCGTGTTCCTGCGATGGTTCGTTGGCCTGGTAATATCAAACCGGGGCAAGTTTCTAATGAAATCATGCACCATATGGATTGGTTGCCTACCTTTGTTGCCGCAGCGGGCGACGATAAAGTAAAAGAGAAGCTTTTAAAAGGGCACAGTGCTGCTGGTAAAGATTTCAAAGTTCACCTTGATGGTTATAACTTCTTACCTTATTTGAAAGGGGAAGAAACAGAAGGTCGCCGGGATGAGATTTTCTACTTTACCGATGATGGGGATTTAGCGGCACTTCGTTATAACAAGTGGAAAGCGGTATTCATGGAGCAGAGAGCGAAAGGGACATTACAAATTTGGGCTGAACCGTTTGTGACTTTAAGAGTGCCTAAACTGTTTAACTTAAGAATGGACCCGTATGAAGTAGCAGATGTGACCTCTAATACTTATTACGATTGGTTAATTGACCACGCCTATATGTTTGTACCTGCTCAAGCGTATGTCGCGAAATACCTTGCCACCTTTGAAGAGTTCCCACCTCGCCAAAAAGCCGCCAGCTTTGGGTTAGATCAGGTAATGGAAAAACTCCAAGAGCCGCATAGTAAGTAGCAACTATAAGGGCTCTTCGGAGCCCTTTTTATCTCCTTAAACGTATTTAAAGCCGAACTTTTCTTCTAGTTTCTTATCTCTGAAAAATGACGAGTTGAAAGAAAATGAATCTTAAAGTTCAAACTAGAACACAGATCTTATAGATAAATGAATTACCACCCTCAATTGTCATCAAATTAGCCTACGCTTTAGTAGTAACTTATTGTTATTTAAATAAGTTAGTTATCAAAAAGGTAAGTGTTTTATAAAAGTCTGCCATGCAGAATAATAAGAAAATCAAATAACAGCAGGAAGCAGGTAAGGGAATAATGACAAGGATAAGTCAGAATTTATTGGGTATGGAATCACTGCGAAAAGTATTGCTTATATTGCTTGCTACGTTGGCATTTCAACTGAAAGCGGAGGGTGAGTTTGTAGCTGCAGAAAGCTATGTAGGAAGTGAGCAATGTATTGATTGCCACGCGGAGGAATATGAGCAGTGGAAAGGCTCCGACCATGAAATGGCAATGAAACATGCGACAGAAGAAAGCGTGTTAGCCGATTTCAACAATGCGACATTTGAATTTGAAGGTAAAACGAATCGATTTTTTAAGAAAGGTGATGATTTCTGGGTCAATATTCAGGGATCCGATGGAAAGTTCCATGACTACCAAATTAATTACACTTTTGGCTACGACCCACTTCAACAATACATGGTTGAGTTTGAAGATGGACGAGTGCAGTTAATCCCATTTGCTTGGGATTCAAGACGTGCGGAAGCTGGTGGGCAGCGTTGGTACCACTTGTACCCAGAAATGAAGGTGACGGATGAATTCTATTGGACCAATACAGGGCAAAATTGGAATTTGATGTGTGCTGATTGCCATTCAACAAACTTAAAGAAAAACTACGACCTAGACCAGAATCGTTATAACTCTACTTGGTCTGAAATCAATGTTGGCTGTGAAGCTTGCCATGGCCCTGCAAATGAACATATGACCTGGGCAAAGGCTCAGAACCTTAGTGATACAAGCACAAGCACAAGCTCAAATTCACACGCTATTGCTCATTATGGTTTTGATCGTGACTTATCAAAAGCGGTGACTGAATGGGTCTATAAAGAAGGCTCATCTACCTTGCAGCCGGCGTCTATTGAGAAAACAGATCAAACGACTGTCTGCGCTCAATGTCATAGTCGCCGAACTCAACTGAATGAAGATCAAGCCCATGTTAATGGGCACCTGCTAGATAGCTATTTACTCAGCCTAATTACTCCAGAGCTTTATCATAATGACGGGCAGATTTTCGATGAAGATTATGTCTATGGATCATTCATGCAATCCAAAATGGCAGAAAAAGGCGTAACTTGTACCAATTGCCATAACCCCCATACTTCTAAGTTAGAAGTGCCAGAACAAGCCGTGTGTAGCCAATGTCACCTTGCTTCTGAATACACGCCAGAAAAGCACACGTTCCACACTGCTAACACTGAAGCCTCTCAATGTACGACTTGTCATATGCCAGAAACCACTTACATGGAAGTGGACCCAAGGCGCGACCACAGTTGGCAAATTCCAAGACCAGACTTAAGCAAAAATATAGGCACACCTAACGTGTGTACCAACTGTCATGAAGGCGAAACCAATGAGTGGGCAGATGAAAAGCTAGGTGAATGGTTCCCCAATTCAAAGTACCGAAATCAGCAGCACTTTTCTGTGGCTTTCTATGCGGCAGAAATCAATTACCGCGGCGCAGAAGATGCACTTTCTTACACCGCTCAAGATGCTAAGCAAAGTGACATTATTCGCGCATCTGCCTTACAACGGTTGGGCAGCTTTACTGGTCAAAATACGCTGGTTGCTGTAGGGCGGGCAGTGAAGCATGAAAATGAACTGATTCGTTTAGGCGCAATTCAAGGTTCTGCTGCATTTTCATTCAGCGATCGCTGGCAGATATTACAGCCATTACTCGATGATCCTGTGTTAGCCATACGTGCAGAAACGGCAGGAGCGCTTGCGAACAATTGGCGAGAAGCAAACCCAATGCAAAAAGAGCAGCTTGCTAAGCCATTGGATGAGTACATCATGATCCAAACGTTCAATGCCGATAGAGGGTTTGGACGGACTAACTTAGGCAATTTATATCGTGCCCAAGGCCATTACGATAAAGCGATAGAAAGCTATCAACATGCAATGATAGTAGAACCATATTTTGCCAATAGTTATGTCAATCTAGCCGATTTGTATCGCACACAAGGGCAAGAAAAACTTGCGTTGGGCACCATGAAGAAAGGCATTGTGGCTCAACCTAGCTCTGGTGCACTTCGCTACAGTGCAGGTTTATCATTGCTCAGACAAGGTAATAAAACCGGCGCTTCAAATTACATGCGTCAAGCAACCCAAGTTGAACCTCAGAATGCACAATATTGGTATGTGTATGGGTTATCTATGGAAACGATAAATGTGGATCAGGCAGCAGGCGCATTATTTAAAGCATTTGAATTGAGTGGCGATCCTCAGCAGCTATTTGCTCAGTGCGACATGCTTTTAAAATATAAAAAGCCAACAGCCAGTCAATGTATTCAACAGTTAGAACGCTACGCACCGCCTAATATTATTCAAAATCTAAAGCAGAGGTTATGACCTGAAATCGTAATACAGGCGATAACCGCAGGCATAGAAACTATAAGCATAGAAACTAAAACCATAAGCATAGAAATTCAGACCATAGGCATAGAGAGTATAACCAATAGTTATCAGGCGCTTTAGTAAGATTGAGAATACAACATTGGCTACCCACAGCTCGTATTTGGACTCATTCAGTGCGGGTTAACTGACCGTTTAATTTAGCGTAGTTTGGAGAACATATGAATCAGGCTCAGCAGGCAATTACATCCCTAATTACTCAAGTTGAACAGTCGGTGATAGGGCAAAGCCATGTCGTTCGTTCTTTGGTGATTGGGTTATTAACTAATGGTCATGTGTTATTAGAAGGGTTACCGGGCACAGCTAAAACCCGTTCAGTTAAATCCTTAGCTGATACGTTAAATACCTCATTTGGACGCATTCAATTCACACCAGACCTTTTGCCATCCGATGTAACCGGTACTGAAGTTTACCAGGAGCAAACGGATGAGTTTGGCAAAACAAAACCAAGTTTACACTTCCAACCCGGACCAATTTTTAACAGCATTGTATTGGCTGATGAAATTAACCGAGCACCAGCCAAGGTTCAGGCCGCGTTATTAGAAGCGATGGCAGAAGGCACCATAACTGTTGGCGATCAAACTCATCAATTGCCTGATCTGTTTATGGTGCTAGCCACCCAAAACCCTGTTGAACAAGAAGGGACGTATCCATTGCCAGAGGCTCAAATGGATCGTTTCATCATGAAGATCACGGTGGACTACCCGGAAGACGACGCTGAACTCGATATTATTCGTTTGGTTCGAAGTGAAGAGGTAAGCACGTATGAAGACTCTAAAGAACTATCTTCAGGTTCAAGCCAGCTAGAACATACCTCCATTCAGATTGAACCGGCACTTGTCCTTCAAGCTCGTAGAGAGCTTCCAACCATAGAAGTATCGGAGATTGTTGAGCGTTACATTGTCGGTCTTGTCATTGCGACCCGTAAACCAGAGCGTTACCCAGAATCTAACTTAGCCCGCTGGATAGAGGTTGGTTCAAGCCCAAGAGCGTCAATTGCACTTGATAAATGTGCTCGTGCTTATGCATGGTTACAAGGTCGTGATTATGTAGAACCCGATGATGTAAGAGCAATAGCACATTCAGTGTTAGGGCATAGACACACGCTCAGTTACGACGCTTTAGCGGATGGCGTGAGTCATCAGCAAGTGATTGATGAGTTGTTGGATCACGTTGTTATTGGGTAAGTCACTATGAACCATTCTACATTTCGTCATGCAAGAGCGAATCAATCAGCATCGCATAGGTCTGCATCCCTTCAAGATGAACGCATTCACTGTGAATACAAAGGGCTAGTTCGATTGCAGGCTCAAGCTGAGTCTTTTTCCCTATTGCCACAATTAAAAGCGGGTTCAGCTTTATCTGGTCGACATTCTTCCGTATTCAGAGGTCGTGGTCTTAACTTTGAAGAGCTACGTCATTATCAGCTTGGTGATGACATTCGTAACCTTGACTGGAAAGTGACCATGCGCACCGGTAAGCCTCATGTTCGGGCTTACACTGAAGAAAAAGATCGCAATGTGATTGTCTGTGTAGACCAGCGTTCCAGCATGTACTTTTCATCTGTCGAAGTGATGAAATCCGTTGTGGCAGCTGAACTGGCGTCACTCACTGCATGGCGAGTGCTTAAAGATAGCGACAGAGTGGGCTTTTTAATGGTGACGCCCACCCAAAACTATTGGATGAAACCAAGACGTTCACAAGCGGATCTTTTGCATCGGCTGAAGAAGCTTTCAGAGTTAAACCAAAGCCTCAGTGTTGATACGAAAGACAGTGAGCCTACTAGTTTTAGTCAATTTGTTACTTTGTTAGGTCGGCTGAAATTAAAAGAAGCCACCATCATTATTTTGAGTGATTGGAGCGGAGCAACGCAAGACGATTTAACGCACCTTAAACATCTGCAAAAGCATAATGATGTGCTGGGCGTGTTGATTTCAGACCAACTTGAAAGTGAATTTCCTAACCAAGCAGCCTCTTCATTTTTTGATCTTTCTCAAAGCGAATCGCTATCTCAAGGCAAATCATTATCTGCTTCAAAAAGCGAGCCAATTAGAAAATTTCAAGCGAAGGGAGGACCTGGTTGGGTGGTGGGTAACGGTGAGCTACAACTGAATTTGAATGATGGGAAAAAGCTGGATCTTGCCAATCAAGGGTTAACCGAGCACCAAAGGCTCAAGAAAGATAAGTTGATTCAGTTAATGGCAGCTAAGCGATTACCTTTAATTGAAGTTAATACTTCTGGTCAGCATGTAGAGCAATTCAAACAAGCGGTGGGAGGGCGACGTTAATGGAACATAAACCTCCTGGCACTTATATCTTACGAGAGTTAAATGATGTTGCAGTGCCTGAGCATGTGAGCTGGTTTCCTCAAACTCTAGGCTGGCAAATACTCGCATGCGCTATCGTAATTTATGCAATTTATCGAATGGTGAAATTGTTCCAGAGCTGGTGGGGAAATCGCTATCGCAGAGAAGCTTTAAGGTTAGTTTTGGAGGTAAAGCAATCTCTTTTACTGGATAGCATCACGATTGGAGAACGAACTCAGGTAGGGCAAGACTACTTTCAAATTATGAAAGCGGTAATGGTGTATCTACAACCAGAACTCGCGAATAAGCATGGCAAAGTTTTTCTAGCTGCTTTGGACTGCTTCATTTTGAAACCGACTTTTGAAGCAGAATTAGGATACAAATGGACGGTCTCTCTTCTACAAAAATCGAAGGCATTAACGGCAGCCGAATTGCTCGAATTAACGGCTTTATGCGAGTTATGGATTAGAGAACATTCTCTACAACACGCTTCTGTTACAAGTGAGGTAAAGCAAAATGGCTGATGCTTCTCTCATTCTTGAATCTACATTGTCAGATGGTGGGCTTGTTCTCGATACCAGCCGAATCCTTGGCTCTGCCATTACCTTGTCTCATCCTCTCTGGCTGATAATTCTACCGTTACCCATCATCATTTATTGGTTAATTCCAGCTTATAGAACGAAGCAATCCGCCATTAAAGTGCCGTTTTTTGATGTGCTAGTTAAGGCTATCGGTGAGGCTCCAACTGAAGGGGCAAGCCAACTAACTCCTAATTACTGGCAACGAATTATTCTTGTGCTTTCATGGGTATTGGTTGTATTCGCAATGACCAAACCAACGATTTTAGGTGAACCTCAAACAAGGGAGAATTTAGGTCGAGACATCATGGTTGTCGTTGATTTATCTGGCTCGATGGCAGAAGCCGATTTTACCTCTTTGCAAAAACCTAGTTTAAGCCGTGCAAACGCTGAACCTGTAAAATCCGATATGATTTCACGCTTAGATGCCGCCAAAGAAGTATTGGCTGACTTTGCCCAAACTCGAAAAGGTGACCGCTTAGGGTTAATCCTGTTCGGAGATGCGGCATTTGTACAAACCCCTTTTACTGCCGACCAAGAAGTATGGCTTGAGTTATTAAACCAAACTGATGTAGCCATGGCAGGGCAAAGTACCCACCTTGGTGATGCCATAGGCTTAGCGATTAAAGTCTTTGAAGAAAACCGTCAAGGTTCTAGTTCTATTGGAAATAGAAATAATAAAAATAAAACAAATAGTAAACAGGCTGAACTCTTTCCTGAAGTTGAGAAAGTCGTCATCGTTTTAACTGATGGTAATGACACGGGAAGCTATGTCGAGCCTATTGATGCGGCGAAAGTTGCTGCTGCAAAAGGGGTGCGAATTCATATGATTGCCATGGGTGATCCTGCCACTGTAGGTGAGCAAGCCTTAGATATGGAAATCATCGAGCGAGTAGCGGAAGAGTCTGGAGGCGTTGCTTTCCAAGCAATCGATAGAACAGCGCTTGATAACGCCTATCAAGCAATTGGTGAGCTAGAGCCACAGCTGTATGAAAGTACTACCTATCGACCTAAGAAAAGTATTCATCAGTATCCAATAATGCTGGTGGTGTGTTTGTACTTAATGGCTTTTAGTCTGGCGACTTTACGTCGTTACCGCACTAGACAGCACTCTCAAATCAGAACTGAAGAGAAAGCGGCAACAGAAACAGCGCAAGTAGGAAGTACACAAGCAGGAAGTAAGCAATCAGCGGAAATGGGAGAGTCGCATGTTTGATTCTCAGCTATGGCAACAGATCATATCGCAGTTTCATTTTGTGAGGCCTTTGTGGCTATTAGCTATCATTCCTTTGGCTATTGTTGCGTATTTACGTTGGAAACAAGAGTCATTAGCAGCAATGCATTTAGCGATACCAGAACACCTTCGTAAGGCTTTGACCATAGGTGATCTCGGCTGGAAAAAACAACTGCCTCTTAAGTTGCTAACCGTTTCAATGTTTCTGGCAATTATTGTGTGCGCGGGTCCTACTTGGACAAAAGAACCTTCACCGTTTGGGGAAGATAAAGCATCGCTACTAGTGATATTGGACTCAAGCCAATCAATGTTACAAAAGGATTTAGCACCAAGTCGTCTTGAGCGTTCAAAACAAAAAATTAGAGACTTAGTTACTCTAAGGCAAGGTGGAAAAACAGGGCTGATCGTTTTTTCTGGTAGTGCACATATCGCAATGCCGCTGACTAAAGATAACTCCGTTTTTGCACCATTCTTAGCGGCAATTCAGCCAGATATTATGCCAGTGGAAGGTAAGCAAGCTGAGGCTGCTTTGGCGCTTATTGGTGACCAATTAGGGAATGAACAAGCCGGAACAGTATTGCTGATCACTGATGGAGCAAACCCAGCAACCATCACTGCCTATGAACAATATTTTGAAGAGAGTCCGCATCAGCTTTTGGTCTTGGCTGCTGGTAATTCTAATGCCATAAGTGATAGCCCTATGGATTTGTCTTCATTGAAAGCTCTCGCATCCAAATCAGGTGGTCGATTAGTGGAGGTGACCGTTGATAACCAAGATATCCAATCATTAGATCGCAGTATTGAACGTCATATGCAGCTGAATAATGAGTCGGCAATGCCATGGAAAGACATGGGCTATTTTTTACTGTTTCCTATGGCAATTCTGATGCTGTTTTGGTTTAGAAAAGGTTGGTTAGTCCAGTGGTGTTTAGTTGGGGCTGTGTGTATTTCATCACTTCAACCTTCAACAGCTCTGGCTGAAACCGTGAGTTTAAAAGCAGAATCAGAACCTGTTGTAGTGGAGTCGACCTTATGGAACAAAATCAGCCAAGGTTGGTTGAATTTATGGTTAACCCCGGACCAACAAGGGCAATTGTATTTTGAACGCTTTGAGTACCTAGAAGCGGCAAAACGCTATGAGGACCCAATGCATAAGGGCATTGCTTATTACTATGCTTCTGAATACCAATTGGCGCACAGCTCCTTTCTTCAAGTGAAAAGTGATTTAGGTCTGTTTAACGCCGCTAATGCGCTTGCTAGGCAGCGTGAATATCTTGCAGCAAGAGACATCTACAAACTGATGCTGGAGCATGAACTAGATGAAAGCTTGAGCCCTTTAGTTGAAGAGAATTTACTTGTGATGCAAGGCATTATTGATGAAGTGAATCGCTTTAGTGAAAGCCAAGCGAATACGCCTGAAGGACCTGAAGACTCATTCGAACTAGGTGATAAACCTCAAACCGGTGATGGAGCGGAAGAACAAGTCGATTCTGCCATGATGAGAGAAGAGAAACTGAATGCTAATGAAATTCTGGGCAGCCAAGAGCTTGCAGACAAATGGTTACAACGCGTAGAAGCCGACCCTAAATACTTCTTACGAGCCAAATTTCAGCTTCAACTTCTTAGCCAAAGCCAAGGAGTGAAAGATACAAACGAAACCGATAAAGAAAATGAAACAAATATAGCGGGAGAGCAATAATGAACAACTTTATTCGTGTACTTGTTTATTTTGCGCTTTCTTTCGCTTCGGTATCGTCTTACGGGGCTGATATAGGTCAATTGCTGAAAAATGGTGATGTTGAAATTAAAGCTTGGTTAAGTGACTCTTCTCTTGTAAGTAAGGACAGTCACGTAGATAAAGACAACGAAGTTGATTTAGACAGTATCAATAAGAAGAAATCGTCAGCAAATTTTGCAGTGAATGAGCAAATTATTTTATATATCGAAGTCGCGACACCTCGTTGGTTTACTGGCGGCACGCGCATTTCTTCTATTGAAATTCCAAATGTTGTGGCTAAGCAGCGCAATCAGTTAGCCACTAACTTTACTGAACGCAGAGTCACCAAAGAAAAGGGCGCTCAGACTTGGTCTCATCAACGTTGGGAAATCACGTTATACCCGCAAGATGTTGGTCAATATTGGGTTCCTCAAACCGCAGTTCGCGTACAGGTGTCTGCACCTGATGGTTCAAATGTCACAGGCGAACTTTACACACAACCTCTTAATTTTAATGCTAAACGTCCCTCTGGATTACTAGCAAATGAGGATGTATGGGTTTCTGCGAGTGATTTAAAATTAGAGCAACAATGGAGTCAATCCAATCAGGAAGAAACTCTAAAAGTGGGTGATGCGATTACACGAACCGTGACCGTTTCAGGTTCCGATACTCTGGCCATGTTAATACCGACTTTAATCCCAACGGGATCCGATTCTGGCTACCAACATTACACGCAACCAAATCAGCTATCTGACACTCAAGTTCGGGGCAACTACCGTTCAACTCGTACTGAAGAGAGCGTGTATGTTTTGCAAGATGGTGGAGAGATTTACTTTCCTGCAGTAGATATCATGTGGTGGAATACCCAGACACAACAATTAGAAACTTTGAGTGTAGAAGGACGAACCTATCAAGTTCACCACACGGTACAGTCTTTCATCCAAGCGTATTGGCAATGGTTTGCTGTTGGAATCTGCGCTTTAATACTTCTTTTGATCTGTGTGATATTGATGGTTCGGTATTACCAAACTCATCCATTACCAAGCAAAGTCATGTTTTATCGTGCTTTGAAAGCTGGGAATAGCCCTAAAGCAAGGGTATTGCTGTTTCGTCAATTGAGACTAAAAACTGATCTTTTAGAATTAAAACAATATGAGCTTAATCCGCCGAGTAAAGGTGTCCATCAGAGTAAAGGTCTTCAGCAGAATGAAGCCAATATCCAATGGCAAGGTGATGCTCAAGAGTTCCAATCTAAATCAGTGAGCTTCAGCCTTGGTTGGAGAATTTGGCGAAAGATAAAAACACCAGGTGGAAGAGTCGGAATAGCAGATAATCGAAAGATAGAAAATCGCATCCGTCTCTTGTTTATGAAACATAAAATTTTACCTAGCCTTGATTCATTGAGGATGAGACTAGAAAAAGATCGAAATAAAGAGTAAAGATAAAACTCGGATTGTTTTTATTCCGAACATCAGTCTATGCCGCGAATACATCGCGAGAGTTAAATTGAGAAAAGACAATTAATGAAGAGTACTGAATTAAACTTAATCCCTATTTTTGTTGCCATTTATGAAGAAAAAAACTTATCTCAAGCCGCTGCGCGAATGGAGATAAGCCAACCTGCGGTGAGTAAGGCGCTCAAAAGGCTACGTGAAATTTATGATGACCACCTTTTCCATCGTAATGCTTCTGGTGTAGAACCCACAACATTCTCTCGTGATATTTACCCTGCCATGTCTGTGGCATTAAAGAGCTTCACATCCACCTTATCTGCTTCTAGAGATTTTGAACCAAAAACGTCAAACCGAATTTTTTCTGTGGCAGCGGTGTCTGTTGCGGGGTATTTCTTAATTCCGGAATTGATTAAACAAATGCGAAGTGAAGCGCCGAATGTCGCGTTGGAAGTTCACCCGCTATTTACTGAAGATCATGAAACTGACCTTCGTTTACAGCGCTATGACTTAGTGATTGATATGGCACCGCGCGGTCGTAACTTGCTGAAGTCAGAAGTGATTTATTCAGAGCATTTGAATGTGGTGTGTCGAAAAGATCACCCGAGACTGAAAGACTCATTGAGCCGTGAAGAGTTTTTTAATGAAGAGCATGTTGTTGTATCTCGTTGGCATAGCCGACGCAGTTTACTGACTGCTGATGATATTTCAGAAATTGAAAAACGTAAAATAGTGGTGCGTGCTGCTGGAGCTATAGAAATGCTTCCTATTGTAGGTAAAAGCGACATGATTGGTATTTTACCTAAGTCGACCATTGATTCTTTTGCGGATTTCTTTGATGTTAGATCGATCCCGTTACCCTTCGATCAAAGTGAACTTGATCTTTGCTCCATTTGGCACCCTAGCCGAACAGCAGAAAGTGGGCATAAGTGGTTAAGACAGCAAATTCAAAAGGTTTCGAAGAACCAAGTGATAGCCAGAAAGTGATTCTAGTCAGCGTGCTATCTGAGGCTTATTAGGAGCTTATGTAAGTTCTCCGATTTAGTGGAATGCTTAATAATTTTGCATGCATTATTACACTTTGTACGTATTATTCATTACTCTCGTATTATTAATAAATGAAGAAAAATCAAATAATGTTCTTAGTCTTATATTGTCACAACATTGGAAAAACGGAGTTCTCATTCTTTGAAACGGAAGATTTTGATGTTGAGGAAGGCTATACCGTTCGTGGTAAGTGGCCGAACACTCAAGCCTTTTTAGATTATTTACCTAAAGAGTTTCCAGATCTCACTGGTTTCAAAGTGATTGACTTAACGGGTGAAGGTCCCAAGGCTGAATCCTATTCTCAGCAGCAACTTCAAGAACTTGCCAACCAGTTAGTTTAGCAATAACAGAACCTGATTTTTCAACATGTAATCAGTTTTTTAGATAAAAAAGAGCAGCGAAATCGCTGCTCTTTTTATTTAACTGTATTCGGGTTCAATCAAGGGATCTCTGAATTATTCCTGACATATCCTATAGTTCAAAGCCACCAGCTCGTTATCAGTCATTTTCTAGTCATCAATCACTTCAGAAAGAACCTGGCCGACAGCACCGCTAGGCTGAGTAATCCCCAGTTTGTTAGATAGAGTTGGGGCAATATCGTATGGCGTGATTTCATGAGTGATCTTGTTTGCTTCAACATCGTAACCTGCAAAAATCACGGGCACATGCGTATCGTATCGCCAAGGTGAACCGTGAGTCGAAGCAATGGTTAAACCATCCATATCATTGATATAGGTTCTAGGAGCAAAAACCAGATACACATCACCAGAGCGCTGAGGATGGTAGTTGTTCTTAACCAGTTGCATCACTCGAGTATCGGGTAATTGGTTGTTTTGCACATCGGTACTGGTCACAGCAAACGCAACCCCTTTGATTTTTGATACTTCATCAGCAACTACAGTTTGAACCTTAGCCAAATCGACACCTTTTTTCGAGATTACGTCATGGTTAAGATAAACATAAGGCTGAGCGTATAAACGAATGGCTTCTTTACCTAATCCAAATTCTGATTGTAAACGGCTTATCAAGCTCTCATTCAATAAGGTATTTTTGTCGAAGTAATTGGCTTGATTGTAACCTAAAGCGTTAACCGTTGGTGAGGCTTCTGGTACGCCATGGTCTGCTGATAAAACAATGAGAGTATTCTTTAGACCAACCTGCGCATCCACATCGTTCAGTAATTTAGCGATAGTTCGATCAAGTCGGATAAGGTTATCTTCAGCTTCTAGGCTGGAAGGACCATACATGTGAATGACATAGTCATTGGCTGAAAAGCTTACTGCAAGATAGTCTGTGAACTTGCCTTTACCTAACTGCTCTTCTTTTAGCAGAGTGCTGGCAAAGTTTGCTGTAAGTTCATCGCCTGCTGGGCTTAGAGTGAGCATGGTACTGTAGTACTTAAAGCTTGCAGGGCCATAAGGGTGAGGAAAGGTTCTTTTGAAACCGGCTAAATCGACTTTATGCTCAGGGTCACCTTCTTCTAAAGTGTATTTATTGCTGTCTAAAGCAAGCTCCCAACGCTGACCTGAATATTCATTCGCTAGCTTTTTACTGTTCCAACTCGTTACCCACTCGGGGTACTCCTCGTAATAATAATTGCTGGTGACAAATTCTGATTGTGCTTTAGAAAACCAGAATGCTTTACCAGAATGCCCTGCAAGCGATATCGCCCCACGGTCTTTCACTGAAACCGAGAATATTTTTGAAGCACCGTTACTTGATACGGCTAACTCATCACTAAAAGTGGTAGAAAGAATAGGCTCTGGAGAGCGTCCATCTTTGGTTGCCACTTTCTGAGTCGGATCTATTTCTGTCGCTTGGTTAACACCAGCGCCAGAAGTCAGCATGCTGTATTTTTCATCCTCAACGTTGTAAACCAAGCGTTCTTCATTTCTGTCATACCAGACGTTTCCAACCATACCATGCACACTTGGAGGAGCGCCTGTTGCCAATGATACGTGACCTACAATGGTTTCAGTATTTCCATGTTGGTAATGAGCATTAGTGTAGTAAGCCCCTTCTTCCATCAGGTAACGAAAGCCAGCTTGACCAAAATTAGATTTATAACGTTCGAGAAGATCACCACGCAATCCATCCACCGTGATCTGCAAAACCAATTTTGGTTGCTGATCATTTGCAACCGCTTGGAATGGCGAAAGCAAGGCTCCTGCTAAAACTGCACTAGATAACAGAGAACTCATGAACATAGGCCTAGCTAATACAGAATGAGGCTTTCGCTGAGTATTAGAGGGCTTAGGTACAACTTGCAATTTCATTGCGGTTAATGGATAAAAATAGGTCAAACTCGGTTTGTTCATAATCAAATTCCTTGCCGGAGAACGTTGGGTATCGCTGATTTAGCTTCTGCTTTCGCTGTCTATTTAGCATTGGCTTTCACTGCTTATTTAGCATCTCTTACGAGTCGCAAACCCATGTCTGACATAATTATAGACTGACTTGCAAAGTCTCTTCGGTAATTCTCAGATTCATTAGCGTCGTATGAAAAGCTTCCACCTCTCACTGACTTATGAGCTAGTCCAACTTTACTGTCATTCGCGTTACTTGGATTGTCAGAAGGTGAGTAACGGTAAAAAGTGTCGTCGTAAGCATCAATAACAAACTCGCCGACATTACCTGTCATATCGTAAAGCCCTAGCTCATTTGGTAACTTACTGCCAACAGGTTGCGCTTGGTTATTGGCGTTTTCTGAATACCAAGCCACATCATTAATATTATCTGATCCGCTATAAATATAGCCTTGGCTTAAATTTCCGCCGCGAGCAGCAAATTCCCATTCAGCTTCAGTTGGAAGGCGGTAGTTTTCATTAGTGAGTTCGTTGAGCTTCTCAATAAAGTAATTGGCTTGCTGCCAGCTTAAGTTATTAACCGGAACGTTTGGTGACGGGAAGTAACTAAGGGAAGACCCCATCACTGACTCAAATAAAGATTGAGTGACTTCAAATTTAGACATGTAAAAGCTATCTACAGATACAAGGTGTGCCGGCTGTTCGCTTGATTTCGCTTCCTGCGCATTTGATCCCATAGTGAATTCACCACCTTCGACTTTGACCATATCTTGCTCAATAAGGGCAGCGGTTGGGTGGGGGGCAAAGCTACTACAACCCACTAATGTTGACCCTAAAACTAGTACCGCGCCGATTAAAATTTTGGTTTTAAGTGGTTGCGTAGAAGCTGAAGTTTTACAGTGAGAATGTACTGGATTTGATGTGAACATAGTCGCCTCAATTGCTCATAATGTATGCATCCATAATACCTGTAAACGACTTTCCAAAATGGAATAACCTCTATAACAATCCACAAGCGCAGGAGATGTTTATTATTAAGCGGTCACCATTTTTGAATAGGCAAAACCACTATGATTCTGACTCAAGGCCCTCAATTTAATGGAAAAGCGTCTAAGCGTTTACACGTGATGGCGAAGCCGATTGGAGCGGCTTGTAATATTGATTGCACCTACTGCTATTACTTAAGCAAACAAGATCTTCTTGAGTATAAAAAAGGTTGCTCACCAAGAATGGATGACGAAGCACTAGAGACGTATATTCGCCAATACATCGAAGGTCAAAATACACCAGAAATCATTTTCTCATGGCAAGGTGGTGAACCAACCATGCTTGGTTTAGAGTATTTTGAAAAAATTGTATTACTCCAAAAAAAATACCAACCCTCAGGCATCAAGATTTCTAACGACCTTCAAACAAATGGCACATTGCTCAATGACGAATGGTGTGAATTCCTTGCGACAAATAGTTTTCTTGTTGGGCTGAGTATTGATGGTCCTGAGCTTTTACATAACACCTACCGAACTAACAAAGCGGGTCGCGGCACTTTTAACCAAGTGATGAAAGCTGTCGAGTTGCTTCATAAACATAGCGTGAAATTTGCCACGCTAACTTGCGTGAACAATTTAACCAGCCAAAACCCGCTTGAGGTTTATCGCTTCCTACGTGATGTGGTGAAGTCACCTCAAATGCAGTTCATCCCCATTGTGGAACAAAAAACCTTTAGAACGGATGCGCCTCAAATTGTTGGTGAAGGACAAACTGGGCAGACTAACGAACAGTTACGCCAAGGTGATAAACGTTTAATTCCAGGTCATAAAGATTCGGTGGTGGAGTCTTGGTGCGTGTCAGATGAAGCGTGGGGCAACTTCCTAATTGCTGTGTTTGATGAGTGGGCGCGACACGATATTGGCAAAGTATTTGTGCAGTATTTTGAAGCCAGTATTGAAACTTGGATGGGTCGTCAGAACCCATTATGTACCTTAGGTGAAGTGTGTGGCAAAGGCTTAGCAATGGAGCCAACAGGCGATGTGTTTGCTTGTGACCACTATGTTTACCCTGAATTCAAAATTGGCAATATCAATCAACGCAGTTTGGATGACATGGCGTTTGACAAAAAGCAGCAAGAATTCGGATTTGCCAAATCACGTAGCCTAACCAGTCAGTGCCAAAAGTGTGAATACCGCTTTGCTTGTCATGGTGAATGCCCGAAAAATCGATTCATTCGCACCAGAGATGGTGAGCCAGGTCTTAATTATTTGTGTGCGGGTTGGAAGAAGTTTTTCAGCCATGCTGATCGCTCGATTGCCTATATCTTAAGAGCGATGAAGCACCCTGTTAAACACGGTAAGTACAGCGATTCTGAACTGCAAGCTGCGCGTGAAAAGGCGATAGCTGAAAGAGCATCACTTGCGCAGAATACAAGCACAGCTCCTGCTTACCCTACAAAATTTTAGGCGGATAACATAATGAAAAAACACATCACACTGAGTTTAGCTAGCTTAATTTGTATGGGATCGTTTAATGCTGCTGCTGACACCGATCTGCCCGAGTTAAAGGCTCAAACCTCGTCGCCGGTTCAAGTACCAGCTTCGACCCAAGAAAGTATGCCGCAGCAATCGCAGGCTCAACAATTGGCTTACCAAGCGCAGGATATGCGAGAAGCGGTTAGTGTCCGATCTGATGCATTAAGACAGCTTGCCCGTTACCCAAACCAAAGTAGTTTAGTTGCTGTTGCTAGGGGCTTAAAAGACTCATCGGAAGAGATAAGAGAGTCGGCAGTAATAGGTGCAGAACCGTATCAATTTGCTAACCGCTGGAGAATGGTTTCGCCGTTACTCAAGGATTCGGCTAAAAGCGTTCGGATTACCGCAACCACAAGTTTGATTCGTGACTACGGCAACATGACAGTCGAGCAGAAACAAGCCATTGAAACTCCAGTTGAAGAGCTTATTGCGTATTTAAAAACTAAGTCAGATTCAGCCACAAGTTTGTTGCTTGCTGATGTTTATCGCTGGCATAAAGAGTGGGATAAAGCCGAAACTCTGTATTTATCTTTGCTTAATCCTAAAGATAAAGAAGACGACAGCAGTAATCTAAATGCCCCTCAAATTTGGCTAAGTTATGCTGATAATTTCAGGGCTCAAGAGCAAGATGAACAAGCACTAAAAGTACTCGATAATGCATTGACCTTATTTGCTGATAATGCAGCACTCTATTATTCAAAGTCTCTCACATTAGTCAGGTTAGATAAGAAAAAACAAGCTGCTGATGCAATTCAAATGGCCGCTGAATTAGAACCAAAAAATAGCTACTTCTGGTATTTGAACGGAGTACTTCAAGAGTCATTTGATATCGACAACTCTACACAATCATTTGAACAAGCCTATCTAATCTCGGGCGCTCCAGAGCAGTTGTATGCGGTGTGTGATATCTACACTCGCTATAGCCATCCTAAAACTGATGAATGTTTAGCCGAACTTGAAAAAGTAGCGCCTCCATTCGTCATTCAACAGTTAAAAGAGCAAAAGCCACAAGTTCAAAGCTAAAGCTCAAAGCTAAATCTCCTAGTTAACGACTATTCAGACTAGCTTGTCTGCAGCAAATAAGCAGCCTGTAGTCAGTGTTTTGAGTCGGTAGTTAACGGGTTTAGCACAGCCTTGGCTGGAACCGTGATGCTCAGAAGGTGAACTGGCTGGAATATTCTGAGTCATTGTTTTACTTACTTTAACTCATTGGTTTATTTACCTTAAGTCATGTTTAGAACACAAGGAAAGTACACCGATACACGGCTTAATTTTTATTATTTCGAAAAGCGGAAACAGTAATGAACGCACGATTTTCTATTTTATCCCTTTCTTTAACTGCAGCTTTTTCTGTAAACGCGAGTGGTATTTTCTTACAAGAAGCTGTCATTGCTAATGCAGGTACCGCTGGAGCGGGTGATGGGGTTTACACTCAGTCTGCTGCTGCAATGTGGGTGAACCCTGCCACTATGTCCCATATGGGCAATAGTTTGACCACGTTTAATACGTTAGCGTTTGATATCGAGATGAAGTATCAAGATAGCGCTAATGATAATGGTGAAGCCAGTACATTCATGCCTTCTGCAGGCGCGTTTCATGCGCATCAGGTAAGCGATAAAGTGCATCTAGGGTTAGCATTAGGTGCGGTGGGTGGTTCAAGCTTAAGCTACGGGACTGATTGGGCTGGAGGAGGTCTTTTAGACAGTATTACTCTAACTGCGATGCAATTGAACCCTAGCTTGAGTTACCAACTTAGCGAGCAGTGGTCTTTTGGCGCTGGGGCGCAAATCAGTTGGGCGGCATTGGAGCAATCAACGGACTTAGTAACAGCAAAGCAAGATACTGATTGGGCATATGGTTTCAATCTAGGCATGATGTATCGACATAATGAGACATGGTCGGTGGGGGCGAGTTATCGCTCTAAGCTAGAACATGATTTTAAAATGAAGGTCAAAACCAGTTTGCCGACTTCAGTTTTAAATAACCTAAAAACGGACATTATCGTTCCAGAGATTGTTGATATCAGCGGCAGCTATGCTTACACAGAACGCCTTAATTTACTGGCAAGTGTACAGTTTCATCGTTGGAGTCAATGGGATGCAACGAACCTTGACCTAGAATCAAGCATAGGCTCGGGTGTGGGTGCTGAGATTGAAAGAGATTGGGACGACGTGTGGAAATTTGCCTTAGGGGCGGACTATGTCCTGAATTCAGATTGGCGCTTAAAAGCGGGCGTATCATACGAGACATCACCACAAGATGATCCAAGCAAGCAATGGGTCGACTTACCTGTAGGTGAGCAATATCGTTATTCGGTTGGTGCTTCAACTCAATGGGATCACATCACAGTAGACATGTTTTACGAGTATGCAGACCTTGGTTCTGTTGATATGAATAGGCGGGGAGTCGATGGTAGCTTTGACGGCAGAATCCATTTTGTCGGCATGAGCTTCAGCTTTTAGTATTGTTTTGCTCCCAAGTCTGATCCGTTTTTAGTCTGGATTAAGTATTTAAATGCACTTTCCACCGTTGGCGGAGAGTGCATTTTTTAGTCTGTGTGCTTTGTTCTGCGTATTAAAGGTGTTTGATCTTCAATACAGTGGTGAACCGGAGAATCTAACGTTGATGAAAGAGCTTTTGAGTAAGCCAGTACCGCGCCATTACTTTTGGCCTCGTACATTGCAACGTCGGCATTATGTAAGGTCCGTTCAATCGACATTCCTGAAAGCGATTGATAGTGATCGACACCTATACTGGTAGAACTCGAAAAGTGATTGTTTAGATAGCAAATAGGTGTGGTTACCGCTTCTTGGATTTCTTTGGCTAAGCTTTCTGTTTTGAGTATGTCAAACCTGCCTTCAAGAAGAATCACAAATTCATCACCACCGAGTCGAAACAACTTTTGTGTTTTGTTAGTCAATAATTCACTTAATTTTTTGGCGACTTCTATGAGCAATTGGTCACCTGCTGCATGTCCATAGGTGTCATTAATTTTCTTGAAACCATTTAAATCAAGCATCATGACAGTGAGCTCATCAATCGAGTTCTTTTTGCAGCCTTGAATATACTGGTTGAAACAGTATCGGTTTGAAATTCGAGTAAGAGAGTCGGTTAATAAAAGGATCTCAGCCTCTTGTTTAGCCAAAATAAAATCTGTTATTTCGAGTGCGGAACATTCAATTTCACCATTGATTACTTCACTGCGATTGATCTTATAATAACGCTTTTCATTATTAATGAGCAGAGAGTATTCAAAACTCTCAGTTGACGGGCAATTGATTAAACCATTGATGAATTGCTTTAGTTCAGCGCTAATACTTTTTCGAGGGATCAGATAAAATATTTCTGTAAACTTGCTGTTAGAACGTAAAACTCTTCCAGTTTCAATATCAATTACGAAAAGACTTACTTGGGTAATATTGTAAGTTCTGGAGTGCTTCTCTTCGCTTAACTTTAACTGAGTTATCGAGTCTTTTAGCTTGATTCTCATGGTTTCTAATGACTTGAATATCGTCGTTATTTCTAAGAACTTTGAGTCAGTTTTAGAAGGGGTATAGTAGTCACCATTCGCTATTTGAAATGCAAATTTTTGTAATTGGCTAAATGGTGTTTTAAGGGCGCCTAATATAATACGGTTGAAGACGAGTGAAACAGATAACAGGAGTATTACCAAAATGGCAATGCGCGGGACAATCGTTGTTATGATCCCATTTTTAAACGCGTTGTTATCTTTTACTACGGTAAGAGTACCCACCTGCTGTTGGTGAATATCGGAGATTGGGTACGTTATGACTTCTGTATGTTGAGATTCTATTTGGTCATTAATCACTTCAGCCATTGTCATTGCGTAAAGCATAGACTCGAGCTTTACCGACACAACGTAATCCAACTGAGAAATTTGTGTAGTGACGAGCTCAGCAGCAAGAAGGTCGAATTGAGCTAGTGCTTTTTTTGAATCTAGAATCTGCTGCGAAACGACTCGCTCATACAGTTTACTTTTTACTTCATGTTCAATATAAAGATCTTTAGCGATGTCTAAGCCACCAAAGACAACGATTGGAATCATAGTCAATAGTAAGTAAACGGAGATAACGTAAGAAGATAGTTTTTTCATATGATTTAACTTTGACAATTTTGCGCAATTCTCTGAGAAATAGCGTTATTTTTGCCTTTTAGCTCGATAATTAATTTGTCTACGATTTTTTTATCTTCAGGGCTAAGCTTTGGTGTGTTTGGATTAACTATTACGTTAATGACACCTTGCTTGATACCAAAATGTTTTCTGTTCCCGTTCCAGATTTCATTTTTAAGCTGCATAAGGGCTGCAAATACTGCTATATCGACTTTCTTCTCCAATGAAGCTAATGACGTGTGCGGATACTTGTCCGAATAATTATAATCCACGCCAAAACTGTAACTAGGCTGTCCGTTTTCAGTTCTCTCTTTCACGGCATCCATAACCCCTACGCTAGAATACCCAGCAGCAGGGTAAATAATATCAATCCCGCTATTTAGCATGTCCACACTCATTGAATGAGCCGTATGTGTATCACTCCACGAAAGTGCACCATTGTTAATATATTGTGTACTCAAAATGACCCTAGGATTTGAATCTTTTATGCCCAGTTCAAAACCACATTTAAAGTTATTGATCACTGGTATGTCTAAACCTCCAATGAAACCAACTTTATTGGACTCGGTTTTCATGCCTGCAAGGTAGCCTATAACGTAGCTTCCTTCAGCATGGTTAAAGGTTAATCCCAGTATATTTGGAACATGATAAGAAATATCAAGTGAAATGAATCGAGTAGAAGGATGCTGACGTGCAATGCGACCAAATGAATTAATGGTATTGGAATCTTGAACAATGATTGGGCTATACCCTTCAGAAGCCGCTTTATTAAGTTCTTCTACATAAAGAGCATTATCTCTTTCTATTCGTATTCTTTTAACGGTGACACCCGTTTGTTCTTCAAACCTTGAGATACCATTGTTTATTAACTGCGAATAAGAACCTTTGTAGAGTTCGGCAGGAAATAACACTAAAGGCTTGAATGCTTGAGTAGTGGCTAAGGCTGTTGGAGATGCGACTAAAGCGGATATTAAGATGGTAGGTAGTCGTCTATTTGGAGGACTTTTACATAACCTGTTGACCAAATTTTGAAGTTTTAAAATACCATCTGATTTCATTTTATGAGCATCTATTCTTTATAGTAATTATTGATAATACTTATTGCCCACTGAAATTATGTAGAGGCATTTATGCCACTAGTTTATTAACACTTGCCAGTTATAACAATGATCTATGTCGCATAATTATAATTTACGGGCGCGTATATTGCAAAATAATGTGATCTGTATTCCAAGGGTAAGTCTGGATTTAGAAAAGCGTTACGGTGGTGTTTTTTGCGCTGCACCCGAAATTGTATTATTCCGCTTTGACCGGCTGAATTGTAGTGCCTGATCCCTCTGGCTCTAGTCCCAACTTATTGCTGAGTAAAGTCATACTAATTGTCGCTATTGCAATGACGGCTGCAATAATAATGAAGCCATTCTCTATATTGTTTGTGTGTGCGAGAAAAGCAATAAGAACATAACTCAAACTTTGTACAGAGGTAGCGAACATGCCAAGCCCACCATCCACACGACCTCTTTGGGATATATCTACCTTGTGGTGCATCCAGTTAGTTCGAGCAATACGAATTAAAGCATTAAAGAAACCGAAGCCAAGAGTTAATGCCACAATATAGATTGGCTGCATAAAGCTCGCCATTAATATCAACACCACGGTTAATGACAGCATAGAAAATTGCATGATTCTTGGGTGAGAAGCTATATTCAAAATCTTCGCAACAAAAACACCCGTTAATAAAGACCCTAACCCGAAAGCCATGTTATACCAAGCCACCCAATCACCTGAAACGCTTTGAGCTGCGAACCAAATAGGAACAAGTTTTCCTAAAAATGTGAGAGTTGGGTATGCTAAGCAAGACAGTAAAATGAATGCGTAAAAAGTAAGGTTTTGACTAAAGATAGTTTTACTTTCTTTAAGTTGTTCTATGAAAGCGACACGTTTCGTAGTTCTGATTTGCTTGCGATAAGGGGTAAAGTAATAACAGATGGATGCAATACTGGATGCAATTGCCGCAAATAAAGAAAATTCAAACATTCCCCACATTTCAAGTAATACAATGCCTAGCGCACCAGCACCAAGCGTTGTGCCTTGCATTACAATTTCCTGATAACTGGAGATTTTAGCGTACTCATTTTTGTCGTAGTTTTCCTGTGTGAAGGCATTATTGGTATGCCAAGCAACATTACTCGACACCCAAAAAATGAGTTGAGATAAAGCGAGCAGCCACATATTACCTAGGTCTAACGTATAAGCCAGCATGATTAGGGCAGCAGTAGACGCTTGGACTACCTGAGCTGAAATTAGAATGAGTTTGCGCGATTGTCTATCAATAACAGTGGCAAAAAATGGTGTGACGATAAATGAGATGCTTGTACAGACTAGCGCGGTGAGAGCAACAAATGTTCCCATGTTTGGTTCCTTGAGCATTAACCATGGTAACGCCAGCATGAATAACCCTGAGCTTATCCCATCAAAAAATCGTCCTGTTAAGTATGGTAGTGTTTTATTTTTCATTATTTTCCCTATCAAATGTGACCAACTGGTTTATCCCTTTTATTTAAAATTCACTTTAATACTTAAAGTTAACTTTAAGTAAAGTGATATTTATAGTTTTTGGGAATAGAGGAATACCTCACATCTGACTAATATATTTATCGTGTTTATTTTGATGGAGAGATAAAGAAGCATGTTAGATAAAAAGGACCGCACGTTTACACGTTCAGTCCTTATATTTGGGTAGGTTACCCTCTATTAAATATCCATTTAATACCTTTAAGCTCAGGCGGAAAAATTCAATATCGAGGGTTCAGTTTGGTAATCCTATATTCAAAGACGGGCAGTGAATTCTAAATTTCAAAATCAAACTTTATATAATAAGTTCTACCAATTTCTGTATCTTCATAATCTTGTTCAGACTTATCTAGGCGTTCATCGGTTAGGTTAGTTATACCAGCTTTAACCGTGAAGTTACTGTTGATGTTATATGAACCGCCAAGGGACACGATTGAGTATGAATCTAGGTTGTCTCCACCCGAGTCTTTCTGTTCACCCGTATAGTTCACCCCAGTGAAAAAAGACAGATCTTTACTTGCAGCCCAGTGGATATTTAAGTTAGCTAACCATTCTGGCGTGTATGAAATATCAGAATCATCCTCAGTGTCTTTAGCATCGGTATAGGTAGCATTAGACACTAGAGACCAGTTTTCAGATAAATCGAGCTCACCTTCTAGCTCTACCCCCTTTGTTTCTACACGATCAACATTTTCATACTGAATGATGGTTGAAGAACCATCGAAGAATGGGTCAAGATCTCGGTCTATTAAGTTTTTAACGTCATTGAAGAAGAGTGTTGCTTGAATATATCCACGTTCTGCGTAGTACATACTTGATAATTCATAGGTTTTTGACGTTTGAGCTTCTAAATCTGGGTTGCCGATTAAGGTACAGCGCCCACCACAACTGACGAGTGAGAAGTCTTCAGAAGACTGGAAAATCGTTGGTGCTTTAAAGCCTTCCCCATAACCACCTTTAAAAGTGAAATTATCGATACCGTTATAGACAAGGTATGCCCTAGGACTAAAGTCATTACCAAATTGGTTATTATGAGTAATACGCCCACTTAAGGTTGCGGTGAGATCCTTGGTGACGGATATTTCATCCTGAACATAAATGGCGTTCTGAGTTACTGAGCGGCTGCTTGTGTAATCCCTTTCATTTTCAATGCTGGTATAAGACATCTGCCCACCCGCAGAGATCACTTGGCTATCAAGTTCGGTTAAAACAATTCGACCATCGACGGTATGATTATTCTGGGTCATATCCGCTTCATCGACCATTGGATGGAAGTTGTTTTCACTCACTTCTGAATTCTCATAGAAATAAGAGAGATCGGACTCTCCCCAGTCCCAGTCTCGTTTATAACCAAGAGTAGACGTTAGTTTTTCACTGTCATAGTCACTTTCAAATACAGAGTTTAAATGGCTGTAATAGCTGTACTCTTTTCTATCATCGTCAGCAAAGAGTAGATCAAAATATATCTCATCTTCATAGGTGGGCAGCAAAGTTAAGTTAGCTCGGAGCGTTTTACGATCTTGTTGTGCTTGTGGGCTGAAGTTTGCCCCTGCATTGCTTGGGAACCAAGCATCTTTATCACTAATATCCAATGACATGGTGTAAAGGAGTACGTCAGGAATGATAGAGCCAGTGACAAAAACATTACCACTTTTCAGTTCCCCACTCGCGTCAGGGGCTAGAGTGTTGCCGCTATTATTTTCGGGAGTGCTATAAGTCAGGCTACCAGCAACATAGGTATCATTTTCAGGTTTTTTAAGAATAACGTTAACCACACCGCCAATCGCTTCACTACCATAAAGGGAAGACATAGGACCGCGCACCACTTCTATTTGTTCAACAGAACTCAGTGGGATACTGGACAAATCATATCCTGCACCACGGATAACGGTTTCACTAGAACTGACTCGACGTCCATTCACTAAGAAAAGGGTGTAATTACCATTTGAAGAGTTCTGATTATGCAGACCTCGAATGATAATTTTAGATTCACTGCCGGTGCTTTTGGAAATGTGAACACCAGCAACACTTTCTAACGCTGTTGTAATGTCTGTTGCAGGTAGCTTATTAATTTCTTTATTGGTAATCACTGAAATAGAAGCGGGTGCATCTTTAATGGAGGTTTCATTTTGTGATGCAGTCACGACCATCACATCCACTGTATTTGCGAAAACTGAAAGTGGGAGAGCAGTTGAAAGGCTTAGCGCCACTGCTAGGCTTAATTGATATGGTTTCATAACATTCCTTTAAGAATTATCCTTAGTTGTATTTGTATTTGTATTTGATTTGGATTTCGTAAATAACGAAGTTAACCCTTCGGCTAGCATGACCTGCCAACTGAAGTAGTCATGACCACTCGCGGCTTCTTGTAAATGTACCGAGTACCCTTTCGACTTGAGGGTTTGATAAAGCTGACGATTAGTCTCAAGAATGCTGTTTGGATGAGGCTTGATTTCAAACACTCCAGCAGTTAGATATATGTCGATGTCTTTTTGGGATTGGGAGCGAGCGAGTTGAGCGACCCAATTGTCGTGTTCTTTATAAAGAGCTAGTTCAGATTGAGGAGCCCACCAAAAGGAGCCTGATTGACTGAGCACCTTTCCAAAACGTTCTGGGTGCTGAAGTGAAATGTACATAGATGCCAACCCTCCAAAACTTGAACCCGACAAAATAGTGTCCTCAGCTTTAGGGCAAATATCCCGGCGTAGACATAGCCATGGCATCAACTCATTTGCCATGAACGCGGCATAAGATTCGTTCGGGGTAAGTTCTTTTTCTCGAAGGCTGGGAACAGGAGTGTTAACAAAGATGGCCCTCATTGGTGGGACTTTTTTCTGTGCGATTAAGTTGTCCAAAATGAGTGGCGTAGGCACCTTTTCTAGATAGGCATCCCCATCAAACAAAATCAAAAGTGGTGCATCTTTCGCTGTTTGATAGGTTTCATTCGGTTCATAAAATGTGACTTTTCTCGGTAAACCCCCGTTCTCACTTTGATAGATATGGTTGAAGAATTTTCCTTCAGGGTTTCGTAATGGTTTGGTAATGGCATCACTTGGAGCTTTGGAAAGAGTGACGGTTGACGCTAATCCAAATAAATTGTCATCAGCACCATATATTGCTTGTTGGTTTAGTGGATCGGGTTGGGCTGTAGCAAGTACTGCTCTTCTTTGCTCTCTTCCTTTTTTGTCAATAATTTGAGGGACGTTAGGTGCGATTCGATAAGAGAGGCGAGTGTCGGCTGGTACTTCAAAAGAACGGAACCAAATATTACTTTTACCTAACTGACTTAGGTGCGCATGTCCACCGTAAGGAGAGCCAAGAACTCTGACATTATTGACAGGTCCCTTGTAAAGAAAGGTGACGATAGCCGTGTTGTCTTCCGTATATTCAACAAGCGGTGCGCCGCCATTGGTATTCACGTATTGCCAGAATTTAGTTTCAGTATCGGTTAGATTTTGCTGAATTTGATGCGCCGTTTCCTGAATCTTCGGGCTAACTGAATTTTCCTCAGGTGATACGTATTGACTGTTTTTTAGCGGAATGGTTTTGAGCAGAACTTCGACATTGGTACTGGGTGCACCAGACACTTTACTTGGTGTGCTAAGGTCGGTAGAAGTCTTTTGCGTGACAAACTGAATTTCGTAATTTCCAGGTCTACCAACCAGCCAAAATATTTCAGCCTCTTTCGTCGGCGAGCTGATCAGGGTTTTAATTATTTCTCCATTAGAATCAACCACACCTGCCCAATTTAGACTCTGAGTACTTTTAATTCCTCCTCGATAATAGCTTGGTTTGACAACTTGTAACTTGATGGTTTCATCACTCGTCACCTTGTAGTGCAGTTCTTTTTCTAGGTTTAAGGTATTCGCACTGACACCAGCCATAACCGCTCCCCAAAGTATTGCTGATAAGAAGAATCTCATTAAATTTATCCGTAATGATATTTATTATCATTTATGTTACTTTGAATTTCTCATCATAAGTATCGGATTTGGTTATGATCACCAACCAAACTGTTATGTAAAATCGGCAGGTTAAAATGGTAAATAAGCTCCCATCTTCATTTAATAAGAGTGCATTAATTCGTTGGGTAGAGCATAAAGATCGACATACATTAATGTCTGATTCACCTATGTCGAAGGAGGAGTTATTAGAGGGGGAACTTATTAATTACAAAGTTAATAACAGCTTTTCACTGCATGGTGGAACCTCCGATGAACTGACGGATTTTCAAGTGATCTCTACTGCGAAGAAAGCGCTGATATTCGTAATTTTATTGGAAGGGAAACTTGATTTTAGCTATGACGACATTAGGTTTGTATTTGATGCAGTGGATAAACCTGTTGGAGTGGTTGTTAACTTAAGTAAGCCTGCAACTTTTAGGCGAGTGATCCAAAAAGGGAATCATGTCACTAAACTCAATATTGTTCTGCCGGTTGAATGGGTAGAAGAACGAACTCAGACAGACTCCAATGTTGGGGTGTTTATTTCACAGCATTTAGCGCACTTCAAACTGAAATTAACCGAGCCATTATTGAAGCTGACATCGGAGATTATTCTTAACAGTGATCCAAAAGAAATAACCGGAAAAATCAATTTAGAGTCGATGACTCAAAAGCTTATATCAGAAATTTTTTCGCAAATTAGTGATTGTGATGATTTGAAATATTCTGAATCAGAAGAACCGAATAGTGTCGATTCTCGATCCAGTAGTAACAAAAATGGGCATGCACTGGATTCTCTTGTGACTTACATTGAGGCAAATTTAGAACGTGAATTACCAGCGAAAGAATTAGCTAAATACGCAGCGATGAGTGAATCAAACTTGCAGCGAAAATTCAAAGCAGCATTAGGGTGTAGTGTTCGGAGTTATATACGTCGCAGAAGGCTAGATATTGCGCGTCAGCATTTAGAGCGCGGTGTTGCGAGTGTCACGGAAGCGGCATACAACGCAGGGTACAGGCACCCATCTAACTTTACGATTGCGTTTAAAAAAACGTTTGGTTATCCGCCCGTTGCATCAATGAATCGTGAAGTGTAATTAGGCATAAAATGTAGTTAGGTGTGGAGCGTAAAGTCGCAGAATGAAGAGGGCTATAAGGTGAAGATAGCTCTAGGGAAAGATAGCTCTAGGGCAAACGAGTTCTAGGTTAAGCGAACTATGGCGCTGGGGAATTAAGACACGCAATACGAGACACATAAAAGGCTGAACTTATAAAGTTCAGCCTTTTAGTTTATTCAACATTAATCATCGATTAAAAGAGGTTACTCATCTTCGAAGTTGTCTGCATAGCCTTTCGGTGGTGGCGTCCAACCTCGTTCAGAACGAGAGTGTTTGTCTGAACGATCTTTTTGCATATCTGCTTTCATACTTTCTTCTAGTTGAATGAAAATATCACGGTAGTTATTGTCATAACGTTCATCTTCAGCAGCTGCTGCCCAAGCTTTATAAAGCCTCTCTGATTTACGGCTCTCTACTCTCTTATAAGTTGATTTTTGTTGTTCGACAAAAAATGGGTGATGCCCTAAAGCCCTCAGAGCTTCTGCTCCTACCTCAAGTGCCGAGTGATAGGTTTCAGACTCTATAAAGTCAGCACCTGCTGATCTTAACCTGTAACTATGACCGCGGTCGAAACCACGAGCCAGTATTTTTACATGTGGGTAGGTGTGCTTAACGTATTTCACGAGTTCAACGCTAGAGTCTTGGTTATCTATGGCGACAACAAACAGTGCTGCCTCTTCAATTCCTGCGGTATGAAGCAAGTCAGGGCGAGTAGCATCACCAAAGTATGATTTGACATTAATTTGTCTTAGTAGATCAACTTGGTTTGCTTGGTGATCCAACACCACAGTGTTAACACCATTAGAAACTAATAAACGGTTCACTATCTGACCAAAACGACCAATACCAGCGATAATCACTGTGCCTTTTTCTTCGATTTTGTCTTCTTCACGATCGTTGGAGTTTTGCTCATAGCGCGGCAAAATGACTTTGTCGAATAAGATGAAAAGACCTGGGGTCAGGAACATTGAAAGCGCAACAACCAGTGATAATGTCTGAGCGATATCATTTGGCAGTACATGGTTTTGTACAGAAAAGCTTAATAGTACAAAACCGAATTCACCGGCTTGCGCTAGGCTAAGAGTGAATAACCAACGGTCACTATTCTTAATTTTAAAGATTAACGCTAAAGTGAATAAGACGAAGGCTTTAAGTGCCATGACACCAATAGTAAGACCGATGATTAAAGCAAAGTCATCGAAAAGTATGCCGAAATCAATACCAGCGCCTACGGTAATGAAGAACAAACCTAGTAGCAAACCTTTGAAAGGATCGATGTTTGATTCGAGTTCATGGCGGAATTCACTGTTGGCAAGTACGACACCCGCCAAGAATGTACCTAATGCAGGTGATAAACCCACAAGGCTCATTAATGCGGCGATACCAATTACCAGCATTAATGCAGTCGCAGTAAAGATTTCACGAAGGCCTGAGCTGGCAACAAAACGGAATAAAGGGCGGCTAAGGAAATGCCCGCCAACCACAACAATCGCAATAGAAGCCGTGATGACTAAGCCATATGCCCAACCAGGCAAACCCGCAACAAGGCTTAGCTCATCATGGTGTTCAGCTGCATTAGCAGTGGCATTTTGTGCTAACTCAACAAGCTCAGGTAGTGCTAACAGTGGAATGAAAGCCAGCATTGGAATCACGGCAATATCTTGGAACAACAGTACCGAGAAGGCATTTTGTCCGCCTTCTGTTTTACTCAAGCCTTTCTCATTGAAGGTTTGTAAAACAATAGCCGTTGAAGAGAGAGCGAAAATTAAACCAATAGTCAGGGCGATAGTCCAAGGCTGCTCGAAAAAGAGCGCAATGCCCATCACAATCGCGATGGTGCCACCTACTTGTAAACCACCTAAACCCATTAGTCTGTGCCTCATCGACCACAGCATCTTAGGCTCAAGTTCTAGGCCGACTAAAAACAGCATCATCACTACGCCAAACTCGGCAAAGTGCTGAATTGTTGTGGTTTCTTCACCGACTAAACCAATAATGGGTCCTATCACAACCCCTGCAATCAGGTAACCCAATACAGAACCTAACCCAAGCCGTTTAGCGATGGGCACTGCAATAACCGCAGCTGCTAGATAGATAAACGCTTGTAAAAAATATCCAGTCATTGCTTGTCCTTAACCATGATGTTTTTAAGATAGTGGTTGAGCTTGGCTGCTTTGCCTGCTTCTTTATAGTCCACTTGATCTTCGACCAGTGCAGTGAGCAGTGTTTTATAATTATTTATGTGTTCACTAATACGGTTTTCTTCTAATGCGGTACGTGCACCAAACAGAGCAAAGGGGGCAAGATAATTCATGCCACATAAAGATGCGGTTTGCTCTATCGGGTGGAGCAATTCACGAATCGTAAAGTGATTATAACCGTCTGTTTGGTATGCATCTTCTTTCCCGCCTGCAGTGATGCTACAAAAGATTGTTTTTCCTTCAAGAGAATGGCCATCAGTACCGTAGGCGAAGCCATATTCTAAGACCAGATCTTGCCATTCTTTTAAAATGGCAGGAGTTGAATACCAGTAAAGAGGGAATTGAAAAATGATGACATCATGGTCGAGTAAGCGCTTTTGCTCTCGGTCAATATTGATGTTGAAGGTTGGGTATTCAGCATATAGGTCAACCGCTGTTACGCCGTCAACTGAACTTGCTTGATCAAATAAAGGTTTATTTGCTTCAGAACGATGTTGTGAAGGGTGGGCAAATAGCACCAAAACTTTTTTTTGGGTCATAAGTCCTCTTTGGCTTTCACGCATTAATACGTAGGGTTAATGTATCGACTCATAGGTATACTGACACAATAAAGGATTCATTCTTTAAGAACAATCTGTTAGCTGTATCGTTGAATGTAACTTAATAGGTCATCTAATTGATTAACAGAAAGAGACGCTAAGTTTTCAAATGGCTTCACTTCACCATGTGTGATTAAACAGCTGGGCATATTTGCATTGTTTGCGGCTTCTAAGTCGTATAAATAGTCACCCACATATAGGACTTGATGCGGTTGAAGTTGCCAAAGGTCAGCTAAAGCCGTTAATGCTTCTGGGGACGGTTTCGGCGCGTATTGTTCGCGAGAAATAACTTCTTCAACAGTAACGTTGCAGTGATCCAGTTTGCATTTAGAAGCCTCAGCACAATTACGCGTGACGATACCCGTATGAAAGTGGTTATCTTCTAAATAATTAAGCAAGGTATGACAACCTGAAAGTGATACCGAGTTTTCAGCGTCACTAAGCTCATGATCTAAGATTAGCTTGTGCGCGCTTTCCCTATCAGCAGCCTCAACAAAGCTGTCTGCGTGGGTCAAAATGTCTTGATGCACAGGGCAGTTTAATTGCTCTCTTAGACCTTGAAAGTTTATTTTTGAGCTGATAAGCGTGTTATCTAAATCAAACACAACCGCTTTAATATTTTTTATATTGAGTGGAATAGGCACCACATTATCTCCTCAGGTAACGTATTGATTTAAGTGTAGTCTGCATTTATATAGACTGTATGAGTCTTCATATTAATATTTGAAAATACGAAAGGAACGAATTATGAGTAAGGATTTGCGTGTACAGTGCACAACCACAATTTCAGGGCACCATGAACCTAGCCCCGCAGAGATGTTTGCGCAAATGGCGGCATGGTGTGAAGAAAACGATATTACTCATGATACTTATGGTGAAGGACCTTTCTTACAGGGGTTTGAACAAAAAGTGGCGGATCTTCTCGGCTTTGAAGCTGGTGTATTTGTGATTACCGGCACGATGAATCAGCCAACCGTTTTAGAGTTAGTCTGCAAGGAAAAGAATAACCCGCTGGTGGCGATGCACGAGACTTGTCATATTTATCGACATGAACGTCAGGGCTACCAGTTGCAAAATCGTTTTTCAGTGTTGCCTATTGGTGATGTATTTAGAACTTGGAATGTGAATGATCTAAAAGCCTGGCCGGATACTTTATCTGCGGCATTGTATGAGCTGCCTATGCGCGAAATTGGTGGTCAGCTTCCCACTTGGCAAGAGCTCGAAGGGATCAAACAATATTGTAAAGAGCAATCTATTCACCTGCATTTAGATGGTGCTCGTTTATGGGAGACTGCCGCCTTTTTCCAAAAAGAATATAAAGAAATAGCACAAGGTTTTAATAGTGCTTATGTGTCTTTATATAAAGGTCTCAATGGTATGGGAGGCTCTTTACTTCTCGGAGATAAAGATCTGATAAGCAAAGCCTCAGTATGGATGAAAAGACAAGGCGGTAATGTATATCACCGAACGCCTTATGCCGTATCTGCTGCTATGCAATTTGATCAAAGAATTGAAATGATGCCGCAGTTATTTGAGCGTACAAGGCAAATTTACCAAATCCTTCATGATTACCCCCAACTAAAGGTGAATCCTGAACAGCCGCAAGCAAATATGCTGCACATTTACTTACCGGTAAGTTACGAAAAAGCACTGGAAATCAGAGATAATTTTGCCGCAGAAAAGAGCATCTGGATAGGGCACCCTAGTATTACTGAATTAGCAAATCAGTCAAAAATAGAATGGTATGTGGGGGATAGGTTATTGAACATGCCCGATCATGAGTTTATTGAATTCTTAGATGGATTAGTTTTAGCTTTAGAAGCTTAAGCCATAGCAACTGACTCTAGAGCTACTAGACGATAAACAGGAGAGCATTGGCTCTCCTTTTTTGTGGGCAATCATTCTATTTTTTGGTGTTCAATTTATTGGTTGTTGAACGGCGGAAAGCCTAGGAATTACATGTATTGGTTAATATAAACATCGACCAAAAACATAAATACAGGCACGGTGCTTAGTACACCGAAAAAGACAATTGGAACCCAGTTTTTCACTGGCTTTTTAGGCTGGTTATTATCACTCATCAAATTAACCTCTTACATGTCATATAAAGCTGAACATAGAAAATTGAGCCGCTAAAGAACACGTGATTGACGAACAGCAGCATTGTGGTTTGGATACTATCAAATAAAGTGTAAGCGCTATATCCCTTTTTATATAAACGAATAAGCCTTAATAATTATTTTGAAGTGAACCAATGAAATAGGCTATTGTCGTAGAAGTTAATCGATTAACTTCTTTGGAGAGACAGAGTGAAAACACTCGGTAATATTATTTGGTTTTTATTTGGTGGCGTATTCATGGGATTGGCTTGGTGGTTCTTCGGAATTCTAGCTTTCTTAACCATCGTAGGAATTCCATGGGGACGAGCTTGTTTTGTAATGGGTAATTTTTCTTTCTTCCCATTTGGGCAAGAGGCGATTTCTCGCGATGAACTAACGAACGAAACTGATATTGGCACCAGTGCTTTTGGCATGCTTGGTAATATTATTTGGTTCTTGTTTGCCGGTATTTGGCTAGCGATTGGTCATATTGCTTCAGCAGTGGCTTGCTTCATTACCATAATCGGTATTCCATTTGCCATTCAGCATTTGAAGCTTGCGGTTATTTCACTCGCACCGATTGGCAAAACCGTTGTTGATAAGCACGAAGCAGAAGCGGCACGTGTAAGAAACTACAAAGGCTAACTAAGTTCAGAATAAACAGAGCCCTGCATGGATGCAGGGCTCTTTAGTTTCTAATCAATAAACTGGATTGTTGGTTATTGGTTATTGGTTATTGGTTATTGGTTACTGATTAATGAAGTCTTTGAATCTTTGCTTCGTTTCAGCGTCTGCTTTGCTGTACCAAAAGTGAAGCATTTCTTCAGTAGTATTTGCGGTATCAGTATCGATCTTAGCCGGTAATGTCACAGGTTGAGCTACTGCAACTGAAGCGGTTGTTAACGCCGCAACCCCACCTTTTTTGTTGTAATCAGCCGCTTCTAAAGGGAACTTACGACCAATCTGCATCCCGCCTTTTACTAGCTTGTCTTGACGAAGGTCGACTGCGTTTTGGTTTTCATCAAGTAAGTTCCAATCAAGATTCTTAATACCTGCTTTGGCTTGGTCGATATTACGATAATCAGGCAGATCAAAAGTTAGTGTCGAGTCACTGGCTTCAAATGTCGCAATGATAGTATCGCTATCAATAAATTCTCGCTCATTCCCCTGATCAAACGCCAGTTGATATTGGAAAACGATTTGGTTTTTGCCATCAGGAACGGTCAAAGTTTTATGTGAAGAGAAAAGACCACCAGAGAGATCTGGGCTGGCTTCGTTTACCGCTAAAATATCAACACTTGAAGGGACTTGTATTTCTACGTCAGCGAATACCGCTGGAGCCGCCATGATGGAAGAAAGTAACGCGATGCTTTGTATTGTTTTCATAATCATACAATTGTTGTGGTCAGAGAAATTACAATCTCACGCGGAGAAATGTAATTCAAGTGATGAAAGTGGGATTTAAAAATACTTGCCAAATCTTAACGAAACATTCATGTTCTAAGTCAAAAATGACTCAAAAGAGGGCAGTGACTTGGATACAAAACGCATGGAAAGTTTTGAAAATCAGTTTGAATTTTTTATAGAGCAAACAATGCAGACTGATGCTGCTCATGATCTTAACCATGTGTTACGTGTTGTTAGATCCGCAAAGGAGTTATGCCAGGCAGAAAAGGCTAGACCTGAAATTGTAGTACCTGCTGCTTATCTTCATGATTGTTTTACTTACCCTAAAGATCATCCAGAAAGGAAAAATAGCGCTTTTCTAGCCGCAGATAAAGCCATTGGTTTTCTTGGTGAAATTAACTATCCAACGGAATTTTTTGAGGCGATCCATCACGCCATTATTACTCATAGTTTTAGTGCAAACGTAACACCACAGACATTAGAAGCCGAAATTATACAAGATGCTGATAGGTTAGATGCCCTTGGTGCTATTGGAATTGCGCGTTGTATCCAAGTCAGCGCTACTTTTGGCACTATACTGTATTCAGAGCATGACCCATTTTGTGAGCTTAGACTCCCTGAAGATAAAACCTATACGGTTGACCATTTCTATTCAAAGCTATTTAAGCTAGCCGACACTATGAAAACAACTGCAGGTAGAAAGGAAGCGATGAAAAGAACCAAGTTCATGCGTAGCTATTTAGAACAATTAAGCTCGGAAATCTAATTGTATTGATAAAGTGTGAAGTCTGTTGTGTTTTATTCGGGTGAATATTTAAATATGCAACTAGAATTACTCGATAAAATCAAAAGCCATCAGAAATAAGATGAGCAGCATAGCAATGTGACTAGGTAAACTCGGCAAAAGGGATTAGAAGGGAATGGAACATCAACACGTTCAAGTGAGCCATGACATCGTCATTGAGGCTGAACTTGAAGAACGGAATCAAGCGACTCAAAGTCTCACTAATGCCGCGAATATCGATCAAACTAAGCAGGAAACAGTTCTACCACCTCGCCCTTTGGTGGTGAATTATTCAATGGCGATACCTGTGTGGTTCTTTAGTATTTTGTTTGCGAGTATCTGGCTTGTTTACTACCCAGCAATAATGGTGCTGTTTTACCTGCTGGTTAGTGCGGTGACCTTTTTTGTTTATGCTTTCGATGCTTCTGCTAATAGGAATAAGACTTGGCGAATTGATGACACTTTATTTCATGCGTTATCGTTAATTGGTGGATGGTCCGGTGCTTTATTAGGGCAATGTATTTTCAACCATAAATATTCTGATAAAACGTTTGCCGCCATTTTCTGGTGTACTGCCGCAATGAATTTTTTATTTTTTGTATGGACACTAACCGAGTCGGGAAGCAGGCAGTTAGAGGTTATTCTAGGTTCATTATTGACCTAGCGTAGTGGTTAAGATTTATTAGAAGAATAGAAAAGCCCCGAATGAATCGGGGCTTTTTAGTTTAGCCAGGCTTTAGGTATCTAGAACCTAAGGCATGATTACATTGCTGCTTCGAAGATAGCTGAGATTTCTTCGTGCGTTGCTTGTTTAGGGTTAGTGAAACCACAAGCATCTTTAAGTGCGTTATCAGAAAGTGTTGGGATATCTTCTAGCTTAGCACCAAGTTGTGCGATACCTGCAGGGATACCTACATCATTCGCTAATGCTACAATCGCGTCGATTGCTGCTTCTGCGCCTTTCTCTGGAGACATGCCTTCAATATCAACACCCATAGCTTTAGCTACATCAGCAAGACGCTCAGGGCAAACTTGCGCATTGTAGCGTTGTACGTGTGGAAGAAGAATTGCGTTACAAACACCGTGCGGAAGGTCGTAGAAGCCACCTAGTTGGTGAGCCATTGCGTGAACATAACCTAAAGATGCATTGTTGAATGCCATACCAGCCATGAATTGTGCATAAGCCATTTGCTCACGAGCTTCAATGTCATCACCGTTGCTTACTGCTGTTCTTAAGTGTGCTTGAACAAGCTCAATAGCTTTGATTGCTACAGCGTCTGTAATTGGTGTAGCAGCAATTGATACATAAGCTTCAACCGCATGTGTTAACGCATCCATACCTGTTGCAGCAGTCAAAGATGCAGGCTTAGCTAGCATTAGCTCAGGATCGTTTACAGAAACAAGCGGAGTTGTGTGCTTATCTACAATTGCCATTTTAATGTGACGATCTTCATCAGTGATGATGCAGAAGCGAGTCATTTCAGATGCAGTACCAGCTGTTGTGTTGATAGCAATCAATGGCATCATTGGTTTTTCAGAAACGTCTACGCCTTCGTAATCAGCAATGCTGCCACCATTTGAAGCGACAAGCGCGATACCTTTTGCACAGTCGTGCGGAGAACCACCGCCTAGAGAAATAACGAAATCACAGTCATTGTCTGTTAAAAGCTGTAGACCGTCACGAACGTTGCTCATTGTTGGGTTTGGTTGAGTGCCATCAAAAACAACGGCTTCTACATCGCGATCGCTAAGTAAATCTTGTACTTGTTTAACAACACCGATTTGGTTAAGAATTTTATCAGTTACGATAAGACCCTTTTTGAAGCCTTGAGACTGAATATTGTCTGCTGCGTCTTTCAGGCAACCAGCGCCCATTAAGTTTACTGTAGGGATATAAAATGCACTCGCCATGGGAATACTCCAAGTTAATTATGATTTTTTGTTGGGTTCATATTGGCGAGTTAAGGGCTTTGAATTCTTGATCTGAAGCAATTTTAAAAGATAACTAACACTTTATAGGTACAGGTTGTGATTGCGCGCATATAGCAATCGTTTTTATGGAAGTAAGTGATGTTTGTATAAATAAGGTGTGTATGTTTGATTTGATTATAAATGGAGCAATTCAGTCCGAAAGCTCCATTTAAGGTACAGGCGATTGTTTACTTTATTCTTTTCAATAGTTATTTATCAGTGGTCTCAAGTGCTTCATTATTCTCGTTTTGATCTTCATCAGATGAAAGTTCTGAGTTTCCTTCAGGTTCTTCATCGTAGTATTTAACTAAAAAAGGGGTCAGCATGACGGATGATGGTAAGAAGTGCTTCATAAAACCTCCACTGTAAGTAATAGAAAGTTGAGTGATAATACTTAGGCTTGTCGCTATGGTAGTGTGCTCAAATTAAGAAGGCTTTGCGGCGCATCATAGCTTTCTTGGCTAGCTCAATTATGTTTCATAATTACTAACAAGATCACAGCATCAATGATTAACTTTAACTAAAGGTGGTGCATATCCGATTTAGTTTTACGAATCTTGAAAATGTGTTTAGAGTTGCGCCAAAAAATTAGGAATGATTTATGAAATACGATTGGATTTTCTTTGACGCGGATGAGACCTTGTTTCACTTTGACTCTTTTAAAGGTTTGGCGCTGATGTTTTCACGCTTTGGTATAGAGTTTGGCAAATCAGAGTTTGCTGAATACCAAAAAGTTAATTTGCCTTTGTGGGTTGATTATCAAGACGGTCGTATTACTGCAGAAGAATTGAAGCATACCCGTTTTGTGTCTTGGGCTGAAAAGCTTGAAACCACGACTGCAACACTAAACAGTGCGTTTTTAGAAGCGATGGCGGATATCTGTACATTGTTACCTGGAGCAAAAGAGTTAATGAATGCGCTGCATGGTAAAGTAAACATGGGCATCATAACCAATGGTTTTACAGAGCTTCAGGCAATTCGTTTAGAGCGCACTGGGATGACAGACTACTTCAAGCATGTAGTGATTTCAGAAGAGGTAGGTATTGCTAAGCCTGATTTTGGTATTTTTGACCACACACATAAGATGATTGGCTCACCAGATAAAGCCAAAATGCTAATGGTTGGAGATAACCCACATTCCGATATTTTAGGCGGTATAGATTTTGGCATTGAAACTTGTTGGCTGAATGTAAACCAAAAAGAAACGCCAGAAGGTGTAACGCCTCACTATCAGGTTTCTTCTTTAAAAGAACTACAACAGTTACTGGTGAAGAGCTGATTAAACTGGCTAAACATTTATGGCTGTGAGGTAGATTAGATAAATTATTGGTTTGAGTGATGTAAGAGGGCGGGTCTTGAACCTGCCCTTTAATTCCCAAGCCTTTATATAAAGGGGATGGTAGGCAGCGAAGTTATTTTAGCCGAGTTAGGCGTGATTTTTTTAATAAGAACACCGTTTCTCCCTTTGGCTTTGACGCTATATAGAGCCTCGTCTGCTCGCTGAATTAGCTCTGAATCGAGTAGGGTGTTTTTAAAGTCACTTTCAAACCTTGCACCGCCAATAGATAGAGTAATTCGATCACTACATTTTGATGAATTATGTTCAATGTTGAGGCTGTGTAATTCAGCCTGAAGCTGACTTATTTTCTTTTCTATTTCTTGAAGCTTTAAACACTCCGTAAGAATCAAAAACTCGTCCCCTCCATATCGAAAGACTTTACATATTTCACTTGAAAACGTAGTGCGTAGTAGGTGAGCTAAAGCCAGCAGTACTTCATCTCCTCGAATATGACCATAACTATCATTAAATTGCTTGTAATAGTCGATATCAATCAGCAGTACAGCAAGCTGGTTCGATGTTCTTTCGCACTCTTGTAAATTCTTGATAGAGGATGCAAGTGAAACACGGTTATATAAACCAGTAAGAGGATCTAAATTGACAAGATTATTGAGTTCTTTTTTCTGTTCTTCTAACTGTTTTTTGTGCTGTTTATTTTGCAAATCCACCGCGATGTAAGAGCACAAGTGTTTAATTAAAGACACATGATAATCTTGGTAAGCGTGGCGAAGGTGACTTTGTATCGTCAATACACCAAGAGTTTTGTCATCAAGCACCAGTGGGATCATCATGATTGAAGGGTAGTCTTCTTCAGTTGTACCAACAAAAGCATTCTCAGTTGGTTTCCCATTCAGTAAGTTCTGCAAAACGGCAGGTGAAAAATGACCATGAACGAAAGACTTTTTATTGTTAATACAATAAGTACTTAGGGTTGATTCATCATCACAATTGATTGTGAATGGCTCAAGGAGTTCACCTAAGTCGATGAACTGGTTGTATTGAATCTGCTTCTTTTCCTCGTTATAAAGGCCCAGTGCTAAACAGTCCACATCCATGATTTTGCCTAGGTCGGTATTTAAGCGGAAAACCATATCGGTGAGGTTATTATGCGACCCTAAATACTCGCCAAATGAAGAGATAAGCTTAAGGTTCTTAGCAAGTGACTGTGCGTCTTCAAGTTTTGGTCGCTCAGAATGCAGTTGGTATAACTGAGAAATAGATTCGTTAATATTTTCAGTGTGTATTAACAGTGCTTTCGATTGTAATTCAATCGCATGTTCATAAATGTCACAACGTTGTGTTAGGTCATCAGTTCTACGACCCACTGCTTTTAGTATCTCTGCAAAGTCTCGCATTAAGTTTGCGCTTCCATACTCATAAGCGAGTGAAATCGCTTTTGATAGGTACGAGTGTATGACATCAAAACGTTGATGCTTAGAAGCACAGCGGCAGTATTCGTGCAATGAATCTAGCAGGTAAATGTTGTCATTTAACTTTTCAGCACTATCAATTGCCACCTTGAATTGTTCGAGTGATTCATCAATCTCCCCTAAGATCTCAAGATGTGCACCGTAGGCGTTACCATAGAAGAAACTGCCAAGTAAATTAGGATTTTGGCTTAAATGTTGACGGTACTGGGCGAATTGCTGCTCAGCTATGTCATATCTACCTAACTTAGTATTGCTGTAAGCTAAATTCGTCAGGATAGGCTTGGTCGCAATATTTTCGTTTTGATCACAAGTTTCCCAAGATAGTTCACAGTAGGAGTGGGCTTTAGAGTAATCATGCGTTTCTAGAAAGATGTAACCAAGATTGCCGTATATACGAGCGGCTAACTTTATGTTGTCAAGGTAGGTGCACTCAGTCGCTTGAGTCAGCGCTACAATAGCTTCTGCGTAATTACCCGCGCGAACCAGAGCAATACCGACACCATAATCAATATAGTATTTGAGCGCGATAGATGGAGATGCGGCAGACTTGTGTTTTGCCTCAGCTAATTGCACAAGTGACTCTTGAAGTCGACCTTGCTTAAGCATCAAGAAGCCATGAATAAAGAATTTAACGGCACTTGGAATGGTTTCATCTAAACGAATAGCAGCGTCTTCGATCTCTTGCCTAATGATCATAATATCATTTGGGCTAGGAGCTTCGATTACATTAATTAATCGAACATCCAAATAGTGAGTAAAGCTCTTTGCATAATTCATGGAGACAGATACCTAAAGTTAAGTCTTTATATTGTACGAAGTATTGTTAAGTCTTTAAAGTAAAATGTATCAATTTGTAATCAGCTCGGTATCATCATCTGAATTCATAACCTATTGCAGTGGTTTTACTTAGGAAAGGAAGTTTATGTTACATACTCATCGGTATAGCTTATATGGCTGTATAGCAATTTTACTATGGAGTTGCTTAATGGCGCTTTCACGTAGCGTCTCTGAACAGTTAGGTCCCATTGGTGGTGCTGCCTCGCTTTATACTGTGAGTTCAATTCTGCTCGTACTTATTATGGGTATTCCTAAACTGTCGAAGTTTTCAAAGTCATACCTATTTATTGGTGGTGCACTATTCGTTTGTTATGAAATCTTCTTATCACTGGCATTAGGTATGGCAAATAGCCGTCATCAGGCTATTGAAATGGCGGTTATTAATTACTTATGGCCAGCGATGACCGTATTAGTCGCTGTTATTTTGAGTAAGCAGAAAACCAACCTTTTAGTCTATCCTAGTATCGTGCTTGCCTTTTTCGGTGTGGCATGGAGCATTAGTGGCGATCAAGGTTTATCGGTCAGTCAGATTAGCGCGAATATTGCGACAAACCCTGCGACTTATTCCATGGCGTTTTTCGGTTCGATAATTTGGGCAATTTACTGCAACTACACACAAAAAGTAGCCAATGGTGAAAATGCGATCACTTTATTCTTTATTGCCACGGCTGTGACTTTATGGATTCAATACGCATTAAGTAATGAAACTGGCATGACATACACTCTAGGGGCAAGTCTTGATTTGTTCTTAGCGGGCGTTGTGATGGGAGCGGGATACGCTCTTTGGAATATGGCGATTCTAGGTGGGAACATGGTGCTATTGGCAACGATGTCTTATTTCACTCCAATTTTTTCGACCCTGTTTTCGTCTCTGATTTTGGGACTAACGTTGAGTACCACTTTTTGGCAGGGTGTGGTGATGGTGACAATCGGTTCGATAGCCTGCTGGTGGGTAACGAGAGAGAAAGCGGGATCCAGCGAAGCTGTTGGTCAAATTGAAAAAGTAGAAGGTTAGCTATCGAATGACCTTCTACTATGTTGATACCGATTCAATGGTGATTACATAGCAGAAGGCATCTATAAAGGTGTATTAGCTTGCGATGCTGATTATCTCGCAATAAAGATTATATTAACTCGCGATGTTCAAGTTTAATTGCAGCTCATACGGGAGTTTAGATAATCTGCGCTTTAATTTGCGTCGAGTGCGTTCTAAATCATCGACTGCAATGGTATGGGAGTTATCAGAGTGAACATCCACATTGATACGAAGCTCTTGCCCGACTTTTGTAACGCCAGTGAGTTCTAAACCTTGGTCCGCTTCTTTATCTACTGCATTCACGTTTTGGTCTACTTTGTCACAAATCTCTTGTGTCGCAGACATCATTAACAATTCACGCATGGCTTCTTTCAGCATGTCGAATGGAACTTTGATGAAGTAAAAAGACATCAACAACATCATCATTGGGTCGGCATAAACTGCATACCCAGCAAGTGGTGACCATGTCATCCCCCAAGCCATTACAAAACCAGCCGTGACTGCCACGCTTAATAGTGTATCCATCTGCCATTGTTTAGATTCAGCTTCAATGAGACCTGAAGAAAAGTGGCGACTCTTACGTGCGATATACCACCATGCATAGCTGCAGCCAATAACGTTTACTACTCCGAACAAGGTTGCGATTGAAGCGTCCACTTCACGGCCACCTGTAAATAATGCTTCTATTGCCGAGTAGAGCGAATAGCCGACAACCAGTAAAATCACAATGGCTTTAATCGCGATGACTATAGGTTCAATAATTGCTTTACCGAAAGGGAATTCAGATTGTGAAGGGCGATTAATATAGCGAGAAGCAGCTAGTGACAATAAAGTTAACAGTAAACTGATTAATGAATAGACACCATCAAATACAATGACCAGAGAGCCAACCATTAACCCTAATATCAACCCACCGCCAGCAAAGCCAGAAGCTAAAAGGGCTGAGAAGATTAAGACACGGTTTTCGTTTTGGCTTTTCCTGTCACACATGATGTTTTCCTGATGCTCTTGATAACTTCATTGTTCTCAGAACAGCGTGGTTTTACAAACTTTATCTGTGTGTTAGATAGGTTAAAGAATTGATATTTATTCTTATTCTAATAATTTCAATGTGTTAGTGATTATTTTACCTGTCAATATATTTGACTGTGACTGATTTGTGTCCAATCTAGAAGTCAAATAAGTAATCGCTGAGTTTATCCGCAAGCCAACTCATCCCCGGATGTTCTGTCATACCTGCTGCAATAAACATGCAGTAATCTTCTTGATCAAGACCGTAGGTATGTTTGATCACCGCCAGTTTTTGCTGGCGAAGAAGGTGGCGAATTAAAGGTTCAGGTAATACGCCCCACGCATCATCACGAAGAATGGTATCTAACATGTAGTCAAAGCTAGAAAATCCGATGTAGCGACGTGAAAACGGTTCCAGTTCTGGGTTATCTTTCTCGTTCAAATACACCATAGTGGCTTGCATAGCATTTCGCAGATCTTCGTCCGATACTCGGCGCATAGCACTGAGAGGGTGTTCTTTATTACACACTGACATCATGCGAATTTTACCAAGTGGGTTATAGATCATTTTGGGGTCATCAACTCGTTCGTAGTCGACTCCGAAAGCGAAATCGACTTGCTGAGTTTCAACGAGGTTGGCGAGATCACCGCTAGAAGCCAGTACAAAGTTAAATGAAGTTGAAGGGTAACGGCTGTTTAATGTGTGAGACAAATCTTGCCACATTTCATCTGGGAGGGAATCATCTCTGGCTATCCAAATCTCCGCATTAAATTCGGCAGAAGCTTGTGAACATGTTTGTTTGATTCGAGCTGCAATAGCAAGCATGCCCTCACAATCTTTATAGATGGCTTTACCCGCCTCGGATAACTCTACGTGGTTACCACTTCGAATAAACAACTCAACGTCTAAGTCTTTTTCAAGTGCTTTGATCGACATGCTTAACTTGGTTCGGTTACATTCTAGCTGGCGAGCAGCTTCTGAAACTGAGCCTAAATCGGCTATTGAACAGAATGCTTGAATTTGAGAGAGGTTCATTTCACTTCCGAGTGGGATTGAGTTCGTGAGACATAATACGAATATTGTGCTGACTATCTTAGAATTAGTCCATCATTGAGTGATAAGTCTATGACGAATTGATGGATTTAGTTTACTCTGATGAAGTTCCGAATCTACAAGAAGTAACGATGGAGGCCATGATGGCGAATGAATGGGACGAATACGCACCTAATTGGGAAAAAGACCAAACAACAGGCGTGTTCGCACAATCAGTTTTTGAACAGCTTACGCAGTTGGTTGATCTAGAGGGAACTCGTGTTCTTGATTTTGGTTGTGGTACTGGGTTACTCAGCCAAAAAGTATCCCCTTTAGCAAAAGAGATCATCGCGATGGATATCTCTGAAGCAATGATTGAAGAACTGGATAAAAAAGAGCTAGAGAATGTTGAGCCTGTTGTGGATTATCTTTCCCGTGGTTTAGCTGCTCAGCACCCTGCATTTAGACATCAATTTGATGTGGTTGTCGCTTCTTCAGTGTGTGGCTTTGTTCCGAACTTACAAGATACAGTAAGTTTAATTTACACATTGCTTGAAGAAGACGGTTCATTTATCCACTGGGATTGGTGTGTTGAAAGTGACGATGAAGAGTTTGGTTTGACGATAGAGCGCTCTGAAAGCGTATTATTAGCGGCTGGCTTTTCTTCTGTTGAAGTGTCTATACCATTTTCAATTGATACACCTAAAGGTACTTTCTCGGTATTAATGGGTGTCGGTAAAAAGTCTTCATTACCCAATTTATGACAATAAAATGAGTGCGTGATAGTGGGCTCTGAAAGTTCTCAACATACGCTCACCTGATAGATATTGATAAACATATTACCACAAAGGGTATATTTCCATTATGGAAATGTACCCTTTGTTATATTTCATTAGTGGAAAGGCATTTCACCACCTAAAATAAGCCCATAACGTATCTCTTTCTAGGTAAAAGGGTTTATTCATGAGTCAACAATCTTCTGCTGTACCGCTTTCTACTCTTACTAAACAGCAACAACGATTCAGCGATATTATTTCTGATATGAGTTTGTCTCCAAAACAGAAATCGAGCTATCTAGCGTTGGAAGCTGAAGCAAGCTTACCCTATGTTGAGGTGAGCGATGAGGTGAAATCAGCTTTAGATGAAGGTGTGTTGTGCGACATGTTTGAAGGCCATGCCCCATTTAAGCCGCGCTATGTCTTACCGGATTATTCCAAATACTTGTATCAAGGCTCAGAGTATTTAGAACTTAGTGCGGCGACCAATTTTGATGAAGCATTGAACATGCTGACCATCATTTATCACCATGTGCCATCGGTAACGTCTATTCCAGTTTACTTAGGTCAACTCGATGACGTTTTGATGCCATTTGTCGGTGATTTAACCGATGAACAAATTTATCAAAAATTGAAGCTGTTTTGGATAATGCTGGATAGAACGCTGCCAGATGCATTTATGCATGTGAATATTGGCCCAGCCGACAATATTGTTTGTCGAACTATCCTACGTGTCGATGCTGAGCTGAAGCAAATTGCTCCTAATTTAACTTTCATGTATGACCCAGCAATTACACCTGATGATTTGCTGCGCCAAGCGACCTCAAACATTTGTGAATGCAGTAAGCCTCACATTGCCAATTATCCGCTTCATGCTAAAGCGTACGGTGATAAGAAATTTGGCATTGTAAGTTGCTACAATTCTCTGCCTCTTGCCGGGGGTTCTAATACTTTAGTTCGTATGAACTTGAAAGAAGTTGCTCTCAAATCAGCCGATAGAGTTGATTTTCTTAATCAGGTTTTACCTGCATATAGCCGTATCATGGTTGAACTCATGAATGCGCGATGTACTTTCTTACATGAAGACTCTCATTTCTTCGAAGGCTTTTTAGCTAAAGAAGGGCTTATTGAAGAAAGCCGTTTTGCGCCTATGTTTGGTATATATGGCATGGCAGAAGCGGTGAATATTTTGCTAGAAAAAGAAGCAAAGCAGGGCGCTTATGGCTTGGATGATGAATCGAATCAGTTAGGTCATCGCATTTCAGAAAAGCTTGCTGAGATTGTTGAAATGTCAGATGTGAAGTATGGCTTAGCTGGAAAGGCTTTACTGCATGCTCAAGGCGGTATCAGTTTAGATAAAGAAGTGACTCCGGGTGTGAGAATCCCTTATGGGACAGAACCTGATCCCGTCTCTTATGTTCGTGCAACTGCTGGGCATCATAAATTTTATACTTCAGGCATCAGTGACATCTTAACTATTGATGAAACCGTTAAATCAAACCCCGAAGCGATGTTTAACTTGTGTAAAGGTGCGATTCAAGCTGGTTACCGTGAATTTACCGCAAATGTTGCATCTAATGATTTAGTCCGTGTGACGGGCTATATGGTCAAGCTGTCTGACATTGCAAAATTTGATGATGAAGGTTCTCGAACAAATACGACTTTCTTGGGAGCAGAAGCGGCTAAAAATACCGGTATCCTAGAAAGAAAACCTCGTGTCGCCAGTTTAGAAGTGTCACCCGTTTACGAATAAATAAAAGGTATTTCCAGTGAATACGTTTAACCAATTTCTGATCTAACAACTCATGGCTAGGGTTTATAATAATAAGACAGAAAAACAAGCGAAGGTCAGCCGTGTGCTGACCTTTTCTTGTGTTGACGGGCCTGGTAACAGGCTAGTCCTTTTCCTCCAAGGATGTAACTTTGATTGCATCACATGCCACAACCCCCACACTATTAATCACTGTAACCACTGCGGTGATTGCGTATCAGCATGCCCAAGTAATGCGTTGCAAAAAGACGCCTCAGGTAAAGTCATTTGGAACGTGGCAGCATGCACTCATTGCGATCAATGTATTGATATTTGCAGCTATAAATCCAGCCCGAAGATTACAACAATGACAGTGTCTGATGTGATGGCTGAAATACAAAAAAATCAGTTCTTTTTAAGTGGCATTACTATCTCGGGTGGGGAAGCTACTCTACAGTTGCCCTTTATTATCGAGCTGTTTAGAGAGATAAAAGAAGACCCGCAGCTCGCGCATTTGACTTGCTTTATTGATAGTAATGGCTCATTGCCTATTTCGGGGTGGGAAAGAGTCTTGCCTTACCTAGATGGGGCGATGATTGACCTAAAATCCTGGCAAGAAGAGACCCATCAATGGCTTGTTGGACGAGGGAATCACCGGGTCTTTGAAACAATTCGTTTTTTGAACGAGACAAACAAATTACACGAAGTGCGGTTACTACATATTCCAAACAAGAGCGATTTAGACTCAGAAGTGGAACAGGTCGGGCAATATCTAAAAGCTCTGTCTAGCTCGGTTCAAATTCGTTTAAATGCATTTCAGCACCACGGTGTAGTAGGGCAAGCTTTGCAGTGGTCAAAATGCAGCCGAGAACAAATGGAAACTTTCCACGATAAGCTGCATCTTATTGTTCAGCGACCTATGCTCACTCCTGATGTGTATACGTAATTGTTGTTTTTCGATCTAAACCTGCTTAAATCATGAACTAGCCTTATTACACGACACTAGAAATTGCTCACATAGCCACTTAATTGCAGGGTCGTTCATATTAGGTTTGTTCCATACAAGGCTGTACGCAACTTTCCCGTAATCGAACGGCAAAGGCTTACTGATCAGCCCTTTGGCTTGCAGGGCGCTGTTTGACCAAGCTTTTGAGCAGGTAAACAAGAATGGGGTGTGGTGGCAAAGCACCGCAGCTGCTCCAAAATCCGCTACATTAATCGCAATATCTCGTGGCTTGTACTGCTGCACTAAATTTTGCTCAAAGTATGGCTGTGTCAGCTCGTTTTCTAAGATCCCAATATGCTTATGGTTCAGGTATCCATCTATGGTCAAAGGTTTATCTGCGAGTGGATGGGTAGCGTTCATCAAACAAATCATTTCATCTTCACAAATTGTCTTCCAGATAAGATCTTTGTTTTCGGTTGGGGGTTGTGAAATATCGTGAGGTAAAAGAATACAATTCACTTTCCCGCTTAATAGAGCATCAAATCCTAGTTGCTGTTTTGAATAAATGTTAAGCGTGGCGCTGGGCGCTAGCTCGGTTGTGATATGACTGATCGTTGAAGCAAACACTTCAAAAGTACTTTCACGCATGGAAAGTGAAAAACTGCCTTTGTATTCAGAGGGGCAAAAATTCTGCTGGTGTAAAAGCCCATTCATGCTAGAAAGAATAGCATGGATAGTCGGGGCTATTTTGATGGCGAAGGGCGTTGGAATGAGCTTGGTGCCATCTCGGTAAAATAAGTCGTCACTCAAGATTTCACGAAGTTGAGAAAGCGTTTTACTCACACTTGATGGACTAACACAAAGCTGTTCTGCAGTTTGAGTGACGCTATGAGTATTAAGCATTATATGCAAAGCAGTGAGGTGCTTTAAACTGACACGAGAAAGGTGTAGGTAATCCATTGAAGGCTCAAAGGTGATTATTTTTGTAGTGGGTGCATTATACGTGTGCCCAAAATAAATTGGGCACATAAATTATAAAATAGTTGTTTAATTTCAGTAAAATGGCTATTGCTATTTCTCTTGAATAGCAGTTAATAAGGCTTAAAGGCACCAAGCAATAAAGTCTATAGCTTTACTCTTGTTCTTCCTTGCTTGATGACATGTCTTGTCTTGCCTTGTTAAGTCAGAGATACCGCTTGTTCAAAGACTCGCTGCACTTCATCTAGGGCGGTTGGGTTTGCAATTGCCCCTATGTTTTTGACCGTCTGACCATGAATGATCTGTTTTACGGCTAGTTCGACAAGTTTGCCCGATTTAGTTTTCGGTATATCAGACAGCGGGAGAACAAGCCTTGGTACATGCCTTGGTGAACAGCGCTTTCGAAGCAGGGTTTTGATAGTGTTGACAAGTTCGTCGGTGAGTTTTTGTTTTCCAGTGGTTTGCACAAATAGTACGATCACTTCATCTGTGCCTTGCTGTAATCCTACCGCGATTGAATCGACGATTTCGTCCATCGCATTAACTTGCTGATAAATTTCTCCAGTGCCAATTCTTACTCCACCTGGGTTTAAAGTGGTGTCGCTGCGACCAAAAAAGATCATGCCTTGATTTTCGGTTGGTAAAACATCATCTCCATGGTGCCAAATCCCCTCAAACTTATCCCAATAGCTAGCATGATATTTTTCGCCATTATCTCCCCAAAAGCCGATGGGCTGATTTGGAAAACTGTTCAAGCATGCTAGCTCACCTCTCTGATTACTAAGTGGGCTGCCTTGTTCATCAATTGCTTGAATATCTAAACCAAGAGCACTGCTTTGACATTCACCTCGAAAAACAGGGCTTATAGGATTGCCTAAGACAAAGCAGCCACAGATATCTGTCCCACCTGAAATTGAAGCCAAATGCAGATCGCGTTTTATATTCTGATAAACAAAATCAAACTGCTCTGGGTACAGAACAGAACCGGTGGAACAAAGGGTTTTTAGATGATGTAGGTTATGAGCTGAAGTGGGAATGTAATGCGCTTTTTGTAGTGCTTCTAAGTATTTCGCGGATGTGCCGAATAGCGTGACTTGCTGTTGTTCGGCTAACTCCCATAAAACACTGGGTGATGGGTACATTGGGCTGCCATCATAAATGACAAGGGTGGCCCCGCTTGCTAAAGCTGAAACGTGCCAATTCCACATCATCCAACCACAGGTTGTGTAATAAAACACGCGATCTTGAGGCTTGATATCACTATGAAGTTGATGTTCTTTTAGGTGATTAAGTGTGGTACCACCAACAGAGTGGACAATGCACTTTGGTTTTCCTGTGGTGCCTGACGAGTAAAGAACGAATAACGGTTCATTAAAACCAATACGCTTAAATTCTATGTTAGTGGGCTCAAAAGACCTGACCATCTTTTTCCATAAAAGAGGCGTTACTTCAGAAGTGACTTTTTCATCTGGTTGTTGTGCCGGTAGGCTACCTGAACCTGAAAGCGACTCGGAATTTGGACTTGCTTGATATTGAACTTCTACGCATCGAATTAAACTGGGTAAGCGAGTGGATATTTGATGATTTTTACTCGCCATAGAATGATGCTTACCGTTGAATGAATAGCCATCACAATAGAATAGAACTTTAGGTTTAACTTGGCTAAAGCGCTCTACAACACTTTCAACTCCGAAATCTGGCGATGTTGAGGTCCATACCGCGCCAAGACTTGTCGTTGCCAACATAGCAATTAACGTTTCCGTTAAGTGCGGTAAATAGCCAGCAACAGTGTCACCTTGTTTAACACCTTGAGTGCGTAACCATTGCTGTACAGACGAGACTTGTTCGTAAAGCTGTTGCCAAGTGATTGAGCTGTTTTCGCCCCTTTCATTTGAGAAAATGACGGCTAGTTCGTTTGGGTATTGAGTTGTATATTCGAGCAAGTTTTCAGCGTAGTTGAGTTTTGCTTGTGGAAACCATTGAGTGTCTCTAGCGCCGACAAACTCTTGCCATTTAGCTTTGCCCGCGGCTTTGATGGTATGCCCTTGAGCACCCTTTATATTGCAAAAATCCCAGGTCTCTTCCCAAAAGACAGCGTCGTTTTTTATTGACCAATCATGAAGTTGCGTGAAATTAGTGATGTCTGCATGGTGATGGCAGATTCGCTCAATAAAACGCTGGATGTTCGAGCTTTTAATGCGCTCTGTTGTTGGTGTCCAGATCGGTTGTTGGATCGACATAGTTCCCTCATTTTTTACGAATTCCATTGAGTTATTTTTGTGGCACACGAGCCACTTGTCAAAAAATAGGCGATAAAACATTCAGTTGATTAATAAGGTAAAAAAGTGAAAATGTAAATTATTTGTTACATAGGGTGGCGTGCTGATTTTACTCGTATTATTGGCAGTGAAGCATCAAGTGGGTAGGCTTAATGTAAATAAGTTGTTAACTAAATGGCAATTTTTACAAAGGAGAAGGGGTGATGACTCAATATCATTCCAAGCCTGTTGATGAAGCTGGAATCGTCGATTGGAGCAAGGAAGAAGATCGAATTTGGCATGATTTAGTTGTTCGCCAATTAGACAAGGTTAATGATAAAGCCTGCCAAGCCTATTTGGATGGTTTAGACACGCTAAATCTTTCAATAGATAGGGTACCGCAGTTACCTGAAATTAATGCAGTATTACAAAGAGAAACGGGTTGGAGTGTTGAACCTGTGCCTGCTTTGATTAATTTCGATCGATTTTTTGATTTATTGGCGAATAAAAAATTCCCCGTCGCGACTTTTTTACGAAGTAGGGAAGAGTTTGATTATCTTCAAGAACCTGATTTTTTCCATGAGGTTTTCGGGCATTGCGCAATGCTGACTCACCCTGATTTTGCATCATTTACTCACAAATACGGGCAACTCGGGCAGAAAGCAAGTAGCAAGGAAAGGGCTTATTTAGCAAGGTTATATTGGTTTACGGTTGAATTTGGTTTAGTAAAAGAAAAAGGACAAACCAAGATTTACGGCGGTGGAATACTCTCTTCACCTGGGGAAACCATTTATGCTTTAGGCAACCCTGAACAACTGCATCAACCATTTAATGTTGAGAACGTATTAAGAACGCCTTACCGAATCGATATTATGCAACCCACTTATTTCGAGTTAGGTGATATCAAAGAACTCTATCAATTGAGCCAAATGGATTTAATGGCACAAGTCCATAATGCTATGGAATTGGGCTTATTCACACCACTTTTTGAACGAAAGGAAGTTACACATGCTGGATGAATTACGTTGCGAAGCCTGCAGTACAGACGCTCAAGCTTTATCTGCTGAAGATCGCAGATTGTTGTTCACAGAATTGACTGGATGGGAAATGCTAGAAAGAGAAGGCATTCCGCAGCTAGAAAAAGTATATAAGTTTAAAAACTTCAAGCTCGCATGGGCATTTTCAAATAAAGTCGCAGAACTTGCTGAAGACGAATTCCATCACCCATCAATATTGTTGGAGTGGGGGCAAGTCACTGTTACATGGTGGAGCCATTCGATTAAAGGTTTGCATCGTAATGATTTTATTTGTGCCTCAAAGTGTGATTCGTTGGCTTAGAACCTTTTAGTTCACGACTTTAATTGTAAATAACACTTAGCCTAAAGGTGTTCCTTTTAGGCTATTTTTTTAGCTTTATTATCCTCAACCTCAACCTCAACCTCAAGGCTATTGGCTTTGAACGTATCAGTTTTAAGCGTATTAGATTCCATACTTTTGTTCGACTCTAACGTGTTATTTGGTTCTGCTGGTTTGATAACTTTATGAGTTTCAATGCTCTGCTTGAAGTTGTGAGTTTCAAGCAAATCCGTGAGAACACAAACGCTCACGGGTTTAGACTTTAAGTAACCTTGAATATAGTCACATTGATAGTCAGCGAGTGTCGCTAATTGAGACTTTGTTTCTACGCCTTCAGCAACCACTGGTAAGGAAATCGTATGAGCCATGTTTATGATCGCTTTACATAGCTTGGCTGACTTACAATCAGGGCTGTCGATGTTATCGATGAAACTTTTATCCATTTTGAGTATATCAATGGGGTAATCACACAGCACTGCAAGCGAGGAGTAGCCGGATCCAAAATCATCAAGGTAAATCGAAATACCCAGTTCTTTGATTTGTTTCAGAGCTCTTACTGTGCACTCAGAATTGCTCAGCAGCAGTGATTCGGTTATCTCGACTCCCAGTAGTTGAGGGGGAAAACTGGCGTGTTCCAGAACAGCTTGTAGCGTATGCAGTATATGGTTGGATTCAAACTGTTTTGCCGAGACATTGATATTAATCCGAGGAACATGCTTAACCAAAGGATTTAGCCATAACTGTTCGAGTGTTCGGCAGGCTCTTTTTACCACCCAATCTCCAATTTTTATAATCAGCCCAGTTTCCTCGGCAATTGGAATAAAGTCTGCAGGTGAAATGGGTCCATAGTCTTTATGGGTCCAGCGCAGTAAAGCTTCAACACCAGTAATGGCGTGTGTTTTTTGGCAATAGATGGGTTGATAAGCGAGGAACAGTTGTTGTAACGCCACTGCTTGTGTCAATTCTTGCTCTAAGGTGAACCTTTGCTTGGCTTGAATAAACATCGTATCGTCGAAAAAAACAATTCGGTCATTAGCTGAACGCTTAGCTTTATACATGGCGGTATCGGCTTCACGTAAAATTTGCGCGACAGAATGACAAGGTTCATTGACCATAGAGATACCAATACTTGCACCCACATGGCAAGTACGCCCTTGGATATTGTAGGGCTGAGCAAGCAATTCATTATAGCGTTTTGCAATCATTCCAAGAGATTCAGGGTCAACATTGTTGTACAGGCAAACAACAAATTCATCTCCTCCAAATCGATAACACTTATCGCCGAGCCGTGTACTTTCCGTTAGCCTCAAAGCAACTTGTTGCAAGACGTTGTCACCCACCAAGTGTCCCATAGAGTCATTAATGACTTTAAAACGGTCTAAGTCGATGAATAACACCGCGAACCCATTTTCAGGGTGCGTTTTTAAACTGGCGACTTTATGAGTTAGGTGCAAATTTAGTGCTTGTCGGTTATATAGATTAGTGAGGTCATCACGAATGGCTTGCTGCTCAATAGAACGAGTTTTGTCTTCTACAAGCTTATTTGAAATGGCTAAACGATTAGAATAAAAGCGAGCTCCCCAAGCTACGGAATAAGTCAGTAAAGCGATGAGAAAAACGCAAAATCCACCATAAAGAAATGTGCTATGGCTATTGTCTAGTTGTGAGACTTGTATCTTCCAAGCGGTATCTAAGGTTGAAATATATAACTCTTTGGAACGTGATACTTCTTGCTCAAGACCTGTAACTTTTTTAAATCGGCTATTTATGTGGGATTCAAAAATAGGAACGGAAGAAGAATCATCCGCTTGGAAAACATTAATGTTGAATGATTGAGCGTTAACTTCGTCTTTCCATGCTTTCCCTAAAAATTCATAGAAAAAGATATGCGAAACCACAAAACCTGTCAGCTCCTGTGATTCTAAAATAACGGGAAGAAATAAGCGGCTTCCGATGAAACCATCTTGTATGAAAGGAGCGGCAACAATTTGATTGTTTTTAGCGGCACGATGCATGGCTTGGAGTTGTTCACAATTTCCCGCAACTGGGCTACCTAAGTAATCACTACCTTCAAATTTAGGGGAAACATAAAGTGCAGGAAAAAACGTGTTATCAGTGTTTTCTACACAATCAATAAAAGCAGGGTCATTAGCTTCACGAGTTAAAACAGCATATCCGAGTAAGCCTTGTTGGGCTGCTTCTTGCTCTAGGGATTCAATATTTTGAGATATGACGCTTGGAGCCCAAATTACGGATTGAATTGCTGAGTCGATGCCCGTTTTTTGATCAAGAAAATATTGAAATTGTTCCTGGCTGGGGTTGTTGGCATGGAGGAGAAATGCACGAGTGGAGTACATTAATTCGGAGAGATCTTCGAAAGATGCATTTAATGCTTTAATCTTATTGTTGAACTGTCTATCGAGTTGGTCGTGTAACCGTCGAGATTCATAAAACCCAATGGTAAGGAAGCTCGCGATAGCGGTAAGAATACCAATAGACCAAATTATACGGTTCATCTTTTGATTAATGAAACGAAGCACATCCATAACTCCACTTTATAGAACTGAAATCATAATAGTGATAAGAAAGTTAATTGCAAATGATAATTGTTACTAAAGATGGTCGTTGTATGATTTGTGGTCAGAATAAAGTGCTTATCCTTTAAAGTGCTTATTTTTAGGTGTTTAGCTACCTACCCACCTACTTATCTATCTTGAGTGGGGCACCACGAAGAAGCCATGAGCCAGTGATAGCCGATTTATGAATGTTGGAGATTGTGGTTGAGCGGAAATGTAAATGACTAATAATGAAAGATAGAGCTTATGAAGTACAGCTATCAAGCCTATCCTTATTGCTGGATAGGCATGTTAACTACTGTACTCTTATCGTGCTAATTTATGGTGAGCTCTTGAAAAGTGTCCCGCACAGAAGGCTCCGACAATGGAAAGCTCCCCAGCTAAACACAATGCAGCGCAAACTTCAGCTAAGGCTTGTGATTTACCGTTACCATGTAACTCCATTAAGTCTAAGCAGGCTTTTTGACTAGGCAGAGAAGTACCACCACCCACTGTCCCTAGCATTAAGTTAGGTAAAGTCACGCTCGCGTATAAACCACCTTCATTGTTCAACTCCATGCGAGTCATTCCAATGGCTGATTCGGCAACACAAGCGGCATCTTGACCACAAGCTATATAAAGGGCAGCTAAGGCATTTGCATAGTGTGCATTAATACCAATTGTGCCACTTAATGCTCCGCCTACTGTGGTCATTTGACCGAATTGAACCATCTTTTTAGGCGTCGTATGCAAATACTTTTGAACCAGTTCGGCTGGAATATTCACTTCAGCGGTGACTTTCTTGCCACGGACACTGCGTAAAGTTTGCGTATTCGCTTTTTTATCTCCAGATAGATTACCATCTAAGAAAGCATGATCTGGAGTTACTGGAGTATTTTCTATAATGAATTCAAACACGGCATTAGTGGCAATAGTCACCATGTTTTGACCAGATGCATCTCCCGTTAAAAACTCAAAAACTAAGTAAACGTGGTTACCTTCAATATTAATATTGATGTCTGTAAGCTTGCCATGGGAGGTGGTTGACTCAGCAATATCTTTAAACGTTTGATATTGAGTTACTGCCCAAGCAACGAATTGTCCTGCTTCTACCAACCCTTTAAATGCAAAACCTGGTGTTCGTGTCACCCCTTCATTAAGCAGCATTGCGCTTGCTCCACCACATGCGGTTAAAAGCTTTGAACCACGATTGTACGAAGCAACCAAGGCTGCTTCAGTGGTTGCTAGTGGCACAAGGTAATCCCCTTCAGAAAATAAGCCATTTACTCTTAGTGGACCAGCAATACCAACAGGAACTTTGACGGTACCAATAAAATGCTCAATGTTTTTCTCATAAACCTGAAATTGGTTTTGAGTATGGCTATCGAGAAGCTCGGCTTGTGCTTGGGTGTTACTGAGTTTATCCCAGCGACGTTCAAGGTTTTTTTCTGTTAGGTATGGGCTTGGTGTCAGTTTGTTTGTTGGTTTTTCAAAATGAGGTTCAAGCTTTTTTGCTAAGTCTTCTGCTGAAATATCGCCCCCTAAGATAGAGACATAGTCACGGCGATGCAGATTGAGTTTTGGCATAGTGGTACAAGGTCAATAATTTTCGATGATTTTACCGAGTAAAATCTCAGAAACAAGAGTTGGATATAATGAGTTACAGTTTGTTGAACTTAATCTGTTCTTTGAGCTTTTTATCGTCGAACTTGAGAGCGATTATTTATAAAACTAATCGGTTTAAAGGGGAGTATTTGATGGTTTAGGTTGCTAAATGGGTAGGGTAAATGAATGAATAATGAGCAGGGGTTTTAAATATGAATGTCGAGTAAGCTACCGATCATTTCATTGTTGCGCTCAACGACACTCGCCCCAATTCTGTTGTAGTTAGAGCTCTGGGTTAGTTTCATCATTGCATCTGAGTGGGAAGGAATAGGCTCTGATGGTTTAGCTTCGGTTACTTGGTTTGGTTGCGGTGCTTCAACTTGGTTAAAAGCTAAGTCATTTTGTTGTGGATTATTGAGTTGGGCTTCACGTTGAGATGCTTGGTTTATTTCAACCGCGGCTTCTTCAGCCATCTGTGAAGATTGCTGAATCATTTGGTAGCCAGATTGAATACCTGAAATCGACATATATACCCTAGAAAATAAATGTACTTAGTAATTTTAGTTTGGTGAATAAATGTACGCAAGCTAGATCGTATATCTAGTGCTTAAATTTGTTGGTGAGAACTACATTTTTATGTTTATGCCCATGTTTTTCATGAGATAGCTTGTGTAAAAAGGCTTTCTGGAGGGAGAGCCACTGCTATGGCTTCATTGTGTATCGTATTTTTATAGTTTTGTTTAGTGTTTAGTGTTTAGTGTTTAGTGCTTAGTGCTTAGTGCTTAGTGCTTAGTGCTTAGTCTTGTCGAAATTGGAGTTCTAGGTTAGTTAAACAAGGTTGCGATGACATTGCGTTCTTCATCTGTGAGTAAGTCTTTTTTAGGCTCTTCAATCGAACCGTGAATTTCACCTTGTAGCATTCTAAGCTGTTGTGGTGTGAGCTGTTGTATCTGTTGTTTAAAGTTTTCAAATTGTTGTGTATTCATCATAAGCCTTACGTTTTAATTCTTGTGGGATGTAACAAGTCGAATCTGCAAAAAATTGCGGAACAGACTTTTTGTTTTGCTTTTATACAACTATAAATTTAGGTGGTTGTTTTTTGTCCGAGAATTGTCAGGCTAGGTTAAGAGTAGGTCAATCTGAATGGGCAGTTGTTAGCGGTATTGTTAAATACAAAAAGAGTTGCAGCTTCACTTAGTTACATCGGAAATAGTACATAAGTGAAGCTGATGTAAATTGCGAAGCTATTTTACTCGAACGGCAAATTTGGTCGCAAGAGAATGTAACTCGGGCAGCATTCGATAAATGAGGTGCAGCTGTTGAAGCACCATACGAACGTCACTTTCATCTTCTTCTCGCCACTCATTGAGCCGTTTCTCTAATTCTGGGTCAAAAAAGCTGCTGATCTCACATTCCTCTCGGTGGGCGTGAAGTTGCTTATGTAGCGCGTCTAGATGAAGGTGAATAACGCGGTGAGCATCAAGCACCAGTTTATGAGTCGATTCATCATCAATGCGAGTTCTATGCGCACCAAGTGCAGAAATATAACTGAGTAGGGCATGATTTAGGGTTAGAAAACGGAAGCTTTCATCTGCAGCCATTCGGTATTTCCCGGGTTCGACTAACATACTACTGATAGCGGATGTTAAATTAGCATCGCAGTTATGAGCACCCCGACGAGCAATTCTATAATTCAGGTTATCTTTTTTACCCACTCGGTACTGGCCAATGATTTGCCCGAGATAAACTTTATTAGAATCCAATGCGTCAGCCATTACTTTGTGCAAGCGTTTTGATTGCCAGTCAGGTAATACAAACATTACAGCTAAAACTGCAAGCGCACAGCCAATCAAGGTATCAGCTAGCCTTGGCAGTACCACCGCATAGCCTTCCCCTAGTTGATTGAAACAGAATAAAACTAATAAGGTGATAAACCCCGTTGCAAACCCGTAGTTATTGATGCGGAAAGCAAAGAACATCACGCCACTTACGACAATGAAAACAAGCTGACTTTCTTGTGAAGGGAAGAAAGTTAGCAGTGGCACTCCAATAAGTAACCCTGCTAAGGTTCCAATCACACGAGCAGTAAGCTTTTGCCGTGTAGCACTATAGTTTGGTTGGCAAACAAATAGTGTGGTTAAGAGAATCCAGTAGCCACGTTCAATCTCAAAGCCTTGAATGATTCCGTAGCCTAAAGTCAGCGCTAATGACATTCTGATGGCATGCCTAAAGAGCATGGAATCTTTATTTAAGTTTGCTTTTATTTTATGCCACATCGCTTTGAGCGTGTGAGGATTCGTATCGTCTAGAGTACCTTCTTCTAACTTCTCTGCGTCAGGGTTGCTGATGTTCGATAGCTGCTTTTCTACGGTCGCTAAATTATTAAATAAATAGCCCAGTTGGCTGAGTAGTATTTTCCATTCAGGTTTATTTTGTTCTTTAAGGTGAGCTAATGAAAATTGCAGCTCATCTAATGCTAGGGTGGATTTATCACCATGTTGGTATTCGTTGCCCACTTTTAAAGATGCGGCAACTTCTCGACATGCGCGAGCTTGTGTCTCTAGGAGATACTTGAAGCGAAATAGAACATCCGAACGTTCAAAATGCTTAGCGAGATCTTGATATAAGTAATGGCTTGAACTGACTCTTTCATGGATGTCTTGCGCAATAAAGTAGGTATTAAGAAAGCGGTCACTGGGACCGTCTACATGACCTCGTTTAGATCGGTTGAGCAGTGTAGCTTTGCAAGTATTAAGAGCATTGACCGTACTGGCGTTGTGTTTAGCTTCTATGATGCGATGAGGTTGAGGCGTTAAATTGGCGACAGGATAAAACAGTTCTGCCTTGGATTGCATGTAGGTGCCAATTTGGTCAAAGACTGTGGCTAAGTTTTGCTGTACCGGTTGCATTGGCCAGATGATTTGCCACACCATCGACATGAAATAGTACCAAGCTGCACCGGAAAGAAGCAGCAAAGGTTGGAACCATATATTGGTGCTCTCATGTGCGCCTAGCATTGCATAAATAGCCACGAGTAGAGATCCGAAAGCAATACTCGCATATTTGGGACCTATCGCCCCGAGCATGATGAATGAGAAAGTAGAAACAAATAAACCTAATGCGAAAAATAGGGGAGTATTGAAGAGTAGTTCAATAGAAAATGCGGCGATCGCGAAACATATGAAGGTGAGGGTCAGCGCTTTTAAGCGACCGGTGAAACTGTCGTCACTTTCTGCTAAGGCTGCTGCAATGACACCTAGAATTAGCGGAGTAATTAGTGTGTTTTGCTCAAAATACCATGCAGGGATCACCACACCTAAAAGAGTAATGAGGATTAGAACGCTGTAATTAATGGTTTTGTTTGCCCAATAGAGGCGCAGCATAGCGGGTAATTTCACGGCAATTCATTGATATAGGGAAAACACAATCCTAGCAGAAATCAACCGTTAGGATTTGATACATGTACAGTTTTGTTATCAGGTGGTCATGATTTCATCGATAAGCAGTCGAGTATTATTATTTCCAAGAACATCATGATATAAAACACTCATTCAGAATTTTAAGAGCACTTCCCAATGCAGCACGCTTCAATACAACTTCGCGCGAATAAGACTGCCCAGTTTTTCATCCAAAATGAATATCATCAAGTGGAACTCAACGGGCAGCGCCTGTTATTGTCATCTATTGGTAGTGAAGAGCGAATTCCTTTCACCGTTTGGAATGGAAAAGTGGCATTACGCCGTGGATTATTTTGGGGATCGTTGCAGTTTTTTGCTCATGAAGTAGATGGAAAGCAACAGAGCTGGTTGGTACAAGGGTTACCTTGGGATATGTGCCGTAAATTCGCCCGAACTGCAATCTCAGCTTATCAGCATTGGCATGATACGCAGTGTGAGCAATTGATCACGAATCTACCAGAGTGGGAAGCGGCACTGGCACATTTAGAGCAGCTACCCGCTTTTTTATCTCATTCTAAAGTAAATAAATGGGTCGATTTAGTCACCACTCAGTTAGATACCATGACGATGACATTAGAGGAAGCCGCTCAGCGTATGCCGAAGCGCGTTTCCCGTCTATTACCTTGGCTCACTGATACTGAGAATATGCAGTCTGAGCGTAATCAGAAGTGGTTAGACACGGAAAGAGCTAATTGGGAAGTCTTGTTCGCACAATGTGAATCTTCCCCTTTGAATTTATCACAGCAATATGCAGTTCTGATGAACGATGACCATAATCTGATTTTGGCAGGAGCTGGTTCGGGGAAAACCAGTGTGCTGACTGCGCGAGTGGCTTACTTGTTACAGAGCCACCAAGCTCAAGCTGAGGAAATGCTACTTCTGGCATTTGGTCGAGAAGCCGCTCAAGAGATGAAGCAAAGGTTAGACACCAAAATAGGCATGTCAGCAGAACAAGTTCAAGTGAACACGTTTCATCAGCTTGGGTTGAAAATACTGAACCACGTAGAAAATGAACCTGTGGTCATTTCTCCATTAGCTTTAGATAATAATCAGCGCCAAGCTTGGTGTATTGATTGGCTTAAAAAGCACTGGATGACGCCAACAAACTTTAAGCGTTGGCAAAAACATTTATCTAAGTGGCCAATCGCCTACCTAACTGGTGATGATGAACTCGGTAGCCATGCTTCTAATCCTAAACTGATCAATTGGTTAGAAAATCAACTCGATCAATTGAATGCCTCGGGTTTGACGAAAAAACAGATACAACAAGAGTTGATTGACCATGCGGACTATACTCGACTAAATAGCGAGTTAAACCTTTGCTGGCCATGCGTCACAGCTTGGCAAAAAATGCTTAAAGAGCAAAATCATATAGATTTCCCGACAATGATCAGTCGAGCGACACAGTATGTGGCGAAAGGGCGCTTTGTCCCGACTTGGAAGTTTATTATGATAGACGAATATCAAGATATTTCACCGGATCGACTTGAGCTTGTGGAGGCGTTATATAAACAAACTCAATGTGCGCAAACAAAAGAATCTCATCAGGCGTCTATTTTTGCAGTGGGAGACGACTGGCAGTCTATTTATCAGTTTGCAGGCGCTGATGTTGATTTAACGACAGGTTTTAAAGACCGTTTTGAAAGTTCTACTGTTCACCACCTAGATACTACTTACCGATTTAATAATCAATTAGGTGAAGTGGCTAATCGGTTTGTTCAGCAAAACCCAGCTCAACTCTCTAAAACCCTAAATAGTTTTAAGCAACAAAAGCAGAAATCTGTTTATACCATTCCGAGTAAAGATGTTGAAAAGACGCTCGATAATCTACATACACAAGCAAAAAACAAAGTTCAAAAATCGGTACTGCTACTAGGACGTAATCACTACCATAAACCTGAGTTATTAGAGGATTGGAAGAAAATCTATACAGGACTTAACCTTACGTTTATGACTTGTCATGGCAGTAAAGGTAAAGAAGCAGACTTTGTGATTATATTGGCAGTCGATGAGGGGCAATTCCCGACTAAGAAAAAACAACTTCATATAGACGGTGCGTTAACGGAGTCATCTGATACTTTCCCATACGCAGAAGAAAGAAGGCTGTTCTATGTTGCGATGACACGTGCAAAAGAAAAGGTTTGGATTGCACACAATGGTGATGGTTCTGGCTTTGTACAAGAACTACATGGCGAAAATTATCCGATCATTCGTAAAAAGTAGAGCTTTAATAAATGTAAATATCGCGAGTCTGAGAGGAAAATAAATGGAATTTGAACATGGTTCGATCAATTACATAGAGTTTGCGGCTAGAAGTATCACTCAATCGAAAACATTCTTTGAAACGGTTTTTGATTGGAAGTTTGAAGATTATGGCGACGAGTATTCGGCTTTCACTGCAAAAGGTTTGATGGGTGGTTTCTATAAAGCTGATTTGGAGTGTGTCCAAGGTTTGGGTGGGGCATTAATGGTCTTCTACAGTGCAAATCTTGAATCTACGGAGCAAGCGGTTCTAAAAGCTGGTGGTATCATCAATAGAGAAATCTTTCCATTTCCTGGTGGTCGACGCTTTCATTTCAAAGAGCCAAGCGGTAATGAAATGGCAGTGTGGAGTGATAAATAGCGCTGACTGAAAGCATTCAGTTCGATTTTTAGCTTTAAACCTTAACTTTATTTACTTTTAAAAGTTCAAATATAAAAAAAGAGCCGACCATTGAGGTCGGCTCTTTTTTTATGAGTTATGTCTAGTGATTCGTTATAAATAAGAGCTGGTCATCAAACAACAACTCACTAGTACATAAATAGCAGCTTATAGCTTAATTCGTTTACAGCTTAAGTCGAATATAGCTTATGCGTGAGCAGCTTTAAGTTCTGCAGCTTTCGCTTCGCTGATTGGTTTAGTCACCAATGCAAGAACAATACATACGCCCATCATTACTGCTGAAACTGTGTACGCTAATCCGTAACCACCACCATTTGTCATAGAGAAACCAACAATAGCTGCACCGATTGCACCACCAATACCCCATGATGTGTATAGAACGCCGTAGTTAGTACCGTAGTTTTTAAGCCCGTAGAACTCAGCAGTTAGTGATGGGAATACTGCTAGAAGTGTTCCGTAACCAACAGCTGCAATTGCAGTACCGATGATTAAAGTGATTTCTGTGTTGAATGTTGCGAATAGCACCATGTTCGCGCCTTGCAGGATGAATGCAAGAAGCAGAGTACGTACACCACCAATCTTATCTGAAAGGATACCAGCAGCAACACGACCACCAGAGTTGAAGATAGCCAAGATAGACGCTAAGTAAACTGCGTTTGGTAGGTTTGCTTGAACACTTGCGATGTTCGTGATGTTACCAATAACCATTAGACCAACAGAAGCAGCAAATGCGTACATAACCCATAGAGAATAAAACTGAGGCGTTTTAAGCATGGCTTTCCAGTTAATGTCCGTTGACTTTTTAACTGTAACTGGCGCTTGACCTGCCTTTACTTTTGGTTCAGCTGGAACGTACTCAGAAGGTGGGTTGTTTATCGTGCATGCAAGAGGTACTGCAATAGCTAGAACACCAACACCTAGAATCATAAATGCAGTGTTAATACCCATTTCAGTGATTAGCATAGATGTTAACGGAGCCAAGTAGATAGCGGCTAGACCGAAACCAGCAGCGATAAGGCCGTTTACCATGCCTTTCTTAGAAGGGTGGAACCATTTCATTGCTGATGGAGATAGACAAGCATAACCGAAGCCAATACCTGCACCCGTGATCATACCAAACGTAATGTTTAGCATTAGGGGCGAAGTTGCGAAACCAGATGCGATCATACCTAGACCTGTTAATACAGTACCTAAGATAAGGATCTTACGTGGTCCCATGCGATCTTGTAGGATGCCTGCAACAAGAAGACAAACAGAGAATGTGATAGTTGCGATAGCATAAGGAGAAGAAGCCTCAGCAGCACTCCAGCCGAAATCGGTTACTAACGCTTTGTTAAATACACTCCAAGCATACAGGATGCCAAGACAAAGGTTGATACAGAAACCTGCTAGCAGGATACGCATTGCTTTATCAATCTTGCTCATTTTTATTCTCAGTTTTGTCTTTTCTGAATGTTCATCCATTCAAGTAAAGACGGGTTATTGTGGTGGTTTACTCAAAATTAGTTTGCGTTTTTCAACGGATAGCGCAAAAGAGCGCGGATTATAACCAATATAAATGTGATTGGAATCTCTTTTTCCCATTTAATCTAAATAAAATTTGAAATGTTAAATTAATGTTTGTGTTAGGTTTTTTTTATGTTTTGCCAAGGGGTTTCCTGTGTATGTTTTCAGCAAATCCTCAGGTTTCCTATGGCTCGGATGCCAATATCATGGGCATAAACCTCACTCAAAATATGGAGATCACAGTGTGGAAATTTTTTTAAAATTATTTCCATAGTTAAATTTTTGTAACAAAGTGAATCTGGATAGAGTGTGAACCTCTAGGTGCCTGTCGTATCAGTACCTTTGAAAATTCAACTTGTTAACTTAATGTTAAGTCCATTTTCCTCCGTAATCTTTGTATACATTTTGTACGTTTGTTGGGCTTGTTTTGTATTCAAAAATAAGGAAAATGGCGTGCAATATGAGATTGCAAATTTGAAAGGATGCATTTCTAGTTGATTACGAGGCGAAAATTATGAAATTGTTTTTAATTCTTTTGATGTCCATTTCTGGTGGTGTAGCAGCCGCTGATCACATTCATTCGTTTCTATTTGGTTTTTATGTAGCTTCGCTAGCGGTAGGCAGTTGTTATTGGTTGGCATTCCGCAGTACGCGCTTCCCTCAATTGGCGCTGGTGCTATTGTTGTGTGGTTTCTTTGCTAAAATTGCAGTTACAGTGGCTGGTGTTTCTTGGGGTATTTCAAACGACGCTATCTCTTCACCGTTTGTTTTCTCTCTCTCATATTTATTCTTTTCTATCGTCGCAACCTATATGTGGTTTGCATATAGAGAAAAGATCACCGGAATAAAGAAAAACTTATTCAAAAGTAAAGCCACGGCTTAACGTAATAAATGAATTAAAAAAAGCTCTCTTCGGAGGGCTTTTTTGATTTTATTGCATCAGAAAATAAGATGACATTAAGGCATGTACTCTTTAACGAAAAGAGCGCCCTTTTAGTGGTAACCGTATCTGTTTTAGTGCGTTGTTTTCGGTTTTACGATATGTCCGTATATTAGATAGTTTTTGAAATAGACTGGAGTCAAAAGCATCTTTTTGTTTTAGGTCACAGCACAAATCGTCAATGAGAGACTGAGTGACATCCCACATCGTAAATAAGTGAACATAGTGGCGCACTTGGTCGTCTATTTTTGCGCTTTCTTTTGCTAAAGAATACCTAAATATAATGTCCTCATTGGGTTGGCAGAATATTAGAGAGAGAGAAAGAGGCGTTCTCTGCAACCAAAGACCATTTGGTAGTGTCACATCAGGTTGGCTTTGCCAGAATACAGCAACTTCAGACAGCTTTTGAAAGGCATATTCTGCCATTTTCTGAGCCTGCATTATCATTTCAACCTGTTTCTGGTAGTCGTTTCGCGCAAAATATTCCCACAGTACAAGGGGCGACAAACCATTACGTGAACCAGCAAAGGTTGTATCAGGTGACCCTATGTATTCAGGGTTATCTGGAGGGGAAACCATAAACTTTTGTTTAGTCATATACACACCCGTAGGCCAAGGAGCGCCGGGCCATTTATGACCACTGGTCACTATCGAATGCACCATAGGGTTACTAAAATCAAAATCTGGTCCGCTATAACCAGAATTCTTCTCGAAGACATCATTAAATTGACCTGACTTTTTCGCCATTTTTATGAATGGCACATAACTAGCTCCAAGAGCCCCATCAACATGAATCCAATATCCAGTTCGTTTTTCGAAGCCTTTACTGACATCATTTTTGTCAATTGGGACGGTGCGTTCAAGCATGTTATAAGATTCTAAAACGGTTTTTAGTTGCTCAGTGACCTGCGTGATATTGTCGTATGCGCCTTTAAAAGTGGTTCCACAATTGAGTACAACAAGAATTGGGTAGCCCTTCTGTGCAAAAAACTCGACATATTGAATTAACTTATCGACATCGATGGCTCCAGAGCCAGCTGGAAGTTTTTCTGTTGGGCTTTCAGAAGGGATTTCAGTCGGCCATGGTGCGTTGGGTCTAATCGGGTTTTCTTTGGGATAGAGCCTATTTCCAAGCTCGCCAAATGTGTCAATTTTCTCTACCGCCATCGCTTTCACTATCGAGTAATGCGTGTCTTCTGAAAAAAAAGCAACGGGCGTATAAGCATTTGGGTTGTTGTCTGGAGGGCTAGGGTAATGCGCGTAAATCTGGCAATTTGAAACGGTTTTCCCAGATTCATCTTCACCGCGTATTTCTTCTTCAAGTAACATGACGCCACTGAGGTAATCTCGTGCGTTGAGCATTGCGTAAAGGTTACCTTCTGTACTTCCCATTGTTAAGATATAGCCCCAATAGCTTTCGGGGTCACCTTGTTTAAAATTCCCATCTTCATCTAAATATGGACCTTGAGATGGCCATTTAGCATTCCATAATGAAGCGTAATAATCGAGAACAGACCGTTCAACACATTTTGAGTTAATGGTGTAGTTACCATTTACAAATGGGTCTCCAACATTATTCAAGCTAACATTCAGAAAGGGGGCAAGCCGAGCTTGGTACTCAATGTTTTCTTCGGTTTGATAACCTAAGAAGTGACTCTTTTGTGTATCGACGAAAGCTTGGATTTGTTGAAAAGCATTGTCTTGTTCTTGAGTCGTTTGCCCTGTTGCTGGTAACTCAATATCAAAACCATTAATCGCATGTTCGGTGTGGTAAAAGTCGTAGTTTCTATCTTGATATACCTTGATAGGGTCTGCACTTGGGGGAGAAACTGAACCCTGTGCAAACTTGGGTAATTGCTCTATCCAAGGCACTCTTTTAGGACCGTATTTAATTTCTTTTTTTGTCATATTTAGCTCCAAAAATTAGCATTATTAGTATTCGGAACAAGGTGCAATAACGACTTTGCAACCTAGCCAATGCGGTATGTCCGCATGAAGTGACTATAGTTTGGTAAAAAATCACCATGTGACTTTGCTTCCAAAGTATTGTGTGTATCGCAAAAATTGGCGTTTTTACTGAGTTGTTGATTACTAAGGGGGGTGATTGATCTCTTTTTATAAAATGACATTGCTAATTACATGTATCTCAACTAACTATTATAAGGATTCAATTGCATATATTTGTCGCGTAATAAATTGCCGTCACGTAATCAAATAGCTTTCACGCAAAATATAGTTGTCACGTGATAAATCGCTGTGTGATGCATTCGCTTTGTGATTGAAATCGACTGTTGGCTGGGTGAGTAATTGGTTTAAACCGTATATCTGCGTTTAAAGTTCGTGAGCAAAGATATTCGAGAATAAAAATAAAGCTGAACTCACTCTAGACTTAAAATTCAACTCGCTATTAGTGAGGCTATATGATGAATTTAGGCTTTAAATCAAGGATCTACCTAGGTGTTGGGGCACTTGTTGCGGTTTCATTGATCGTACTTGGTTCTCTAAATATGTTATCGATGAAAGATAATATGATTGACTCTCTTGAGTCTAAAACTGAAGACAAGTTGAGTTTCCATGTCACAGAGCTAGAGCAGATGATGACATTTAAAATCAATGCTATCGCTCAAGGGGCATCGAGTTTTACGAATGAGTTGTCTAATTCGGAAAATAAGAAATTAGTCGATGTTCTTGCTACTAGCGCTTCACTGTCTAATGTCATTATGACCTATGAAGATGGTCGCTCTTACATGTCACTAAGTGGGGATAAGTTCGACTTTAGAGATCGAGAATGGTACCAAAATGCTAAGGGTGCTTCAGGTGTTGTATTAACGGAGATCTATTTAGATCAAGTGACTCAAGAGCAAGTGGTCAGCGTTACTATGCCGGTAAGGAGAAACGGTACGTTAGTGGGGGTGTTACTTGGTGATATTCAGCTCGGTGAGGTTATTTCAACCGTGAGCAATATGCGTTTTGCTGGCGGTGCTGCCACGTTAACGGATAAGAATGCAGTATTTTTTGCTAGTGATGACCCGAGTGATTTGGGGCGGACACCTTCTCAAATCAGTCCGAATTTTAATGAAATGGAACGGATGTTTTCTAGTCAGCAAAGTGGGCACCTTGTTTTCCCGTATTTAGGTATTCAATTCGATGGGTATTTTGAACGTGTAAACTTAACAGACAGTATGTATTGGACATTGATGGTGTTTGTTGATCAAGATACGGCATTGTCAGGTGTTTTCGATGCTATGAATAGCTCGCTAATAACGGGAGTGGTTTTACTCTTAATTAGCTTAGGTTCAATCTCTCTTATTGTTCATTATGCGTACAGACCTGTTCTAAAACTTAAATCGGCAGTTTTGGACTTATCACAAGGTAATGGTGATCTTACTCAGCGTTTAACTGTTGATGGGGATGACGATTTAGCTAAAATCAGCTTGGGCTTCAACCTATTCGTTGAAAACCTTCAGGATATGATGCTGCATATTTCTCATGCGAGTGAAAATATTTCGGTTAGTATCCATCAATTGGGTACTACGGCGAGAGATAACGAATCTAAACTGGTCACGCATTCAGCAGAAACAGAACAAGTCGTTACGGCTATTACGCAAATGAGTGAAAGCGCGAGAACCGTTGCTGAAAACGTTCACCAGTCTAATCGAATTACTGCTGAAGCAAACAAAGAAGCCGACTCTTCCCTAAGCATGGTAAACAATGCCGTGAGCACTGTGAGTGCGCTGGTTTCTGAAGTAGACGATATGTCAAAAAGCATCATACGGATGAATACAGACGCAAATAAGATTAGCAGTGTACTGAATGTGATTGGTGAAATTTCCGAACAAACGAACTTGCTCGCTTTAAATGCAGCAATAGAAGCGGCACGAGCTGGGGAGCAAGGGCGAGGTTTTGCGGTTGTTGCTGATGAAGTGAGGGCACTTGCCGCTCGTACACAAAATAGCACGACGGAAATTTCTGATATGTTGAGCCAGTTACTTGGAGGCACTGAAGGTGTTGTGAGGGCGATGGAAGCGACGAAAAGAAAGTGCCAAGAAACGGCGGATAAAACATCTGAAGTCTCTGATAGCTTAACAATAATGAGTGGTTCGGTGACGGAGATTGATGATGTGAGCACTCAAATTGCGGCTGCAACTGAAGAGCAAAGTACTGTGGCAGAAGAGCTTAGCCGTAATATGCTTTCTATTCGCGATATTGTCGACTCACTGGTCAATAGCGGTCAACAAACGGTTGAAGCAGGGGAAGTGCTTAAGGATTCAAATGAAGATCTAAAAAGACAAGTGGCGAATTTTAAACTCAGTTAGATTAAGTTCAATAAGCTGATGACAGGTGATTAAATCAATAAACGAGTTAAGCAGTACTCACTGATTAATTGATAAAACTAAAATCCAAGAGTGTTCATGCTCTTGGATTTTTTACGCATGTAACTTTCTATACGTAGCAATGCTAAGTGAACATTTATCAGAAAGTCTGTTTTACGGTTCCTATATTTAATTTGTTCACTTCATCTGTCTTTACGCGTTCCCATGCTCACGTTCCAGATGTTTCACTAATGCTTTAACGAAACGAGCAGCTTCTCCACCGGTACATGCTCTGTGGTCAAAAGTGACGGATAATGGCATCGCTTTTACTTCAGTTGGCTTTCCATCTTCCATGATCACTTTTTTAATAATGCGCCCAGCTCCGACTATTGCTACTTGAGGTGGAGAAACCACGGGTGTGGCATAAATGCCTGCGATTGCACCAAAGTTAGATAAAGTAATCGTGGCATTTTGAAGTTGTTCTCTGCCAATTCGTCTATTTCGGATTCCTTTCACCGTTCCATCTAGCCATGTTCGAATATCTTGCGCATTGTAGCTATCAGCTTGGCGTAAAACTGGAACATACAAGCCATGGGAACTGTCAACAGCTATGCCTATGTTTACGGTGGTGTGAACACAGCGAGTCATAGTGGTGGCATCGAACCAAGCATTCATCGCTTTTTCTTGTTGGCTGGCATAACTGACGGCTTGGATTAAGCGGATAGAAATATCTTCATCTTTGTTCCAATGATTTAATAATGCTTCTTCTGTAATCGTTACGGAAGCAACATTATGATGGGATTCCGCCATCGACTTAACCATTGCTCTCCGAGCACCTTTTAATACTTCGGTTCCTGGTTGTTGTTTATCTGCAGCATTGTATATATCTACATCAAGTATTAATCCGCTATCACCGCTACCATCTACTAAGTCAATGCTTATACCTAAACGCTTGGCAAGTAACCTTGCAGAAGGGAGTGCCGAAACTTGATTGTTTGAACGTTCAGAATTTCCTTGTGTATACCCAGCTCCTTCTGCGTAACTTGCCCCTTGTGTAGAACTAGCTTCTTGCGCAGAACTAGCACCGCCAACCCAGAAACTATCAATGTCGACCTGATGGTTTTGGTGAGAAACTTTGCCAACCACGGTTGCCGCATCTTTTGACTGTTCAGCACTAGATTCATATTCATTTACGCTTTCAGCTTCTAACTGACCATGGGTATGGTTGCTGATCTCTGTGGTGATTTCTTCTATTTCGAGTAAAACACTGCCGACGTTAATCACATCTCCTTCATGCCCAAAGCGTTTAAGGATTGTCCCGCTATAAGGTGCTGGGACATCAACAATGGCTTTCGCGGTTTCAAGTGTTACGACAATCTGATCCACTTTAACTACATCGCCAGCTTTAATGTGCCATTCAACGATTTCTGATTCGGCAAGACCTTCTCCAAGATCTGGTAGGGTAAAAGATTTCATTTCCATCCCTCCACTAATTCATGAACAGCAAGTTCGATATCTTGTTGCTGAATCATGAAAAACTGTTCATTTCGGTAATAAGGCATGACGGTATCCATCCCTGTTAATCGTTTTGGTGGTGCTTTTAACAAGCACATGGCGTGCTCTGCAGTCCGAGCCAAAATCTCCGCACCAACACCGCAGGTTTTTGCAGCTTCATGAACCACAAGTAATCGTCCGGTTTTTTCGAGTGATTTGAATATGGTAGCCATGTCTATTGGTTTTATGCTGGCTAAATCGATGACTTCTACTTCAATACCTTGTGATGAAAGGTTGCTTGCTGCCTCTAATGACTCAACGACACATGCTCCCCATGTTACTAGGGTCAGATCTCTTCCTTTGCGAAGCGTGAAACAGGAATCAAGAGGGAGTGCTTCTCCGTTATCGACGACATTCGATTTTACAGTGCGATAAATACGCTTGGGTTCAAAGAACATGATGGGATCGTTACTACGAATTGATGCGAGTAGTAGTCCGTATGCACGTTGAGGTGAGGAAGGAATAACAACTTTGAGCCCTGGAGTATGAGCAAAAATGGCTTCTACACTTTCTGAATGATGCTCCGGGGCGTGAATGCCTCCTCCGAAAGGAGCTCTAAACACCGCAGGGCAGGTTAATCGCCCTCTAGTCCTATTTCTGATTCGAGCAGCGTGGCACATTATGTGTTCAATCGCAGGGAATACAAACCCTTGAAATTGAAATTCAGCGACTGGTCTCAACCCTTGGGCAGCCATGCCAACCGTGACACCACTGATCAACGCTTCAGCAAGGGGCGTATCAATCACTCGCTTTAATCCAAAGCGATCTTTTAGCCCCAGGGTTGCTCTAAAAACCCCTCCGTTATCACCTACATCTTCTCCTAATACCACTACATTCGAGTCTTGGTTCATTTCATAGTGTAAAGCAAGGTTGATTGCTTCAATGATTGTGATTTCAGCCATTATCATCTCCTTGACCTTGACCTTGACCTTGCATGCGCATCGCTTTATTGATTAATTCATCACGTTGTTTATTGAGTTCAGGGTCAGTCGATTCAAACAAAAAATCAAAGGCACTCTCAGGAGAAGGGTTCGTGAGCTGCATATAGTGGGAGACAGCAACTTCTACTTTTTCTTTGCATTGCTCTAGCCAATCTTGATCTTGTTCCTCAGACCAAATCTTTTGCTTGATCATGTATGCTTTCATTCGGGTTACTGGGTCAAATTGCCAAGCTTCTTTGAGTTCATCACTACTACGATATCGAGTCGCATCATCTGCCGTGGTATGGTCACTTAAGCGATAGCTGATGGCTTCAATTAGGGTAGGACCTTTGCCTTTCTTGGCTTTATCTAATGCGTTACTGATTGCATCATATATTGCGACTATGTCATTACCATCAACCGTTACTCCTTCAATACCTGCTCCTTTCGCTTTTTCAGACAGCAAACCTGCTGCGCATTGTAAGGAGCGAGGTACAGAGATCGCCCATTGGTTATTATTCACGACAAAAACTAATGGCAAATTCCAAACACCAGCGCAATTTATGGATTCGAGGAAATCCCCCTTTGATGTCGCTCCATCACCACAAGTTACAACTGCGGCATTGTGAAGCCCTTCAATTTTTAATGCTGACGCAATACCAACCGCATGGGTGCATTGAGTCGCGATGGGTACACAGAAAGGAAAGTCTCGGCAGTATCCAGAATTAGGCAAGTCTTGCTGATCGGGTGTTCTGAAATCACTGCCTCTTTCATCACCGCCCCAGTATTGGAGGTTTTTTTCCATGGAAATGCCGCGTGCCCACATGGCGGGCATGTCTCGGTAGTAGGGGACAAATACATCTTGGGGGGCCATCGCTCGACCAATCGCAATGCCAATCGCTTCTGCTCCTAAATGAGACGGGTATGTTCCTAGTTTTCCCGTACGTTGCAGCGCGACTGCTTTGTTGTCGTAGGTTCGAGTTAAAAGCATGTCACAGTAATACTGGATTAATTTTGAAGGTTTAGCCCAGTGAGGCAGTGGGCTAATGAGATCCCCATTGTGATCAATAAATCGATACATAGGTAATGCCTGAACATTCATCTCACGCTCCTTTTGACAAGGATCTTCTTACAAGATCGTTATCACCGAAAGGTTGATAGCTATAATGAGAGAGTCTTTTCACTATGATCAAGTTATGAACTTGAGGCAGCATTGATTAAGCAGTAAAGGTTCTATTCAAAATGCTGTACTAGAGACTTGCTATGTCATGATGCATTTAGCTACGCAAAACAAGCTCTTCAGTGATTGATCTCGATATAGCCGATACACTAAGTGTAATCAAAGTTGTGTATTTTGCTTAGACTATAAGAAACTTTGTCATTTATTGCTCTAGGTTATGATAGTGTTAAGTTTCATAATGCTGGTGATTGCCTAGTGGTTTTTTGTTACTCATGGAAATGATTAAGCGTTTCAAATGTAGGTTCTTAACCTCAGTTGTGGAGTGAATATGAGTAGACTTCGAGAACCTTTCCTAATTCCCCTTTTCTTCGCGATTGTTTTCTTTATTGGTCATCGTGGGTTGTCCATCATTGAAAATGAACATCGCTTGTCTGTTGGCGAATCCCTTAATACGGTTATTCATACGATTGAAGAAGCGTTATCTTTATGGACAAACAACCACCGCGCAAAAGTTGAAACCATTGCCCACCGAACAGACCTTATTGATTTAACCCAGCAGATTTTAGATGCAAAAGATGTGCACCAGTTCGAGTTTGTACAAGGGAAAATCCGAGATTTACTTAATCCTGAAATTATTGCATTTGGGTATAAGGGCTTTTTTATTATTAGCCCAGAAGCGATTAATATGAGTTCAATGCGGGATACCAATATTGGTCAAGCAAACTTAATTGCTCACCAAAGAAGGGATCTATTTGAAAAGGCGCTTGCGGGTGAAACGCTTATTGTCCCACCGATTTTCTCTGATGTGCCACTGCAGTATCGCGATAGTCGATTTAAAGTATTACCACCAACTATGTTCGCTGTTTCCCCAATCAGAAATCATGAAAACTCGATTATTGCCGTCCTTGCGATTCGAATTGATTCCGTTAATAGTTTTAGCCGCTTAATGCGTTTAGGCCGAATTGGAAACAGTGGCGAGACCTACGTGTTTGATCATCAAGGGGTTATGCTTACGGAAAGTCGCTTTGAAGATCAACTACTCGCACTGGATCTGATTGATTACAAGGAGGGATCAAGCTTGAATATACAGTTACTTGATCCCGGCGTTGATCTCACAACAGGGGCTGATGCGGTCTATCCTCCTTCCCAACAACCTTTTACTTATCTAGTTCAAAGTGCCTTAAATCAAGTCGATGGCGATAATGTAAATGGGTATCGGGATTATCGAGGAGTAATGGTGATAGGAAGCTGGAAATGGTATGAAGAGCTTGGTGTAGGGATTGCTACTGAAATCGATGTGTCGGAAGCGATGAAGTCATTCGTTATTTCACGAAACGCCATTTTCGGGATTTTGTTCCTCACAACGGCATTAGCGGTCACGCTGACTTCGATTTTACTAAGAAATCGTTCTAAAGCGGTGGAGTTATTGGAACAGAATAAGCTGTCATTAGAGGGGAAAGTTGCTGAACGCACTGAAAGTTTGTTGAAAGTGAATTCAGACTTGCAAAGCCAAATTGTAGAAAGAGTTCGAACCGAAGAAAAGTTGAAGCTTGTACAAATGGATTTGGAAAACACAAACCAAAAGCTGACAAGGTTAGCGTCTACTGATGGCTTAACGGGGATTTCAAACCGCAGAACATTTGACATTAAGTTAAGTGATGAGTGGCAGTTAGCTTTGAAATTAAATACGCCTATATCTTTATTGTTGATGGATGTTGATGACTTTAAAAAGTACAACGATACATTCGGTCACCAAGCCGGCGACCTATGCTTAAAGCAGGTTGCTGAGATTTTAAAGTTAAGTGATCAGCAAGCACTCTCAAATGATATTGTTGCTCGTTATGGTGGTGAAGAGTTTGTGATTGTTTTAAGGAATACCAAGCTTGAAGATGCAAGAATAGTTGCGGAAACCATTCGTTCTAACCTACTATCAGCTGCACTTCCGTACAGTAATTCGGGGGTAGAAGGGGCGCAAGTTGTAACCCTGAGTATTGGTGTTGCGACAGTGACACCTAAGTTTGGTCAAAGTTTTGAATCTTTGGTAAAGCAAGCTGATGAAGCACTTTATCGTGCTAAAGCGTTAGGCAAAAATAGAGTCGTTGGCGGTTAGTTCATTGCCTAATGACTATTAATGGATTATCAATAGTTTTAAATTGTCGTTACACTAGCGCTAATAATGATTAAAAAGGTAAAACCCAATGTTTCATGGTCACGTTTATTTCGGTTTACGTAATGCTCAGTTAGCAGAAGATTTTCGTCAAAAACTGATTCAGGAAAGAAAAGATGCGATTGAAGTGTTCCCTCTGGTTCAGCGCTTAGTCGGACCTCATAAAATGCCGATGTTTGAAATTCATTTTAAAAATAACGACAACAATCTAATTGAATGGTTAGAGGCTGAACGTGGCGATATGTCAGTACTTATTCACCCTGTGACTGGTGGTGAAGAGTTACTGGATCACACTGAACGAGCGATTTGGCTTGGTCGTGAATTAGGTGTATTTGAAGAAACGTTATCAAGTTAATTCAGTCTATTTCTTTTATGTACCATTCTTTAATAAAGCGCTGTTTTTCAGTGCTTTTTTTATGGGGAAAACTCAGTCAACTAGTTATTATATCGTATGACTTTATTACCTATTTAATACCTAGCCAATGGTATTGGTTAGCCAACTTTCGAAGTACATCAATCTCTTTTTCAGTTTCTTCCTTGAGCCACTCAATTAAATCATCAATAACAGGGGTATGAGTTTGTTGGTGACCATAGTAAGTCCAAGCACTCCGCTGAATTTTCGCGTTCTCAGGGCAATACAAAAAATCTCTTTCAAGTTCCTGCAATACTAAAAGTAAATCCGTTACAGTGACACCTTGACCAGATAAGCATGCACTTAACGCTAAATCTAAAGAGTGGAAACTGGTGTTTCTAACCACTTGTTGAGGAGGGTATTCGACTGCTGATAACCACACTTTCCAATCATGATGGTCAAGCGTGGGGTGCAGGCGTGGCATCGTTAGAATTGAATTTAAGTCTGTGGTGTCTTCCGTTAAAATTTTTGCACAAACTGGAGCCATGTATTCATCTCTTAAGAAGAAAACATTGGGCTTATTATCGTAATGTTTTTTTAAACGGGTATGAAAAATGAGTAAGTCATAGTCAGCCTTATTAAGCGCTTCGTCCTCTTCAATTACAGGAATAATCGCGATTTCGTAATCTGGGTAACGCTCATTCAGATCGTGGACCTTATTAATCATCACGCGAGTAGCAAAACTTAACGCCGCTTTTATCACAATACGTTTTTGCTTTGGTTCTTTCCACGAAGCAACAACGGCCTCAATCGAGGTGTAATTATCTCTTAGTGCTAAATAAAGCTCTTGCCCTTGAAGTGTCAGGGTTATCGTCCTGTGATGTCTCATAACTAGCGATGCGTTGAGGTCATCCTCAAGCTGTTTTACCTGACGACTTATTGCACTTTGGGTCACGTTTAGCTCATCCGCTGCAAGGGTAAAACTCATAAGCCTTGCCACGGATTCAAAGGCTCTAAGTCCGTTATGTGAATAAGGGAGGTTTGGATAAGGAGTCATCATTATTTCTCATGAGTTTTTGGAATGCCAGATTGGCAGATATATCAATTGAATGCTAGTTCGATAAAGCTTATTTTGTGCGAAATATCTAGAGGTTCCTATGAAAAAAATTCTCGCACTTGCATTCCCACTCATCATCTCACAGCTTATTTCTATGGCATTGGTATTGACTGATGTTTGGATGATGTCACGAATCAGCGTATCTGCATTGGCTGCGGGTGGTTTAGGTGCCTCTATTTATTTCTTCATCTTCATTATTGCAGGGAGCACGGTAGGGTGCGCCGCAAACTTAATCGCCATTGCTTATGGGCAAAGAGTCAGCCGCCCTGAGCACGGTAATAAGCAAATTAGGTTAGCGGTAAAAGGTGCAGTGATGTTGTCATTTGTACTGAGCGTATTACTGATGAGCAGCTTTTGGATAGCTCCGTGGGTTCTTGAAACCGCAAAACAACCGCCTGAAGTGGTGACTCTCGCAATGGAATACGTACATGCTCTGAAGTGGGTGATGTTTCCATCTTTGATATTGTTGGTGCTTCGTGGCTTAACCAGTGCGTTTGGACAAGTGCGCTCTATTTTAGTTATGTCTGTTGTGACGGTCATACTTAATGTACCTGTGAGCTATTTACTGACCTTCAAATTAGATATGGGATTAACCGGCTTAGGCTTAGGAACTGCCATTGCTGCATTAATTGTTATGGCTTGCTACACCATCTGGGTCTTTAAACGCGATGAATTTAAAGCATTCTCTCCTTGGCTAAATATTGATGAGTACTCATTCAAACTAATGAACCCACTACTGCTTATGGGATTACCGATCGCAATGGCAGCCATACTGGAACACGGGTTGATTTATGGCGGAACATTAATGGCGGGGACGATCAGTATTGCTTCATTAGCATTGCATCAAATATTACTTCAATGCTTAAGCTTCACTTGGAACTTTAACTTCGGTTTCTCTCAAGCAGCCGCAATATTGGTGGGGCGTGACTACGGCGCACAAAATTATGAAGGGATTAAAAGAACCTCTATTCAAAGCTTTATTTTAGTCACACTGCTGAGTGTGGTTTTGTCTGCTATTTTCATTCTTTGGCCAGATTTTATAGCGGGCTTGTTTAAGCTAGACGAAGGCGCTGAAGGCATGTCTTCTTTACTTGCGTCAGTGATTTGGGTGGTAGCGCTGTGCTTCATTGTTGATGCGTGGCAATTACTCGCAATCAACCTATTAAGAGGAATGAAAATAGTCTCAATGCCAACTGTGATGACAGCCATTGGTTATTGGTTGTTTGGTCTTCCAGCTGCTTGGTATCTAATGCTTGAATATCAGCTAGCTGGAATTTGGGGTGGAATTGGTGTTGGTTTAGGTGTGACCGGAATTTTATTATTGGTTAATTTAATGTTCGTTATTCGCAGCACTAATCGTCATGTTAACCCAACAGGGCTATGCCAAGCGTAAGGCTAAACGTGTACGGCTTGGATAAAATTTATTAATTCACCTCTAATTTCTAGATTACTCTATGGCATGTGCTAACGTTACAGTATGATGGTAAGCATAGTTAGAGGTGGATTTATCAGGCTGTGACCTTATAGAAATGCTTCAATGAGCATATTTTCCGGAAGGTTATCTCTGCATGAGAAAAAGTAGTTTACTTTCGTTTTTAGTGATTGGACTGTGTATTTGGGCTGTTGTTACGGTCGATATCCTCGTTTTCCAAACGGAGACAGATACTGTTGATCATCCAGCAGCATCTTCACACCCTGAAATTGAATTAAGCCAATCAGACATTGGTCAGCAGCTTATTTCTATCTTTGATCAAACAAAGGTAGATCCTCAAACATCTTCCAGCCGTTTCCAGGCATTAGAGTTAACTAACTTATCTAAACTGACCCCCACAGAAAAAGCGTATTGGCTGAAAATACAAATCAAGCTTGCAAAGAATATGAAAGATAGCAGGACGGTTGATGAACTTACACTGCAATTAAAAAAACTAGCGGATAATGAAAAACTGACTTGGCTAACCGTTTCACTTTTGATTGATGAAGCCGTAAACCATGCTAGGCATAGCCGTATTCCTCAAGCTGAAACCCTGATCAAGCAAGCCATCATGATAGCGAGAGAGCACCATATTATTTACCAGCTCCCAAGAGCCTATAATGTGGCTGGTTTTATCAGTAATTCGTCAAATGAACTTTTAAAGTCGCAAAGGTTCTTTTCTGCGGGGATAAAAGTTGCCACCGAATTAGGGGATAGTCTGTATAACAGCACCATTCATAATAACTTGGGGCTCTTATATCTACATATAGAAAGGTGGCACAAAGCTCTAGAATACATGCAAAAAGCCCGTAAGCTCTTGAATGAAAGTGGTGTGATTAATAACCCCTTAATGCATACCATTTATCTTAATGAAGCCTTTATCTACAATCGATTAGGTGATGTGGAGAATTCTATTGCTGCGTATTCTGAAGCTCAGCTGTATTTTGAGGAAGAGAAAGCTTCTGTGCGGGATAATTTGATTCAATTGAAAGGCAAAGCTGAAGTATTACTGTTATTGAAGGAATATGAAGAGGCTCGAAAGACTGCTACCCACTGCCTTAATTTTCCTGGCAGTAAAGAATACCCATTGGAATTCGGTCAGTGTTATTTGTTATTGGCGAAAAGTTTAAATCAACTGAAAGAGTTCCAATTAGCTTTGAATATGGTTGATGAAGCCATTGCAATATTTACTGATATTGACCATGAAAGATGGGTGATACGCTCATACAATCAAAAGGCTGAAGTGTATAGCAGCTTAGGGGATTTTGAATCAGCGTTGGACATGTACCGTATTTTTTATCAGCAAGATAAGCAACAGCTTTTAGGCAAGGTATATAACCTTGAAAATGCTTTTGCTACTCGCCGAATTGAGCAAGAGCGTGATTTGTTAGATGTCGAAAAAAAACTGACAGAGGCAAAACTGGCGAAAGAAAGGCTTCGCTTTCAGATTGCTTGTATCTGGGGGATCATTGCTATCGTTATTATTACTTTAACGATACAAAAATCGGTATTAATGCATAGGAAAAATAAGGAATTAGAGAATCTATCATTCATCGATCCATTAACTGGTTTGAATAACCGCCGTTACTATAACTATCAAGTGAAATCCGGAAAAATCCTTTCAAAAACATTATTTTATCGGATTGCTTTATTAGATTTAGATTACTTCAAACAGGTCAATGATCAATATGGTCATGACATCGGGGATGTGGTTTTGAAAGAATCCGCTAAACGAGTGAGTAAGCTATTGGCTGATAATGAATTATTTATTCGCTGGGGCGGTGAAGAGTTTTTAATGGTATTGATTGACGATCAGTCAGTAGAACAACGTATTCAACTAATTCTAGAAACCTTCAATAAAACAAAATTTGAAACCAGTGCTGGCAATTTGGATATCACAACCTCTATTGGTGTAAGCCACCCTGCGTTGCCTACTGAACTCCATTATAACGATGAATACTTTAGGAAAGCGGACCAGAACTTATATGAGGCGAAACGCTCGGGTCGAAATCAAGCCGTTTATTCAGACAGTTAAGTCTCAATGTAATATAAATATCGATGTAAATTTAATATCACTGTAAATATGGGTTCGTACCTTTAAAAAGATTCGAACCTATCTATTCATAATAGTAAGTTAGAGCTCGTTATTTTTAAAATAGTCGGCGACAAAATCAATAAAAGCACGAATGCGTTGGGGCTGATGGTCGCTGTCTTTATAAACTAAATACATCGGCAGTTTTTTCTTTGTGTATTGTTCGAATAGTGAAACTAGTGTGCCTGACTTTAGCTCTTTTTCTATCATCCACCTTGGCATTGCAGCAATACCTTGCCCAAGCTTAGCCATTTTAACCAGCATCTCTGGGCTATCACTTCGTAATTTTTCTCTTACTTTTACTCTTATTTCCTTGTTCCTATCATTAAAACGCCACAAGTTTGATGGTGATATAAGAGAATAGGTTAAACATTGGTGCTGGCTTAATTGGTCCGCTTTTAAAATTGGCGGGCGTGATTCTAAGTAGCCAGGCGATGCAAAATAGACTAATTCATTGTCTATTATCCATCTTGCTTTTAATCCAGAATCTTTGAGGTATGAAGCTCGAATAGCGATGTCGATGTCGCTTTCAACTAAGTCGACAAACTTATCTGAAACCGATATATCAACAAGTAAATCTGGGTGTGAATTCATGAACAGATTCAGTGGCTTTGACAGTAACTGAAGACTAAATGCGCTGGGTGCAGATAGCTTTAATACACCAGTGACTGAAGCTTGTTCTTCTCTGAGGTGAGATTCGAATACATCTATTTCACTGGTTAGTTTTAATGATAAATCCAGATATTGCTTTCCACTTACAGTGAGACTGATGGCACGGGCATGCCTGTGAAATAAGGTCACACCAACGTCTTTTTCTAACCAAGCAATTTTTTTGCTTACGGCACTTTGAGTGAGGTTGAGCTCATTTGCCGCAGCGGTAAATGTACCAAGTTGAGCAACATGTATGAACACTTTTAAGCAATCGAATTTATCCATTAGGTATTCCATTTTGGAATCACAATGAGTCAAATGTTAGCCTACTTATAAATTTTTTGGAATGCTTAAATAAAGACACTGATTACAGAGGAGTTCAGGTTATGTTGTTTATCCAGGGGCTATTAATTACGTTCTTTCTATTTGCCAGCTCAGTTAAATTGTTTGGTTGGGTGAAGGTAATTTTTGAACCTCAGTTAGCATTTTTTCACCGTTATGGACTTAACCGGTTAGCTATGTTTCTGGTTGGAGTGATTGAAGCGACGGGAGCGATTGTTATGTTTGTAGGTTTGGTAACGCAAAACCCAATTTTAAGTGTTTCAGGGGCTGGGTTGATTGCAGGTACATCCATTGGAGCAATGTTCTTTCATTTCCGTTTTGATACATTCAAAGATGCCATACCATCTATCATCACGTTAGGGTTGTCTACTTACGTTATGACACCTGCTATTGAAGTACTTATTCGACTCTGAGCGAATTCATTAGATACTGTTCGAGCCAAAATAAGAAAGCCCCTTGTGGAGTTATCCAATCAGGGGCTTTGAGGTTTTTAGTTGATGGCTAGGCTTAGATAACTAGGTTTAGCTAACTAGGCCTAGATAAACAAGGCGTGATTACAAATGTTAAGCAGTGACTGCTTTTTTGTCTTTGCTATCACCCATCTTTTTCAGTGCTGCGTAGCCGAAGCCTGTTACTGCTGTACCTGCTGCAATCGCTACTAGGTACATAAGTACTGGAGAGATAGCACCTGGAATCAGTAGTACAAACAAACCGCCGTGTGGAGCCATAAGTTGCGCGCCAAACATCATTGATAAAGCGCCAGTTAGTGCACCACCCGCCATACAAGCTGGGATAACACGCATTGGATCTTTCGCTGCGAATGGAATCGCACCTTCAGAGATGAAGCATAAGCCAAGAACAAATGATGCTTTACCTGCTTCACGTTCGCCTGCTTCAAACTTGTCTTTCACTAGGAAAGTCGCAAGACCCATACCCAGAGCAGGAACCATACCAGCTGCCATGATAGCCGCCATTGGCGCGTAAGTTTGCGAAGCCAGTAGACCAACACCGAATGTGTAAGCTGCTTTGTTTACAGGACCACCAAGGTCGAAACACATCATTGCGCCTAGAATCACACCCAGGAGAATCGCGTTAGACGTACCCATGTTGTTTAGGAAATCAGTCATTGCGGTCATCACGCCAGAAACTGGACCACCCACGATGTACACCATCACAAGACCAGTGAACAAACTCGCAATAAACGGGATTATCAGTATAGGTTTTAGTGCTTCCATTGATTGTGGAAGCTGAACTTTGTCGGCAATGAATTTCGCTGAGTAACCTGCAATGAAACCTGCCGCGATACCACCTAGGAAACCAGCGCCAGTTGAGCTAGCTAGCATACCGCCGATTAGACCTGGAGCCAGACCTGGACGGTCAGCAATTGAGAATGCAATGAAACCAGCAAGTACAGGGATCATCAGTGCGAATGCCGAGCCACCACCGATAGTCATCAATGCAGCTGCTAGTGTGCCTTCTTCTTTAAACGCCTCGATACCGAATACGAAAGACAATGCGATGATCAGACCGCCCGCAACTACCACAGGAAGCATGTGAGAAACACCTGTCATTAGGTGCTTGTACACGCCTTTCTTCTCGTCAGCAGGTGCTGAATTTGAAGAAGCAGTATGTTGGTATGGCTTAGCTTCTGCGAATGCTTTTTCCATCTCTTGCTTCGTTTTCTTCAAAGCAGGACCTGTTGTCGTTTTGTATAGCGTTTTGCCGTTAAAACGATCAAGAGGAACATCGATGTCTGCTGCGATGATAACAAGATCAGCGTCTGCGATTTCTTGGTCTGTCAGTTGGTTCTTCGCGCCTACAGAGCCGCGAGTTTCTACTTTAATTTGGTGACCTAGACGTTTACCTTCTGCTTCAAGCGCTTCAGCTGCCATAAAGGTATGTGCAACGCCAGTTGGACAAGCGGTAATCGCTACGATCTTTTTGCTGCCTGTAGTTTCTGTTGAAGCATTTGTTGAAGTACCAGTAACTTCCACTGCAGTCTCAACTTGAGAAGCGTCTAATACTGTTGCTTCTGTTACTGCTTTCTCTAGGAATGATTTTGCATCAGTTGTGCACTCAGAGATAGCCGCTTGGTACACTTTCTTGCCCACAAAGCGCGCTTTATCAACATCTGTATTTGCTGCGATAATCACAACATCTGCAATTTCAATCACACCGTCGGCTAATGGTGTATTAGGAAGCACGCTTGACTGACATTCAATTGATGCGTTCCATTCAAGGGATTTAGCCGCTTGTTCGAGCAACCCTGCTGCAATGATGCTGTTTGCTACGCCACTCGGGCAAGCTGTAATAATGGCAATATTCATAATAAACCTTCTGTCCTTATTTGCTTATGTCTAACTGGCTAGTTGGAGCACTAAGCGACTGTAATTGGATATTTTGTAGTACTGAATCCAGCTCTTGTTGGCTGGTTACGCCAACGCCTACCTGTGAAACTGCTAGGGCAGATAGGGCGGTTGCAAATTTAATAAGTTCTGTTTTTGGCATCTGTTGCATGTGACCCCAACATAGACCAGCGACTAAAGTGTCACCTGCTCCTACCGTGCTTACTACTTGCATGCGCGGTGGTTGAGCGTGTAACCATTCACCTCGGTTAAGCCACATCACGCCCTCTGCTCCAAGTGACACCACGATGTTCTCAATACCTTTTTCACTTAATACTTGACCTGCTTGTTGGCATTGGTCACGAGTGGATAATTCAGCATTGAATAGCTGAGATAGCTCTTCATCGTTTGGTTTGATTAACCAAGGTTGCGCATTAATACCGGCTTTAAGTGCGTCTCGGCTGCTATCAAATAGCACCTTCTTACCTAAATCGTGTAAGCGCTGAACCCAAGAAGCGCAGAGCTCAGGTGAGATGCCTTGTGGTAAGCTGCCTGCAATCACGAAGTAATCGTGCGTTTCAGCAAGCTCTAACAAGGTTTCTTCAAACGCTTTAATTGCGTCAGCGTTAACAGGAACACCCGGGAAATTGATGTCACTTACTTGGCCTGAATTCTCTACCAATTTAACGTTGATTCGAGTTGCGCCGTCGACACGAATAAAGCGGTCGGTTGCGCCCAGCTGTTCGAACAGTTGGCAGAACGGTTCTTCATTGTTACGCCCAAGGAAACCAGTCACGGTCACTTGCGCGCCAAGCTCTGAAAGTACTTTGGCTACGTTTACGCCTTTGCCTGCTGCATGAAGTGAACCCTTGTTCACTAAGCTAACTGAACCTACGTTTAGCGCATCGATGCTACCAGTCAGATCCAGAGCAGGGTTTAGCGTTACGGTAACGGCTTTGATTTGTTTATCAGACATGTCGATTCCTTAACCTTCACCAAGACCAGATGCGATAGCTTTACCAATTGCTTCTATTGCTTGTGGAGCATCAATACCGTCTGCGATGAATTGAAGCTGGTGGCCGTGTTTAACACCAAGTGCGATAACTTTCATTAAGCTCTTCGCGTTTACTTCCTTTCCGTCACCATCTAAGTTTGAAACGCGGATAGTTGATTCGAATTTTTTCGCTTCAGCAACTAACATTGCACCTGGGCGTGCGTGTAGGCCGTGTGCGTTTTTGATTTTGAATACCGCGCAGTTGCCATCCTTTTGAGAAGCTGCAGAAACTACTTCACCTTTTAGAAGGCCAATTACTTGCGCTGCGTCAGCGGTTAACAGTTGTTGCTGCTTACCTTCAAAAACCATTTTGCTTAGGTTTGCCAGAATAGATTGATGAGCGCTATTACAAGCGGCGAAGGCGACAAGTGCTTTCACTGGTGTGCCTTCGTATTCACAATCGTTCGCTGTTGAAACATACGATACGCCAGTACGTGCCACGCCTTTATCGCTGCCTAGTAGCCACAGTCCATTACCAAGGTGTGTAGGCGACTTAGTTACTAGATCCGCTACGAAAGTGTTATCAGTGCAGCCTGTGTTTTTTAGTAGACCTCCCGCAACAGCAGACATTTGAATCATGTCACTTGCAGGGAACAGTAGTTGAATTAAAGAAGCGTCTAGGTCGGCTTCAAGCTGAACTTCACCGTTAAGTAGGGCGATGATTTCGTCTTCTGATTTCGCTTGCTTTAGCTTATCTTCAACACCGTCAGCTGCTAGCACTTTAGTCAGTTGCTTAAGAATGCCTAGGTGCTCGTCAGATTTAGCTGCGATACCAATCGCCACGTACACACGGTTACCGTCCGCCCAATCAATGCCTTCTGGAAAATGGTGAACGACTACGCCTGTCTCTTTTACTAAGCCACGAGTATCCGTCGTCCCGTGAGGAATCGCGATGCCGTTACCTAGGAACGTCGAGTTCTGCTTTTCACGGTTCAGCATTCCTGCAACGTAGCCTGAATCAACTAAGCCTTTCGCGGTTAGGTCGCCAGCAATGTTCTGGATAGCTTTGAATTTGTCATCGGCCGTTTGACCAAGAGTGATGTCAGATTTTGATAATTTAAGCATGGTGCCTCTTTAGCATATCGCTTGAGAATTTGTGTATCGCTACGATTCAGTCTAGAGCAAGTGTTAGTGAACTTTACTCGTTGCTTTATAATTGCTGAATCGGTTCAGCATTTGATGTAAAAAAATTCAGCAAAGCCGATTTTAGTTTTCAAAACAGTTTTGCTGCGTGTCGTTTATTCAGTTTGATTCATGAATCATAAAAAGTTAGATCATGAAAATTCGATTAACGACAAATGACGCTCAATTCATTCAAAAGGATGATTAAAGTCACTTTTCAGATTTTGCTGAATCCTTTCAGCTTTTATACTGAATCGATTCAGCATATAATTCAACTAATCCGAGGATCAGATCATTGGTTATATGATCCTACGCACAAAATACAGGTCACCCATATGACACTTGATGAAATTGCTAAATTGGCTGGCGTTTCAAAAACTACAGCCAGTTATGTCATCAACGGCAAAGCGCAGAAATACAGAATCAGTGAAAAGACTCAGCAGAAAGTAATGGCAGTCGTGGAAGAGTATAACTATCGACCAGACCATGCTGCTTCGTCATTGCGTGCCGGTAATAGCCGTTCATTTGGACTGATTATTCCTGATCTGGAAAACAGCAGTTACGCACGTTTAGCTAAATTGATAGAGCAAAACTCACGTAAAGTGGGCTATCAAATACTGATTGGCTGTTCAGATGATGATGCAGAAACAGAACGTAAGGTGGCAGAAGCTTTGGTGAGTCGTCGTATTGATGCTTTGCTTGTTGCGAGCTCAATGCCAGATGCCAATGAATTTTACTTGAAGCTACAAAATTCAGGAACTCCAGTAATAGCGATTGACCGTCCTCTAGATGATGAGCACTTTGCCTGCGTGATCAGTGAAGATTTCGAAGCCGCATTTGAACTTACACATTCAATTCTTGATAACAATATCCAAAGCGTGGGCTTGATTGGCGCATTACCCGATTTGAATATTTCACGTGAACGTCAACTTGGATTTGAAGCGGCAAACAAGGCTCATGCGCAACAAACTGATCTCAAAGAGAACAAGCCAATGGTTGTTGGATATGGTGAACACTTTGATCGTGAATCAGGTAGAGAAGTGTTTGAAGAGTGGATTGCAAAAGGCACGGTGCCCGATGCGATTGTGACCATGTCATACACTTTGTTAGAGGGGGTGTTAGATGTGATGGTCGAAAAGCCAGAATTGATTAACCAAGTAAAATTAGCAACTTTTGGTGATAACCGTTTATTAGATTTTTTACCATTCAAAGTACATTCGCTGCCACAGCAGTTTGAAGTGATTGCAGACAGCGCTTTTGCATTGGCGATTAATGCTTCAGCAAAGCGCTATCAAGCTGGGATTGAATTAGTACCGAGAAAAATAACTCGCAGGTAGTTCTAACTTAAGTAGTCCCAGCCTAAAGTTGTGATTTTTTATTTGAATTGGTAGTCGACACCAACAGTAAATGCAGAAGCGGTAGAGCTGCTATTCAATAATTGGAAGTTATAGCTGGCATTGAATTTAAAGTTTTTCATTGGTGTTAGCATGTTGACCCCTAGGGACCCATACGGATATATACCAGTATCTTCAGTTCGGATATAAGTTTGGTTAGCTTGATCCCATGACTTCTCAGTAATGGTTAGGTGAGATGCTCCGCCTTTCGCATAGACAGAGAAACGCTTACTTAAATGGTGTTGAAATTTAACTCCAGCTCCAAGTCCTTTATAACTGGTTACTAAGTCGTCACTGGTCGGGTTATTTTCTGGATCATCCAACGCTCTTGAGTCCGTATAACTTAGATCTAGTGCCATAAATGGTGAAAAATAGTAGTTATAACCAAATCGGTGATACCAGCCCTGCGATGTAGATTTACTATTTTTGGTCGAAGAAAGACCTATGTCGGTGTAAAGATCATGTTTAGATGATGCAGCATAAAGGTGGGTGCTCGTCATTAGAGTTCCACCCACAGCAGCAAGTATTAGATATGTTTTTTTTAGTCCGATCATTAAAGTTACAGCGCCATAAAGTTATAGTTTCAGCAAAGAAAAAATTATAACATACAGCGTTCTGTTTTGTTAATAATATTGGGCTAAATAATTTTCTATATTATGTACTCGACTAAGCAGCTTAATTGAGTAAAGGCTAAGATCAGAATGTTAAATACGCACCAGCGAATAAAGATGCAGCACTTTCATTGTTTGGTAGCCACTGATAAGACACACCGGCATCTAGTAGAAGAGGAGAGCCCTTTGGAGCGAATTTTATTCCGGCACTCGCATAAGGTTCAATGCTGCTTTCTTTAGTTGTTTCAACCGCACTATTAGCAACACTCCAACGCGAGACTTCAGAATCTATATAGCTTGCTCCGCCTATACCGTATAGATCAAACCAGCCAATTCCTTGTTCTAACTTCAGCCCTAATCCGTAAGAATTATATTTTGAAGCAAAGCTTGTACTGTTCGCAGCAACGCTACTGTCTAATGTGGCGGTATGGCGATAATTCAAATCTAAAGCAACAAATGGAGTGAGGTAATGATTATAACCAGCTTGTGCAAAGTAAGCTGTTTCGGAGTCAGACCCATCTGAAATCATCGTGGCTCCAACATTGGTATAGAAAGAACCAGGTTGAGATTGGGCGATAGCGCTGCCACTTGAGATAATCAACGCTGTAGTGAATGCGAATAAACCCAGTGATTTGTTCATGTTTACCTTCCTAGTCATGTAATTTCCCGATTTCTAAGTGGCAAATTAATGCCTTTAATATTTATTAAAGCAAAATGTGCTCCAACATATTGAGTTAAAGATAAAATAATTGATCGAAAAAAGTGATTATTTAAAGGTAATGATGATTATTTTTAATAAAACTTGGACTGAATCAATTTAAATTGACTGAGTTTTAACCGGAATTTTAGTGACTTAATGCATGGTTTAAATAATAAATGTACCCGAGTGGGAATTTTAGGTTAGTAGCTCGTATGTTATTTGCGCAAAGGTTTGCGTCATGGATTCGGTTAAGTAGTTAATTTGCTTGGAAAAGTAATGAATAGAGGCTTTGTAGGGAAGTGGCTGGTATGCAGCTTTTCCGAATGGTATCACAAATAAAATTTTAATATCAGGCTTGTAGATAAGAAATCGCAGCCTATAATGCTGAAAACCGGAGCGTCTGCCAACGCTCCGGTTTTTTTGTGTCCGAAGAAAAGTAAATCCGTCTGCCAACGAATTTACAACGCATTTGCGAGTGACACATATATTTATGAATCAAGGAAAACACTATGCGTATCGAACAAGAACTTAAGTTAGGTTTCAAAGATGTATTATTTCGCCCGAAGCGTTCTACTCTTAAAAGCCGTTCCCAAGTAAATTTAACCCGCGATTTTACATTCAAGCATAGTGGTCGTCAATGGTCAGGTACGCCTGTTATTGCGGCTAATATGGACTCAGTTGCTACTTTTGAAATGGCAGCAGCTCTCGCTGAACACGGTGTGATGACGGCTATCCATAAGCACTACACAGTAGAGCAATGGGGTGAGTTTGTTAAAACTGCAGATAAAAACACGTTAAACAATGTGTTTGTTTCTACGGGTACTTCTGATGCTGATTTTGAAAAAATCAAAGAGATCATGTCATTCAGTGAAGATTTAGTCTTTATCTGTATTGATATTGCCAATGGTTATTCAGAGCACCTAGTGGACTACGTAGAAAAAGTGCGCGCTGAATTCCCAGATAAAGTTATCTCAGCTGGTAACGTTGTAACTGGCGACATGGTTGAAGAACTTATCTTAGCGGGCGCTGACATCGTTAAGGTTGGTATTGGTCCTGGCTCTGTGTGTACTACCCGTGTAAAAACAGGCGTTGGTTACCCTCAACTTTCTGCCATTATTGAGTGTGCAGATGCTGCCCACGGTTTAGGTGGAACAATCATTGGTGACGGTGGCTGTTCATGTGCGGGTGATGTATCTAAAGCGTTCGGCGGCGGTGCTGACTTCGTAATGCTAGGCGGCATGCTAGCAGGTCACTCTGAGTCTGGTGGTGAAGTTGTAGAGCAAGACGGTAAGCAATACATGAAGTTCTACGGCATGTCTTCACAGTCGGCTATGGACAAGCACTCAGGTGGTGTTGCTAAGTACCGTGCTGCGGAAGGTAAAACTGTTTTACTTCCATACCGTGGTTCAGTTCACAACACAATTTCTGACATCCTTGGTGGTGTACGTTCAACTTGTACATACGTAGGCGCAGCAAAGCTTAAAGAGCTAACTAAGCGTACGACTTTCATCCGTGTACAAGAGCAAGAGAACAACGTATTCGGTAAAGAATAACATTTAAAACGATTGTTTGATGTTGATACAACCATAAATTGATATTTACAATCATATATTGATATTTGGTACAACCATAATTTGATATTGCCTTTTCATGGTCTAGACTTATGTAAGTTTACGACAAAATCGTGAAGAGGCAATATTATGTCTGCTCTACCTTCCCTTTCTACAGCCACTTTGATTGCACTTGAAAGTGCATTTGATACCCCGGCTCGAAACTTAACTAAGTCACGTGGAAAAAACATACACCGTTACGTCAGTGCTAAGATGGGAAAAAGAGTTACGGTAGAATCTTTTTTAGAATGTGCCGCTTGTTATCATTTTGACTTCGAGGCCAGTATCGTTCGATTTTGTTCTCAGCCGATAAGATTTTCATACTGTCTAAATGGAAAGACTCATACTTATGTTCCAGACTTTCTAGTTCAGTTTGATAGCGGTGAATACACGCTGTATGAAGTAAAGTCCGATATGGAAAGATCAAAAGCGGAATTTCAAAGTGAATGGGAAGCAAAAGTGCTAGGTGCGTTTGAGTTGGGTTTGGAACTAGAACTGGTTACAGAGGAAGAAATACTGGATGAGATCATCTTTCGCAATCTTAAGCTTTTGCATCGATATGCCTCAAGAGATAACTTGAACCACTTTCATCAAAATCTCCTTACCACGTTAAAACTGAATGGTGCGCAAACAGCACAAAGTTTAGGACTCCAACTCGGCCTAAATGGAAGAAAAATATTTCCATTGCTGTGTAATTTGCTCTCTCGAAACTTACTCCAAACAAGCTTAGAGGTACCATTATCACTCGAGTCTGAATTTGAGCTGGGTTGTTATGCCTAAAAAAGGTTTTTCGAGCTTCCATAAAAAACCAGTTTCGTCGGTAGTAGAGCTTGAACCCAATGAGGTAATCACTGCTACTAGCAGTTTAGAAGACGTGACGTATCAGGATATATCAGCATTTCCTGAGAAAATTGGTGTAGAGATTACTTTTCGGTTAAGCATTCTTCGTTTATTAGGGCGGAAGTGTGAAAAGATTGTCCCCAAATCAATTGAACCACATCGCGTAGACTTACAACGGAGCCATGATAGAAAAATTCCCAGTGCAATTACAATTTACCGATGGTGGCTTACTTTCCGAGAATCAGATTATAACCCAGTTAGCTTAGCACCTGACTTCAAGAGTCGAGGTAACAGAGACCCGAAAGTTGCACCTATTGTTGATGCTATTATGAAACAAGCAGTTGAAAGAGTTATTTCAGGTCGAAAAATCAATATTAACTCGGCGTATAGACGGGTTAGGCGCAAAGTTCGACAATATAACTTAACGCACAGCACGAAATATAAATATCCCGAATACGAGTCTGTGCGGGTACGGGTCAAAAAGAAAACACCTTTCGAAATATTAGCTGCAAAGAAAGGCGAGCGAGTCGCTAAAAGAGAATTCCGTCGAATGGGGAGAAAGATCATTACGTCTAGCGTACTTGAGAGAGTCGAGATTGACCACACTGTCTTGGATCTTTTTGCGGTACACGAAGAGCATCGAATCCCTTTGGGTAGACCTTGGCTTACTCAGTTAGTAGATTGTTATAGTAAGGCTGTTATTGGTTTTTATTTGGGTTTTGAACCTCCAAGCTATATGTCGGTTTCTTTAGCTCTCAAAAATGCGATACAACGCAAAGACACTCTTTTAGCCTCATATCCATCAATTGAAAATGAATGGCTTTGTTACGGAATTCCTGATTTATTAGTTACTGACAACGGTAAAGAGTTTCTGTCAAAAGCCTTTGATAAAGCGTGTGAATCTCTGTTGATCATTGTGCATCAAAACAAAGTAGAAACGCCCGATAATAAACCGCATGTTGAACGTAATTACGGCACTATCAACACTTCGCTGCTAGATGACCTACCTGGTAAAGCTTTCAGTCACTACCTTCAGAGAGAGGGCTACGACTCAGTAAGTGAAGCAACTCTTACATTAGATGAAATTAAAGAAATCTACTTGATTTGGTTGGTAGACATCTATCATCGAAAGCCTAATCAAAGGGGGACTAATGGCCCTAATGTTGCTTGGAGACAAGGTTGTCAAGATTGGGAGCCTGAAGAGTTTTTGGGTTCTAAAGATGAGTTGGACTTCAAGTTTGCTATTGAAGCTCATAAACAGCTAACTAAAGCAGGTATAACAGTTTATAAAGAACTGACATACAGCAGTGTACGTTTAGCTGAGTATCGAGGTAAGAAAGGAGATCACAAAGTTCAGTTCAAATATAATCCAGAATGTATGGCTACCATCTGGGTATTGGATCAAGACGAGAATGAGTACTTTACCGTCCCCGCTATCCACTATGAATACGCAAGTGGTGTTTCACTTTGGCAGCACAAGTATAATATGAAGCATCAAGCTGATTTATATTCTGAATATTATGATGAAGATAAGGAAATTGACGCAGAAATAAAGATTGAAGACATTGCCGACCAATCAATTGTTAAGACGAATAAAATTCGAGCTCGGAGACGGGGCGCTAGACACCAAGAAAATAGTGCTAGGGCAAAGTCTATTAGTGATACTAAGCCCACCCCGGTACAAAAACACGAAGAAGAAATTGTGATTGTTGATAATGAAGATTGGGATATTGATTATGTTTGAGAAATCATCAGATGGATGAAGATCGAGAAACACGCATCTCAAAAGCCAAAAGAGCATTTGTATCAACGCCAAGTGTTACGACAATTTTGGGCTATATGGATAGGTGTAGAGAATTATCTGACTTTGAATCTGAGCCGACATGTATGATGGTCTTTGGAGCATCGGGAGTGGGTAAGACGACAGTTATCAAAAAATATTTAAGTCAAAACAAGCGAGATTCAGAAGCTCGGGGAGACGTAGTTCCTGTCCTGCATATCGAACTACCAGACAACGCGAAACCAGTTGATGCAGCACGAGAGCTGTTGCTTGAAATGGGAGACCCACTAGCGCTTTATGAGACTGATTTGGCAAGATTGACGAAAAGATTAACCGATCTAATACCCGTGATTGGTGTTAAGTTGATCATTATCGATGAATTTCAGCATCTAGTTGAAGAGAAGTCAAATCGTGTCCTCACGCAAGTAGGAAATTGGCTCAAAATGATACTCAATAGAACTAAGTGCCCAATCGTTCTTTTCGGCATGCCATATTCGAAGGTTGTATTGAAAGCAAACTCACAATTACATGGACGATTCTCAATTCAGTTTGAATTGCGACCGTTTAGTTACCAAGACGGGGAAGGTGTGTTCAAGACATTCTTGGAACACTTAGATAAGGCGTTACCTTTTGAAAAGGAAGTTGGCTTGGCTGAACAAGACCTTCAGAAGAAATTATATGCTTTTTCTCAGGGCAATATGCGCTCTCTGAGAAATCTCATTTATCATGCTTCGATTGAAGCAATCAATAATGAGCAAGATAAAATTGCTTACCAAGACTTAGTTTTTGCATCAGAACTAACGCGTGGTGATAAGCCAATCAAGTGGAAAAACCCTTTCAGCGTTGATGTTAAGGTGACGGAGGCGATGTTGCGCCCACCACCTAAAGATATTGGATGGGAAGACTACTATAGAGGAGCAAGTCGAAAAAATAAAAAAGGTCCCAATATGTTTGAATAAGGGCTTGCTTTGGTCACTTATTGGGAGAGCAGAAATTACCAATTTGTGGCTCTGAAACTCATAATTGGACATTTTCGTGCTTATCAGTAAGCCTACGGACAGGTACACCTTAGAAGCATCTAAGGCAAGTTACCCGCCATTCATCTTTGGAGCATAATTACCCATTAATATTAGCTGTTAGTAACTACTGAATCTGTTGCCTTTTTTAGCATATCAACCATCTCGGGATTAAATGAGAGTTCTAGTTCGCGTTCTGAATTTTTAGGTATGCAGAGTTGTTTATAAAGAGAGACAAGGTTCAGTACGTTAGTATATAAATTACCGTTAGCTCGGCAAACTAGTATAAATGACTTCACAGCTTCACTTTCAAGCCCAGCGTGCCTAACTAGTCTATTATATTGAGTCTTAAGGGTACCTTTATAAGACCGAATCATTTCAGCTGCGTCAGTTAGCTCTCTCCAATAGACTTGGCGTCAAAAAATTCTTCAGGGTGCTGAGAATCTTCAATAACGGAATATAGTTTATTGAGGGAATCTGCCCTACTAGTTATAGATTTCGTAAATTGTACTATCGCAAGCTTAACGTCATCACTAGAAAATTCACGAGTTGGACCAACCAGTTCTGTTCCAACTTCAATGTTAATGGCTTCTGTTATTTGACTACCTATACCTACAACAGCGTTAGTTTGAAGCACTGTAATAATTCTACTCATGACTACACATTCGATTGGCGGTCATAGTGAAAGGCTTCAATGACTCTCTGGTTGAAGTCTTTTAACGATAGTTCCTCGTTGGTCGGAGTGCTGTTACTGTTGAATGGTGGGGTAGAGTTTGTATCGTCGCTAAAATCTATCGATATTTGATTGCTAGTTTGAACTGCGACGGGTGACTCTGAACTGAAGCTACTCAAATTTGTATGTGTGCTCAATGTTTCTGATTCTTCTCTAAGAAACAGGCAACTGTTAGGAATGTCGTGTTCAATTTCTTCAGCAAATTGAATTAGCTTTGGGGCGGCAAAGGTGTATAGCCAGGCCTCTTGGTTCCTTGATGAAGTAGTGCGTAAAATGCGACCTAGTATTTGTCGGAAATAAAGTTCAGTTTTTATGTTGCTAAGATGACAACATACCTGAAGCCTTGGAATATCGGTTCCTTCGCTTACCATCCCTACACTAATAATCCATTCGGTATTTCTCGATTTGAAGTGTTCAATACGAGCATGCGAACCATCCTCTTTGTACGTAACGGTCGTAGTTGTTTGGTTGAATGTGGTTTCAAGCAATGATGCAATTTTTTTCGCATGACTGATTGAAGACGCAACAATTAAACCTCCAGCAGAAGGAGATTCAGTACGGATTTGTTTTAGGCGAGATACTGCCGTTTCTAAAATGTGGATTAGCGCAGAGTCATTGTGCAGTATCGCTGAGTAATTGATATCACCATCAGTAACTAACTCGTGTAGTGAATTAAATGATTCAACATGATTGTTAGCTTTAATTGTTGAATGTTCGCAGTCCACAAGAGCAATGGTTGGCCTGCGGCACACACCATCTTTGACTGCTTGAGCTAATGAATATTGATAGTCACAAATAATCTCACCCTCTGGATCTGTATATGACGAGAGTACGACAGGTGTTAAATTTGAGCGCCAGGGCGTTCCTGTAAGTGCGAGGGTGTAAGTTGATGCTTTCTGTACCTCACAAAGGATATGGCGCCCCCAGGAGTTGGTGTTAGTTTCATTATCTCCTGCACAGTGATGTATTTCATCGAAAATACAAAGTACACGGTATTTTGAAAGTGTTTCCCAAAAATGTTCTCCAAGGTACCTAAGTGACTGATAAGTAATGGAGCTACCTAATGTGCCGAGTTTCCCATCAAAAGGGCAATTTAGTTCGGCGGAAAAACACGCGGCAATACTTTTAGATACAGTTTTAGATGGCGAGAAACAGATAACAAAGTCAATCATTTGGTTATCGAACATTCTTTTGGCTAAATTCGCTGCCATAAAGGTTTTTCCTGCACCAGGTGTCGCTTGAGCGAGAAAGTGATGTTTATGGTTATTGAAACTATCGAATGCTGAATCGATACATTGCTGTTGCCACGCTCTTAGCATGTAGCTGACCTACTGTTTTTTATGAGCTCTATTGCGTTAGACCATACGTTAAGTTTCGCCATTAACACCGCTGCTTTTTGAGTGGTGACAGAATAGGATGGCTTTAGTAGCTTTTTTAATTCCCTCGACCGCGTCATAAGTACTTTGTACTCATCAACCTCAGCTAATGTGATAGCGAGTTCGGCTTCAATGCCTGTTTTTTCATTCTCAAGATCAATTGAGATGGGCTCATGTTGCTTATCCTTAGTACTGGGGGTTGGCCTAGTTCGCTTCTTTTTTTGAATGAGCTTAAAATTGGATAGAACGAACTTTTCTGTTTTCGAATAATGCTTTTTGTGGCCAATGAGCTCTGATTTTATAAAGCCAGCGTTTTCTAATACTTGAATTTGCCTAGCGACGAATAGCCTCGCCGTGTTTTTGTTACCGTATATGTCAGAGATTTCTAGAATCGAATTTCTTACTTCAACGACTGTAAATTTAGTGACGTCTGTTCGTGAAATTGATTGATAGATATCGCTATTTATTCGTTGCTGTGTGCGCATTATTTCTAGCCGTTTTTGAAATTTATGCGGATTATAGTCCGTGGTAATGTTTGCATCAAGAGTAGATAGTCTTTCATTTTAAGAGTTAAATAAAATGAAAGACTTAGCAAAGATGTTTGGTGCTAATCTACGTGGTGTGCGTAGAGATAAATCGATTTCACAAGACAAGTTGGCTCTGTTAGCTGATATTGATCGAAGCTATGTTGGTAGAATCGAGAGAGGAGAAGTCAACATCACACTCGAAAAAGCCTATCAGCTAGCACAAGTGCTTGAGTGTGATGTGAGAGAGCTATTACCTTAAAATCAGCGTCGCCCTAAGATATCTACTTATTCAGCAGTATATTGATCTTGAACTCGAATAAATGTGGTTCGTTTATTATCAGCTACTGTTTCAGTAGTGGTGAGGATTATAGTCCTCTTTTATGGGTAATACAAACAGCCATTTGGCTGCTTGTGATTAAAACTACAGTGTTGATTCTTTGTTAGATGGCTACCTATTCGGCAGTAAACATGGCGATATTAATGGGTGGCGTACTTTGGGTCTTATCAGCTACCTATTCGGCAGTACACTTAAGTTTATCAATTTTAAGTTTTGCCTGATTCTTATCAGCTACCTATTCGGCAGTACACTGTAGCTAAATAAAGAATAGTACAGTTTTATCAGATAGTTAATTCATAAAAGGCATTTTGCCCCTATTTTTAGGTGCTAGATAAAAATGACGCAATTTCAATGCGTTACGTTCTTGCTGTGAAAAAGGGTTAAATAAGCGGCACGGTTTGAAATGTGTTTTCAGTATTTGCAAGACCATAACTGCTAAATAGAGCATCGCCGTCTAAGCTAGACTCTTTGAACATCCTTATATTGAGTCGGAAACTATCGTCACGACTTTTACTATCCTCTTCCAGTGAGTGGTAGTGGTGGAGTGCTACAATCTCTTGCGGTTTGATTGAAGGTAAGTCAAATTCTTCTCCTCTTGCTTCAGCGCGCTTTTGTAATCTTTTCAATTTTCTAGCTTGTCCAGCAGGTGTTGCTTTGTCGATAGACTGACAGCGCTTAAATGAAACATACTCGCAGCCGTCAGGGACAACCTTTGTATTTGATATATCAAAATAGTGCAGATCTTTCATTTGGGTGAAGTAGTGCTGTTTGAGTAGCAAATCGAGTTCGATTTTATTTGTGCTCACAAAAGAAATTTTATTTCCGATGGTATCGTCACTCCAAAGAGGAAATGAAACGCCTATATTTCTTGTTTCATATTCATAGTTAAAGCCATGAAGAATCTGAAGGCACTTAGCGGCTAATGATTCATTGTTACAACGCGCTGGCAGAAAAGTGACCGTTTTGTAGTACCACGTCATACTTAATCCCCCTTATGTTGGAACATTCCACCCTTGATGATGTTTGCGACCAAAAAATGCAGGTCGTTTATGGTCTCTTGATTTGTTTTATCTGAAGACGTGAGTGCTTCAATGTAAGACTCTGTTTGCTGAAGTATAGAAAAGAAATCTTTTTGCGTAGAAGGGTGACGGTAGCAAGTGACATCTTCTTTATGAACCCCAAACCGACCGACACGCAGTGCCTCAGTTGCATCGGGGTACCAGTCGTCTATGGTCGCAATGGCGGCACCGGTTTTATAAATACCCAATATTGGGCTCCGTTCACCATCAACCGTTGTGCTTTGAAAAACTCGTCCCTTGCTTTGTTTCTTAGATTTATTAGTGTTGTTACTTTCTTTTTCGGTGAATGCTTGGCTCGGGAAAATCTGTTTATTGGTTGGTAGCCGCAAGGTGGCTTTCACTTCAAATATGGCCAAACCATTAGAATGAGAAAAAGCATTTCTGGTCATTTGAGCAATAGCTTCCCAATCTTTATGGTTCTCAAAGTCACTTCTTTCAAGGTAGTTAGCCCTTATGTCTTGAAATTTGACAGCACCTCCCGCCCAGGGCCAAGGGGTTAACTCTATATCCCAGCAATAGGCTTTTTTAGTATTTTTCCACAGCCATGAGCCATTACATATATTGACTAAATATCGAGAAACCAATTCATTCCAACCAATATTTTCTTCATACGCTTTGATTAGTTGCATTAGTGTGTGTTTAACCGTAGACGAATTACACTTGTAAGGTTTGCGTAGCTCAGAAGAAAAAGAGACCGAAAAGTAGCATTCAATGTGGCTAGCACCGAAAGGAGCATGACAAAAATCGACTTGATGTAGGTTACCTTGAGCCAGTGTTTCAGCCGTTGCACTTTCTTTGATCTTCCCAGACGGGTCATAAGCTAAGGCTGCGCTTTCCATTTGTCCTAGTACAGTACGAGAAGTGTAGGTTAAGGGGGTCTTTCGCCCATCTGGCCACACAACTAGAAAGCACACATCAGAAGGATCAATAGAACGTTCATAGGCTAGGTTAGTCGGTAGTTCCATGATAGGTACTCCTTGGCTGCACAGAAAGGTAGTTTTGATAGCACTTGTGATGCCACAAAATAGTATTTATGTCGGTGTTTTGATCAAAAGTGATGGGCTCAATCAGACCAATGATGCACTCAGAAAAAGCATGTTTATAACCTCGAAGAGAGTTAGGTTTGTCGGTCGGCTCTTCAAGAAAATGATACCCAACACAGCTTGGGGTTAATTTTCGGTTCTCTTTAACTTCCGATAAAATATCACCCATGTTTTTGATAGGTTCAGTATGCATCGATAGCCATTTGCCGGTTTTCTGAGGAAAGGATTGAATCGTCTTTTCTAACGTTGAAAATGACCGGATGTATTTGAAATCTGCAATGGCTATTTTAGCGGAACCTCTGGCAAACCGCCTCGGCAGAGCTCGAACAATCGTACTTTCATCATCGCTCAAGCTACGATTAAACTTAATCACCAAACTAAAGACCAAGTCACATTGCCAATCATCATGTGTAGCGGGGGGCGATATGGTGTGGTTTGCTTTTTGTATACATTCTTTTGTTAAACCGCGTTTTTCAACGTGTAGTTGATGGACACAGATGGCAAACGAATCAATTGTGAGCGTAGGAAAAGACTCATTTAAGTTACGTTCAAACGCGTGAGTAAACCCCAAGAAAGCAGTGAGTGATGGAAGACCGACCGTGACAGGTGAGCTCAATGCGGTTGCTCCGCTAACTCTTATATTGGGAATAAGTAAGAATGAATCCTTATCAGCAGGGCTACTAACATTAGTTGAAAAAATTTTAGATTCGTTTAGCTCACTCTTTAAAAGCTCAAGTAGGAGTTTTGTGATCTTGGGTTCATAGGCAAAGCATTTAGCTGATTTTAAGCAGGACAGGTCATGGTTTAGATGTTGGACAAGAGTATTCACATCCATGGCCCTGTCCTGTGTAAGCAACCAAGCCTTAACCATCCCTTGTATCTCATTTTTGACTGTTCTTCGGTAAGCCACTCGCTTGTTTTCTGGCATTAAATATCGAGTAAACTTTTGGTATTGCTTTAACGATTGAATATGATTTGGGGTCAGCCAAGATTTTCCAATGTTAATCTGAGAATGAGGAGTAAAGGAAAAGTTAGGGACAGCTTTCAACATCTTCAAAGCACCACCACATGTCATAGGTAATACTCCCATGTTAGTACTGCGGCTGTAACGGGTTAACGCTGTATAGCGATACTCATTTTCTAGCGCTTGATAACAGTGACTTTGCATCGATTGAGAAGCCACTGGCGAGAGTGAAATATAAGAACTGTCGTTATCAGGCAAAGATAGTTGAGTTAAGTAATTTGGAGCGAGACTGACGTTAATCGTGGTTTGAGCAATCTGAACCAATTTTTTAGCGATAGCCTTACGTGTTTTTTGGTAGCAGCCAAGCGTATTGAGTTTTTGCCACAACGGGTGTTCTACATCTTTAAGTAAATCCCCAAGGCATGAAATCACACCATTCCAACTAAATTCATTGGTTAATAAGGCGCTTTTGTTAACATCACTCGAATCATGGCTGTACGCCCAGTGGTGTGGTTCTAATTTAGAAGATGAGAGTAAAAATTCAGGTAGCAGACCCAAAGGAGTCGCGCGAATAACACCTTCAGAGCGTATGTCTGGAAATTTTAGGTTGTGGCTTTGTCTATATTCAAACGTTTTTAGACAGCGAGCCCACCATTTTTCATCTCTTAACTTTTGCTTGCCCTTTACACGGTCGAGTAGGTCTTTTTGATCGGCGGTTTTATCGGTTAAATTCACCAATATAGTGAGTGCATCAAGTTCTTTCCCATCAATCTCTATATGTGGTGTTAAAGGTCGGAATGCGCGTTTAAGCTCGATGTTTAAATCATCAAGTTTGGATTGCATTAGCTCAGCTAAAGTCGGCATCTACCACCTCGATACATAGAAAGAGCGGTTAAATTCATCAGTTTGAAATTCGGCTAACCAAAGGCAGAAGATGTCGCCGAAATAAAATAAGTAGTCGTTAACCGCCAGAGGCATGTTTGGCTTAGTTTTACGATTTGGCTTTAAGATGCGCTGTTCTACCATTGAAGCTACCTCATCCATACTGCAATTGAGGAATACAGCAGCCTCTAAAGAGTTCATGCGTAGGTCAGCGATCAGACCGTTGCTATCCCATAAATGCATCTCTGTATGGCGTAGAAGCTCTCCTAGAACGATATTGTGCTGCAGGTTGCGTTCTGGTAATCGAACAGAACTAAAAAATATCCGCCCTAGAAGATCTTTTATCCGTAATTCTCTTCTTCCAACAATGGCGTGCTCTAGGTTGAATTCGATCTCATTATCGATCATAGAATGAAACGAGCTAGGCCACTTTGAGAAAAATTGGATGAACGAAACGTGATCGAATTCATTTTTGCTGATATGGACCCACCAATGAATCAAACCCCAACGATAGCTTTTGGGGACGTCAGGTAGATCTTTAGACTCATTGCCGGCGAGCCAACTTGAAACAGTGGATGTTGCTTTATGGCTACTCTCTGAACTTTTCGTACTGATAGTTTTTTTGCATTCCCCGCACATTCCACTTAAACCAGACACTCGATAGTCGTACTCAGTGCCACAGCGACAACTGTTGAGCAAAGGTGCATCATGAATATGGCAGTGATCGTAACCCTCAAAATGCCAAAGGTAGGAGGCGTAGCCATTTTGTTGTAAACACAATGGGCAGCAGGGGATGGATTTAGTTCGAAGTAAACTACGAGGAAAAACTTCAGAACCTCGTATCAGAGCACTGGTGGATGGAGAGTATTTTAAATTTGTTCTGTTTATTGCTAACCCAAGCAGCTCGGGCGGTTCATTAAACGTCAATTGAGCGAGCTTCAGGAGTGAAGCTATTCGGGCACTGGAACTGCTTTTGGCTGACGCAGGATTCATCTTGCAGATGTTAGTAGGGAAGGTCTGGAACCCTGAGAAGTAGATATCTTGAAGGTAACGTTTCGTGGCCATAAGAAAACGGTTCACATCTTCATAGCCATTTTTATTTGCAACTCGGATAAAGAAGCTCTCCAAGCTTTCGTGACTGTGTGGTTTGGGTCTTTGTAAAAGCATTAAGCTCCTCCTAATCCAAATATAGGAGTTACCAGCATGATTAACCGAGTTTTACTTCAGATTGAGACGCTATAGACAAGTTTCTATTTTGTGTAATCTGGATCTGCATTTCACTCAATTGAATATCAACTAAGGGACTATTGCTGTAAAGTATTTATCAATAAGTAAAGATAATTACGGAAGATAGAATGGCAACCTTGCTTAGCTGGCTTGGAAGAACAGACCTGGATCAGATGAAGCTAGATAAAACAGCTTCAATTGCGACTATTGCGTTAAAAGCGCCAGCAATTGATGATGTCGTGATTCTGGCTAGTACATGGGAAGATGAATGGCATGATTACAAAGAGTGGCTTGAAAAAAAACTTGCTTGTGCCGGGCGTTCCAATACTTCAGTAAAGATTCAACGTATCAGGTTGTCATCTCCAATTGATTACACTGCAATTACCAAAGTCATGCACAAGCAACTGGCTTATGTCTCTGATCAGGCTGATGGTATTTTTCTAAATCTGACCTCTGGTACGCCTGCAATGACAGTCGTTTCTGTTCTACTTGGAAAGAGTATTGCGAAATGTCAGTTAGTTCAAACTACCCCTCAAGGTCAGTTAATCGAGGTTGATGTACCTGTAGACTTTTCTGCTGAGTATCAAAAATCTTCGTCAACAGCTATTGCTCAACTTGCTTCAAAAACACCGTCTCTCAATAGTGCTTTTGATTCGATTACGGCCAAATCTACTGTCATGCAGAACGTCATCAAGAAAGCGCAACGATTGGCTTATGCTGATCTACCGGCTTTGCTACTCGGAGAAAGTGGTACCGGTAAAGAAGTGATGGCAAAAGGTATTCATAAAGCCAGTCTTCGTGCTGATAAGCCATTTAAAGCTGTTAACTGTGGTGCTTTACCTGAAAATTTGGTTGATTCCATTTTGTTTGGTCATGTAAAAGGTGCGTTTACAGGGGCACACCAAGATCATGCAGGTCTATTTGAGCAAGCAAATGGTGGAACATTATTTCTTGATGAAGTTGGTGAACTACCTTTAGCCGTTCAAGTTAAATTACTTAGGGCACTGCAGCAGCAGGAAATTACAAAGGTGGGAGACGTTGCCACGAAAAGTGTTGATGTGAGGATTATCGCTGCGACACACCGTGACCTTTTTAAAATGGTTTCTGACGAGTCTTTTCGTGAAGATCTTTTCTATCGGCTAGCCGTTGGAGTGATTGAGTTGCCTTCATTAAGGGCGCGTTCAGAAGAGATCCCTTTCCTGATCGAAGAGTTGATGATCGAGATAAACCAGCAGATGAAGACTCATCCCTTATTTGAGAGTAAGAATATTTCCAAGTCTGCAATAGAATTTGCAGAAGCATACAGCTGGCCGGGTAATATTCGTGAGCTATGGAACACATTAAACCGAGCCGTATTATGGTCGGAAGGTAAAGAGATCACTAAACAAGATTTGGACGTTGCGATAATAAGTCGTGACCTAAATTCGGCGAACAATGGTGAATTTAGGGTTCCTGGTGACCTTCAGCAACATATTGATAATATAAAGAAAAGTGCAATTGAGTCTGCGATGGATTATGCTGCTGGAAACAAATCTAAAGCTGCAAAATCGTTAGGTTTAAATAATCATCAAACGCTAAATAACTGGCTGAAAACGCTCAATTTAGAATCATAAAAACAACCAAGTTTGAAATTGGCGTAAACGTTGCAAAGTATCACTCATCTTAGGAGACAGAAAGGTGAAGAAGTCTATGAATTTTGAACATTTAAGGGAACAGTGGCCAGAGTTAGCTGAACTTGGTGCTTTTGCTGAAACGTACGCCGTTGTTGATCCGCAAAGTGCTCTCGTTAAGCTACGTTGTTATGTTGAAAAAATTGTTGGTTACCTATACCAAGAACTTCACCTACCTGTTGCTCCCAATGCTTCAATGCACGACAAACTCGTCAGTGGCGCTTTTACCTCGGTTGTTGATAAAACCATTGCTGATAAATTTCACGCTGTCCGCAAGGGGGGCAACAAGGCTGCCCATGAAGGGAAAGTCTCACAACATGATTCAATTTGGTTGTTGAAAGAGTCTTACTTTATTGGTTGCTGGCTCTATATGGCCTATGGCGACGGTGATATAAAAGGTTGCCCTAAATTTACTGTCCCAGACAATGCACCAACGGGTGAAGAGTCTAAAGCTGAGTTCAAGAGAAAGAACAAACTTTTACAGCAGAAGCTTAACCAAAATGACGATCTTCTTAAGAAAGCGCTAAAAGAATTAGAAGAAGTAAAGCAAGCGCAGTTAGAAGCTCAGAAACAAGCCGCTCAGCTGAAGCAGCAAACTGACCACGTTAAAGCCGATAAAATTCGCACTAATACTTTGTCGCTAAAAAGCAGTTTTGATTTCAATGAAGCGGAAACTCGTAAGCGCCTCATTGATGCTGAATTACGCAGTGAAGGTTGGGATGTCGCTCTTGATAATGAAAGCACGGAACAGGTGTCAAAAGAGTATGAAGTCGACGGTCAACCTACTGCGACAGGTAAAGGTTTTTGCGACTATGTTCTGTGGGATGACAATGGAAAGCCTTTGGCTGTTATTGAAGCAAAGTGCACCCGAAAAGATGCTAATGCAGGTCGTGAGCAAGCAAAGTTATATGCAGATGCACTAGAAGCAAGTACCGGCCAGCGCCCAGTCATTTTCTACACTAACGGCTATGAAATCTATATTTGGGATGATGCTCAAGGTTACGCTCCTAGGTTAATTTTTGGCTACTACTCAAAAGACAGTCTTCAGTATCTGATTCTTCAACGAGAAATAAAGAAAGATTTAAACAGCACACCCATTGATACAAAAGTTGCGGGTCGTTTATATCAAATGGAAAGCATCAGCCGTATTTGTGAGCGCTTTTCAGACAAGCATCGAAAGGCCCTTATTGTACAGGCAACCGGGACAGGTAAAACGCGAGTCTCTATTGCTTTAGCTAAGCGCTTGTTAGATGCAGGTTGGGCGAAACGTATTCTGTTCTTATGTGACCGAAAAGAGCTACGTAAACAGGCAGGTAATGCGTTTAATGAACACACTAAAGAGCCGTTATTCATCAAAGGTAAAAGTAAGAAAGAACTAGCTTCAAAAGCGCGTATTGTTATCGCGACCTATCCGGGCATGATCCAAAATTATGAAGAGTATGATGTTGGTCACTTTGACCTAATTGTTGCTGATGAATCGCATCGTTCGATTTACAACAAGTACGGCGAGCTATTCAAATATTTCGATGCATTACAAGTAGGTTTAACCGCGACACCTGTTGAGATGATTTCGCGCTCAACCAGTCAGTTGTTCGGCTGTGACTACAAAATGCCTACGGCGAACTACCCACTTGAACAAGCGATTGAAGAGAAAAATTTAGTTCCATTCAAAGTCGTGACTCACACAACTCAATTCTTACGTGACGGTATTAAGGCAAGCGAACTGACGGATGAGCAGATTGCAGAACTAGAAGACCAAGGTATTGATCCAAACACTCTGGATTTCGATGCGAAGCAGGTTGATAAAGCCATATTCAATAAAGATACCAATCGAGCAATCATCCGCAACCTAATGGAAAAGGGTTTAAAAGATGTGGATGACCAACTTCCTGGTAAATCGATTATCTTTGCAAGAAACATAGCCCATGCCGAACTGCTAGCTGAGTTGTTTAGTGAAATGTACCCAGATATGGGTGGAAATTTTTGCCGAGTTATTCACTCAAAATATGAGAGAGCAGAAGAGCTTATCGACAATTTCAAAAGTGTCGAAGGTAACGATGATGAGGTTACCATCGCCGTCTCAGTTGATATGTTAGACACCGGTATAGATGTACCTGAATGTGTTAACTTGGTCTTTGCTAAGCCTATAAAATCAAAAGTGAAATTTTGGCAAATGGTAGGGCGTGGTACACGTTTATGTGAAAACTTATATGGGCCAGGGTTAGATAAAAAGCACTTCCTCATCTTCGACCACTGGGGCAACTTTGAGCATTTCAAAATGAACCCAGACGAGGATGAAGGAACGCAAAGTAAATCTTTGGCGCAAAAAGTATTTGAAGCCAAATTAGTGCTGGCCGTTGAAGCGCTTAAAAAAGCAGAGATGGAAATCTTTGCTGACGTTATACCGCAGATTAAGGCAGACATTGACTCTCTAAACGTTCAAACCATCGCGGTACGCGAGAAATGGAAACTAAAAGCACAGCTGAGTGAAGAAAAACGTTTAATGCAGATGGCGCCAGATACTAAAGCGTTACTCTTTGATGAAATGGCGCCTCTGATGCAGTGGAAGAAGACCACCGGTGAAAGTGAAGCGCTGCGTTTAGATCTGCAACTCTTACAACTGCAACTCACCAAACTGCGGCAGCCGAGTAAAGTCGAGTTAGAAGTGCCGCCAATATTGGATAAAGTTACCAGTCTGTCGATGCATCTAAACGAAGTGCGTAGCAAAGCGGCCACGATTAAGCAGATTCAACAACCCAACTATTTGAGTGATGCCGATTATTTTGCGGTAGAAGCGTGTCGTCATAACTTACGTACGGTTATCCATTTACGCGATAAAGGCGTAGCACCACCTGCACCGACAACGCCCATTATTGACTTGCAAGAAGATCCAACACTCTATGAAACGCAAGAAATTAAAACCGACATTATCACTGTAGATTACGAGATCTATCGTCAAGAAGTTGAAAAGACACTTACGCCACTGTTTGAATCTAACACTGTGCTACAGAAAATACGTGGCGGGCAAGCGGTAACAGAAGCTGACTTATTAACACTGAATGCACTGGTGCATACACAAAACCCAAATGTGGATTTACATACACTTAAAGAGTTCTTCCCTGAATCAACAGCAGAGTTGGATCAAATCCTGCGAACGATAGTAGGGATGGATGAACCTCAAATTGAGCATGAATTTACTGCGTTCGTTCAACAAGTCCATACACACCTGAGTGCAAGGCAACAGCGTTTTATTGGCATGCTCAAGAACCACCTTTGTAAACACGGCTGTGTGGACATAGACGATCTTTATGAAGCACCATTTAATCAGGTTGATGATGCAGGCTTGGAAGGCGTGTTCCCTAACCCTGCGCAAGCAGACATAGTTGAACAGTTTGTTCGCCGCTTTAGCGTGCATTTGGGTAATAAACAATCAAGCGTCGAGAAAGCAGTGAATTAGCCCTTTGGTTAAGCCAGTAAGCTGATTACACTACAACCATTAAAAAACCAGCGGCTACTACCTTGAATGAGGGCCTTGAATTAAGGCTCTGAATACGCCGTTGGTTGCTCCCGAACTAGCTTTGCCGAAGAATTAAGCAAGCAGTCAAGCGAAAAACTAAGAGAATGAATAATGATTACATCAGGTGCACTAAAAAGCCAAATCGATAAGCTATGGGAAGAGTTCTGGACCGGTGGTATCACCAACCCTTTAACCGTCGTTGAGCAAATTACTTACCTGATGTACGCCCGTATGTTAGACATGAATGAACGTAACGATGAGAAGCGTAGCGCTCGTACTGGTAAGCCATTCACTCGTCGTTTTCCTATGAGCGAAGATAAAGAGAAGGATAAGCAACATATCCGCTGGGAAAACTTTCGTCACTTAGGTGCGGAAAAGCTTTACCCATTGGTTAAAGACGAGCTATTTCCCTTCTTTAAAGAGCTGACCAGCGATGACACCTTGTTTGCTGAGTTCATGAAAGACGCTCAGCTGATGATCCAAAAGCAATCTTTGTTAGTCAAAGCGGTTGAATTGGTCAGTGACCTTCCTTTAGAGAACAAAGACGTAAAAGGCGATTTGTACGAGTACCTACTTTCAAAATTGACCACCGCAGGTATTAACGGTCAGTTCCGTACACCGCGCCATATCATTCGAGCCATGATCGAAATGCTTGATGTAGAAGAAACACACCGCATTTGTGACCCTGCTTGTGGCACTGGCGGCTTTCTTTCATCGACGTATGAATACTTGTTAGAGAAATACTCTTCACCAGAAGGCACAGAGAAAGAGCAAGCATTTGACGAAGAAGGCAAGCCAGTATTAGACATTAACGGCAATCCGGTCTTTAACTATCTGTACGCAGGTGACAAGCTTGAAAACCGAGCCCATATCGATTACGACATGTTCCACGGCTTTGATTTTGACTCTACCATGCTGCGTGTTGCGGCAATGAACTTGGTGATGCACGGTGTAAAACAGCCGGATATCCACTACCAAGATACATTAAGCCAAAGCTTTATTGAACGCTTCCCCGATGAGGCTAAAAATGGCTTCGATATCATCCTTGCCAACCCACCGTTCAAGGGCAGCCTAGATGAAGAAGACGTCGATCCTGCGATTCTAAAAGTCGTGAAAACTAAAAAGACCGAGCTGCTGTTTGTTGCACTGATCCAACGGATGCTTAAGACCGGTGGCCGTAGCGCAACAGTTGTGCCTGACGGTGTTCTATTCGGCAGTTCTAAAGCGCACCAAGCGCTTCGTGCACACCTAATTGAAGATAACCAGTTAGAAGCTGTTATCTCGCTACCAAGCGGTGTGTTCAAGCCATATGCAGGTGTGTCTACCGCAATTTTAATCTTCACCAAAGGTGGCAGCACAGACAAGGTTTGGTTCTACGACGTGCAAGCCGATGGAAAATCACTTGACGATAAACGTACGCCAATCAAAGACAACGACTTGCCAGACTTGGTTAAGCAGTACAAAGCGTATCAAGCTGCGGTAATGGCAGGTGAGTCAACTGATCAGTGGTCAGACAAGACTCAAAAAGCCTTCTTGGTTGCGAAAGATGACATCAAAGCGAACAAATATGACCTGTCGATCAACCGCTATAAAAAAGTGGTGTACGAGCAAGAAAATTACGAAGAACCAAAAGTGATTTTAGGCAAGCTGAAAGCCTTAGAAAATGAGATTCTGGCTGATTTGAATGAGTTGGAGTCGATGCTATGAAAGTTGACTACATTCCCGTAACTGAATGCTTTGATATTAGAACTGGAAAATTGAATTCTAATGCAGCGGTTGATGGTGGGGAGTATCCGTTTTTTACATGTTCGAAAGAAGCTTCAAGCATCGATAAGTATGCTTTTGATCAAGAGGCTTTGTTATTAGCCGGAAATAATGCTCAGGGTCAATATGATGTAAAATACTATCACGGTAAGTTTAACGCTTACCAACGAACCTACGTTCTTTCACTCAAATCAGACAGCCATTCATATCCATATTTTAAGTATGCGTTGCAAGCTCAGCTAGAACTTTTAAAAGCTAGCTCTAAAGGAACCAATACAAAATATATTACGATGGAAATTTTGGGTAGGGTTTTATTACCTGTACCGTGCCCTAGTGAACAAAAACGCATCGCTGCCATTTTGGATAAAGCCGATGCTATTCGCCAGAAACGCAAACAAGCCATTGACCTTGCCGACGAGTTCTTACGCAGCGTGTTTTTGGATATGTTTGGTGATCCGGTGACGAATCCGAAGAAGTGGGATGTTAAAACTATAAGTGATTTTTGTAATGTTTCGTCAGGCTCAACACCTTCAAGAAAGAGAGAAGATTACTTCCAAGGTTCAATACCGTGGGTTAAGACAACAGAGGTTGACGGCTATGTTATCAAAGATACCGAAGAGAAAATAACCGAATTAGCCGTTAGAGACACAAGCTGTAAGCTTAACCCGAGAGGGGCAATAGTTGTTGCGATGTACGGGCAAGGTAAGACACGTGGAAAAGTAGGTATCCTTGGAGTGGAAGCCGCTACCAATCAAGCATGTGCTGTGCTAGCTCCTTCAAACAGTATAAACATGTCATATCTATATTACTATTTGAAGCTTTCGTACGAAACGCTGCGTTCATTGGGGCAAGGTGGTGGACAACCAAATCTTAACGGAACAATAGTAAAACAATTTCCAATATTGCATCCACCTAAACACCTGCAAGATCGATTTGTTGACATCGTCACGGTGTATGAAAGTACCGCGCTAAAAAATAATACGGTGACAGGCTGTTGTATAGAGTTATTCAACTCTCTTTCCCAAAGTGCTTTCTCTGGCCAACTATAAATTTCAGAGGTATCTTCGGATGCCTCTTTTTTTGAACGAAGATTAGGTCCTCTCTTTTTAAATATTGGTAAATAACATCCCTTATAGTTGGTGGTTTCAAAGGCATAAAAGTCAAGTTGAGATCCCAATTATTCCTATCATATCAGTGGTTATTCAAATAACCCCTTTCCTCTAAACTTAACCGTAAAATTAATTACACCTTGGTAATTTAACTTCCAAAGTTAAAGTGTGATTACCGACTTATTCCTTGATAAATCAACTTGTTACTAATCGGGATGTTTGTTGCAATGCATTGGCTTGTATAAAAATGGCTAAGTGCGAAGTATTTGGCCGGCTTACAGTTAAGGTTAAGTAAATAAGGTTAGGTTATTAATGGATACTACGTCCCCCAGCGCACTTGAACCTACAAGTGCGATACTCGGCTCTACTTCGGTTAATGGTTGCCTACGAGCCATTTTGACGAAGCGAGAACTATCTCAGCCAACAGGTCAGCCGCTCTTTACCTATCAGCTATCAGAATCCGAATATCATCACTTACGAACCAGTTTAAAAAAACAAAAATTGCCAACAAGGTTGCACGGAGATAGTAGCTGGTGTGCCGCTTTTTGCCTTTTTAGTGCTGAATGGTATCGACGTCAATATCAAGGTGGATGGAGCTGGAGTGGTATATCAAGCAGCTTAGAGTTTGAGTTAGATGCTAACCAACGTAGTAAAGTAATAAAAACAGGTTTTAAATATTGGCAGCGTACGGTTAGCCAATATAACGATGAAAGGCATAGTTTTCTTGGTTCAGTATTTCGAGAGGGCGGTTTGCCCTATGGGCTGCTAGCGAGTGAAGGCGGCCGTTTCCAAACAATCTTTAAACGTATTCTTAGGGTTTTTGACGACGCTCAGGAATTTGGTCAATCGCCTTTTCAGTTAGTGTCGGAGGGCCTTGAACATTTACCTGAGGCATTTAGACAAGAAACGACGGTTGATCTAATCACTAATATGGCGGAGCTATTGCTGCGTTTAACTGACGAATACAACCTGCAACAACAAGAGCAACCAGCCAATCATTTAGACACCCAATTACCCAATTGGCGAGATCTATTTCCAATCCCGCTTGATGTAGACACCGGAAGTGAATTTCTCACTGGCTTGCTGACTTCAGCCTCCGTTCAGCGAAAAGATAAATCACAACAAACAAAACGAATTATTTGCAGGCAAAGGCTTTCGAACAATGATGATTTGGGCTTTGTTGCTCAAATTAAATTGATGAAGGCGATACCTATGCCTTTTAAACGCGAAGCATTGATTAACAGTCGAGTTGAGTTATTTATACAAGAAGGCAATAGAGTAATTGCAGAGCTAGGCATTGGTCATACAACCTTTGAAGGAGAAACGACGAAGGTTATTTTACGAACTCCTGCTTGTGAATTTCGTCGCCAAGCTATAGAGCAAGATCTGTACTTAGTCGTATTGCAAGCCGGTGTTGAGCTTCATCGTGAAGAAATCGCTAATTCTGATCTCGCTATGAATGAGATGCCCATTGTGCTTAAGTCAGACGGTGAACATGATTGGGTCGTTGGACAAGGAAGTGTAAATGTTAAAGCAGATCAACTGAAAGCTATCTTATCAAAAGGTTCGACGTACACTGCCGAGTTTCCAGAATTGTGCACATCAGTAACGACAGAACACTGCCAGTTTGTCCACTTTAGTGGGGAAATTAAGGTTGATTATTATACTGAAGATGATGAGCATGATACTTATGTAATATCAACGCGACAGTCTGCAGTCTTAGCAGAGCAAGTGAGCGTTCGAGGTGTCAAATTACAATATTACTCAAGTACTGGACAACCTATCTATCTGGGGTTGCCAACCATTACCAGTCAAGAAGCGCATACAGAATTATGGTTAGGTAATAAACCACTAGGAGAAACGCATCAAGCTGGCTTGTTTGGTATCCAATCAGTACGTTTAAAGGCGAGTGGTAATCGAACAATGCTTCGTAAACGCCTCGCTATTCTTCCGCAATCATTCGGCATTGAACTTAAGCCGTCTAAGCAGGCTAATAGTGGTTTTGTCGATCTTCATTGTGAAAGGAACTTATTTGTATCCATAGAAGGCGAACAGGTCTCCTATAAACAAACCAATATAGAAGGTGGCAAGAGAATAACGGTGACAGCTGAAGGGTCACCGCCAGCGGATATTATTCTCTCTATCAGTGCTAACTTGATGGCTGACCCGATAAAAGTACGGGTACCTTTTCCAGCCTCAGGAGCGTTAACCTTTGACAAACATGGTAACGGTCTAGCCAATCGTATCACCATCGATGATTTATTAGGTGCACGTATTCAGTTTTTCCCGCGTGTAGATGTAGCGGCAAGTTATCATATTGAATTGAAAGGGCCGACGAGGTCTCGTGATGCGTCTTATTATTGGGAGTACAAGGTTGCAGATAAGGTGCTAGAGGTCAGCTTATATGAGTTTCGCCATCGAATTCGCGAACTATTGGCAGCATCTGGTGAACTTGATGATGAAATCCGAATGGTTATTGGAGGGTCGGGTTGTAGAGAACAACAAACGATCATTGGACGATATGCCACAGAAGCTCAACAGCTAAATGACACTGTGAGCTTTAATGTAAAACTGGAAAAAGAGCTCATTATTAAGCCAGAATTGATTAATTTGGCTGACCCAGCAGAAAAACCGCATGCCCTTCAACAAAGATATTCCAATGGCGTAGCGACAGGCGTATTCGAGCTAAATACAAAATTATCTCAGCCAGCGTTAATCGTTCCTTCAAACAAGACTCAGTTGGCTTTTCGCGCGAAGTTTATTCCAAGTCGTGAGCCTATTGAACATTCTAGTGATGTTAAAACTTTAAATAAGGCGGTTGCGTTATTTCATCCAGTAACTAACCCAAACGCGATAGCCGATGTGCTCCCAATGTTAGCGAATGACTTTAATCACAGTAGCTGGCGATTTATCAACGATTTGTTTGCTAATTACTCGCATCTTCCGATGGCGACCTTTGAAGTGTGGAAGGCAATAGTGACGAATACTACTTGCTTATCGGCTCTTGCGTTTAAAGCCGATAACCCCGCTCAATTAATGGAACGTTTGAAAGTTGAGTTCAATGTTATTTGGGAGCTTATACCGCTGAGTATTTGGCGGTCACATACTGTTAAGTATCGCCAGATGTTGCTAGATATAGGGCTGCCTGAAAAAGTGGTGGATAACAAAGTTAAGAGCAAGCTAGAAACTCTTTCTGAATTTACCCCATTGTTTGAAAAGCAGTGCCGAGCATTAATTGACGATCAATTTATTCAACAAAAGACCAATCTACCAGCTGTGTTTCAATACTTTCTACCGAAATGGAGCCAGGACTTGATGCGAGTTCACTTGTCTGACCGTGAATGGCCTAAAGCGTTTGGCTATGACTTAGAAACATGGTGCCAGAAACATTGCGAATCGCTTATTCATTTTGAAGTAAACCGAAGTTCACATAAAAGTGTGCTTTATTTCCCTATTTTTGCCGCTGCAGTGGCGTGTGGAAAAGTGCAACTGGAAGAATTGTCACCGTCACTTTATCCCATAGACTATTTCCATCTACGACAGATTGTCGAGTTTGACCGTCATTGGTTTAACCCCGTATTTCAGAGTGCATTGTGCGTATTTTCCCAAGAGGAAGCTTAAATGAAGCAATATTTTTCCACGCTAAAACAACAAGCTAATAGCCGAGCAAAAGAGTCAACTTTAAGTATTTTGGGTATCAATAACCCGGCGCTTAGAAACCATTTAAGCGAGAGAATGGAAACGGATGAAAAATTTGTTCACGGTCCGGTGTTTGAGCAAATGTTCTCTTGGGAAGCAGACGAAATAACGATAGAAGACCTTTCTACCCCTGAATATAACAACCTACTCAGCCCAGAGCTACTAGACGCGCTAGATGTCGCACCGCATAAAGAGGGGTGTAAAAGAGACAGTAGCTGCAAGTGTAAGTATGTTCTGAATCGAGAGATAAAGCCGTACAAACATCAACTAGAAGCATGGAGAGGTTTGCTTGACCCTCGCCCCCAATCCCAAATTATCACCAGTGGTACAGGTTCGGGTAAAACAGAGTGTTTCATGGTACCAGTTCTCGAAGATTTGTATCGAGAAACACAACAGACCAACAGTTCGCTAACCGGGGTGAGAGCGCTATTTTTGTACCCTTTGAATGCGTTAATAAACTCGCAGAAAGAACGACTGAATGCTTGGACGACACACTTTAACGGTGATATTCGTTTTTGTCTGTATAACGGTAATACGCCTAATGACCTTAAAGCTCAAGATAGGCAAAGGCAAAAAAATCAGCCTCAGGAAGTGCTTTCGAGAAAGTTGATGCGAGACAACCCGGCTCCTATTTTGGTCACCAACGGAACCATGTTGGAGTATATGTTGGTGAGGCAAGCAGATGCTCCCATTATCCAGCAATCGCAGGGCAAGCTGCGTTGGATCGTATTAGATGAAGCGCATACGTATATTGGTTCCCAAGCCGCTGAACTTGCTTTGCAGCTAAGACGTGTGATGCAAGCTTTTGATGTTAAGCCAGAGGATATTCGATTTATTGCTACGTCCGCAACAATTGCGGGCGCTGAAGCAGAAACGCAACTCAAACAATACCTCGCTAGGCTAGCTAATGTCGGCGTAGAGCAGGTAGCCGTCATTGGGGGGAGACGCGTTGTTCCGGGCTTACCCAAAGTAACACCAGCAAGCCTAACCATCAGTGAAATAGAAGCGATAGATCCAGAAGGTGAACAACCTAAAGAGAAGAAGCTAAGTCAAAACTCGGAAGTATCAGAGCGTCGATACTCTGCTTTAGCGAGTTCCAAACTAGCCGTTAGAATACGAGAGTTGTTAGCTGGAGACAATATAGGTCCGGTACATTACGCTGAATTGCTTGATAAATTACAACCTTATGATTTAAACGAAGCAGAATTATGCCGATGGCTAGATATCTGTACCGGAACCAAGCAGTTTCATAGCAGTGAGGCATTTTTAAAGCTTAGAGCTCACTATTTTCAGCGCACATTGCATGGTTTGTGGTGCTGTATTGACCCAAACTGTGCGAATAAGAAACAGTCTAAACTGAATGGCGCATGGCCATTTGGTCTTGTTTATAGTGAACATCGTCAGAAATGTCATTGTGGATCTGCAGTACTTGAATTGGCATTTTGCAATGATTGTAATGAACCACACCTATTAGCCATAGACCAAGATCGTCAATTGCAACAAAGGACTGGGAAAATAAGCGATGAATTTTCGCTACTTGATGAAGAAGAAAAAGAGGTAGATGAGGAGCGCTCAGATCAGTTTTCCAAAAAGACAACGGCAAGTGATACTCAAGTCGTTATTGGATCAAAGCAGAATGATGATTACCTACTAACAGGTTTTGATAATGCAGGTCATGAAGAGTTTGTGGAGAACAGTTCAATTCACTTATCAAAGTCGATGAATGAATCACAACAATGTTGCGAATGTGGTTACTCAGGTAGAGGTCAGTACAGTAAAGCGTTGCGAAGAGGGTTGTTGGGTGCACCATTTTACACAGCAAATGCGGTACCAACAGTATTAGAATACTGTCCGGATATTGAAGTCGATAAAGAATCCAAAATAGGCCCTAACTCTGTCCCGGGTCGAGGGCGTCGGTTAATTACTTTTACCGATAGCCGACAAGGAACGGCAAAAATGTCCATTCGAATGCAGCAAGAAGCAGAGCGCTCTCGATTGCGAGGTTTAGTATTTAAGGAGCTTCGCAGGCATGTTGAAGAGAAAGTCGTTATAGATGAGGCGTTACTCGACAGCGTAAAGGACTACTTGAGTATGCCTATCGACAAATTACGAGTCATGTTGCCATCCATCGAACAATCCATGCCTGAAGATGCAAAGGCACTAAAAGAATATATTGATGTTGTCAGTAGTTCGGTTGCTATACCTTTGCCTCAAACGATCCCTTGGTCTGAATTGGCAGCTGCTATTAAGCAAGATAACGATCTAAAAGAGTCGATGTTAAAAGAGAACAAGCGGCTATCGCCAGAAATTTTCGATGACTCGACAGGACCTTTGCGACTCACTCAAATGCTATTGACGAGAGAGTTTGCGAGACGACCAAAAAATAGAAACAGTCTAGAGACTCAGGGGTTGGTCAAAATAGTCTACCCAGGATTGGATAAAATCGATGTTGTTCCGGAGCTTTGGGAGAATTACGGCCTAACGGTAAAAGATTGGCGTGATTACCTTAAAGTTTGTTTGGATTTCTTTGTCCGCGAAAACTCTTATATAACCATTGACCGTGAATGGATTCGTTGGATCGGTATGCACTTTTCACCTAAAACATTATTAGGGCCAGATGCTAGTGATGTCGATGAAAACAGAGCGAAGAGTTGGCCGTTAGTGCGAAAAGGCAGTAAACGTCAACAACGTATAATCACTCTGCTCATTGTTGCCACAGGAATTGATATTACGAGTACATTAGGGGAAGACACGGTTAATGGTTGGTTGATTTCTGCATGGAATGCATTAACTGGATCAAAAATTTTACAAGATTCAACAGCAGACAAACAATATAGTTTGAACCTGACTAATGTCAGCTTTTCTTTGATGAATTCGGCTTATATATGCCCGATTACGAACAAGCTGTTGGACACTACGTTTAAAGGGATCACTCCTTATATTCCGTTTAAAGGCCAGTTAGATAGCAACCTATGTGAAAAAGTGAAACTTCCCGCGGTATGGGCTTTTGAAGGAAGTGACGACTTCTTACTTTCATTGATTCTAACGCGCAAGGATATTGAAAAATCATCGGAAGTGAGATCACTTAGAGAGCAGAATTTGTGGACGGACATTAATGACCGAACAGTAGAGGGTGGTTTTTACTATGCTTCAGCAGAACACTCTGCGCAACAATCCGCTGAGCGACTTAAAATCTATGAGGATGAGTTTAAAGTTGGCAGGAAAAATGTCCTCAATTGCTCAACAACAATGGAAATGGGCGTTGACATCGGAGGTATTACAGCGGTAGTGATGAACAATGTGCCGCCACACCCTGCGAACTATCTTCAGCGAGCAGGTCGCGCTGGTCGATCTAAAGAATCTAGAGCGATAAGTTATACGCTGTGTAAAAGTAACCCGCATGATACGTTGGTTTTTAATAACCCGAAATGGCCATTTACTACCGTTATACCAGCTCCTCATGTTGAATTTTCGTCTGAGAAATTGGTGCAGCGCCATGTGAATTCATTTTTGATGGGACGCTTCTTAATTGAAGAGGTTGGATTAACGAATAAAGAGAAATTTAACTTAGATCTTGAGTGGTTTAATGCGAAGCTTAACGGTGAAAAATCTATAGCAGAACGTTATATTAATTGGCTAAAAACGTGTGATAAGAGATTTGAATCAGCTTTATCTACTTTAATTGAAGGTACTGAGTTGAAAAAAATTCCTTTGACACAAATCTGTAAGCGCTCGGCAAAGAAAATAGAGGAAATAACCACGCGTTGGCTAAAAGAGTATCAATACATAGAAAATGAATTGGTCGGTGTTGATCCAGATGGACCTTACGCTTTTAAGCTAAATAGTGAAAAGTCCCGTTTATGTAGAGAGTACTTACTACGGGATTTAGCGACAAGGGCGTTTTTGCCTGGATATGGATTCCCTACTGATGTCGTAAACTTGGATACCGATAATATCGTCGATTTTAGAAGGCAGCTTCAATTTAGGAATCTAAGCAAACTTGATCGAGAGGATAATGTTTCTATCAATCGAGGGTTACCAAGCCGAAATCTAGCTGTTGCAATTCGAGAATATGCCCCAGGTTCAGAAATAGTTCTTGATGGGCGAGTACATCGGGCGGCAGGCATTTCTCTTAACTGGCAGAAAATTCACGTTGATGGCGCGAAGGATTCACAGAAATTTGACTTAGCTTGGCGTTGCCCTGGTTGTGGTCAGACAGGTTACGAAACGGATCTGGAAATACAATCTGATTCAAATTCTCTCGTGTGTACCAATATCGCTTGTGGACAAGTCATTCCAAAAAATGATGAAAAAGACCCAAGTAAAATAGACTGTCGAAAAAAAGTGATTCAACCTACAGGTTTTGTCACTGATTATTATCGAGAGCCAACAAATAATATTTCGAATAATAATTATGTTCCAGTACAACCTTCTTGGGTTATTGCATCCGGTACAGCGACACCATTACCCATGCCTGCACTTGGTTATATGGTGGCGGATACTAATGGAAAGGTCTTCCATCATAGTTCTGGGTTGTCCGGTAAAGGATACGCGTTGTGTATGGCTTGTGGCCGCGCAGAGTCGATGACAGCGAAAGGTGAGTTGCCAAATGCGCTTAACTTTGAAAAAACACATAAGCCCCCGCGTCCTAGTAAGTTCGATAAAGATGAAGTAGGTCGACACGCTGATTGTGATGGGTCAGCCAAGATAATGTCTTCAATTCATTTAGGTATTAACTCTCGAACCGATGTATTTGAGCTGGTGATTAAAAACCCCAAAACGGGTGAATACATACCTGATAATGAGCAGGGTCGGAAAGTAGCGACTACATTAGCTGTGGCATTACGAAAGTGTTTAATCGAACAACTTGGAGTGTCTACCAATGAGGTTCAGTATAGCGTTAGGCCAACAGTTATTGGTGAGAATCAACACGCATTAGTGCTACAACTGTTCGACAGCGTGGGCGGCGGTGCCGGATTTTCGACTTCCGCGCCATTTCATATCTCTAAGATATTAAATGGATTAGTTGGAAAGCTTGATTGTAGGAAGCATTGTGACGCGTTTTGTCCTGAATGTCTTTTAGAGTCGGATTCGAGACACGATACCGATAAACTCGATCGCATGTTAGCAATAGAATGGTTAGGAGATGATTTTAAGCACTACGTATCACTTGCTACTAAACACCAAAACCTTATCAATGATGGAAAATACTGCCCTCAAACTATTGAGGCGCAACTAACCGATTTACTCAATGAGAAAGTATCGGAATGTTTGTTTGTTCTTTCTTCTGAAGTCGAAGGTTGGGATACATCTCTTGTCTTGATGAAATCGAAATTGCATGAACTATTGGCGAAGAATATAGCTGTTTCAATAGTCGTCCCGAAAGTTGATTTTACTGAAGAAATTCTGAGTTTTTTAAGGGAAATACAAAAAATCGGGGTTCAACTTAGGTATGGAAAAGAGTGTGGGGCGATTGTTTTTCAAGGCTTAACTAGTAGCGGTTGGTCAACATTAGCTAACCTTGATATTAAAGCAACCACCCCTGGAGAGTATTGGCTTACAGCGGAAGATATTTCCATTATTTCTTATAGTGAACCAGAAATAGCGACAACTCCTTTCGAATTAGACTCCATGGAGCCAACTCACTTGTTAGGAGCTGTTCATGTTGATCTCACGACTGAACTAAATGGACCGCTATCAAACTTCGGTAGTGGCTTTATTAAGCTATTGAAAAGTAAGGATGAGCGATTAGCAAAGCTGCTTAAAGAAGGTGAGTTGAAAAGTATTTCATATTCTGATAGGTATCTCCAAAGTCCCGTTTCTTTGTTGTTGTTAGCTGAGGTTCTCAAAGTACTAGGAGAAACATCGGATTGCCAAATAGAAGTCAACAGCTGCTTTGATGAACAAAATAGAAATCCATTTGCTGTTAATCATGATTGGAACGATCGCTACGATTATGACGCTATATTTAATGCGTGGTTGACTCATATGGCCGGCAAAAAAGTAAATACCAACATAATTGATAATAAACGCGAAGTACCGCACCGAAGAGCAATACAATTGCATTTTTCTACTGGTGATATCGTTGAAGTAACTCTAGATCAAGGTTTTGGATATTGGCGTTTAGATCTCGCTGGCGGGATGCATCGATTTGATTTCATGAGAGATACACACGATCAGATAAAGAGGCTAATTGAGGTTTATAAATTGGCGAAGGTGTCTAATAGTGCCAGTTGGTCTACTTGGATTGCAGTTAACGTGTTGTAAGCATTTCAAATGTTAAAAGGTAAAATATGAAAATAACGTCACTGACTGTTGGTGGGTTTAAGGGAATAAAGACAAAGGCTGTCATTCCGTTGGCACCTATCACGCTTTTCTTTGGTGCGAACAGTACGGGTAAAAGTACTGTTTTGCATGCGTTGTTATATTTGTACGAAGTAGTCGCGAAGCGGAACTTTGATGCTCAACATAGTTCAATAGCGGGCGAGGCCCTCTATTTTGGTGGATTTCAAAACCTAGTTCATGGCAAAGACTTAAATGGCACTATTACTATAGGTGCCACTCTTGATTTTAGGGATGGTGCATCGGATATTTGGGATGAGTACTTGTCTGATTCTGAGCGTTGGTTACTCGAATCTGATTTAGGCTTTACTCCTGATTCAGAAGCGGATGAATTTAATTTCGAATTAGATATTAGATGGGATCACCTTAAACAGAAGACATTCGTCAGCCGTTATGAGTGTAACAGTAAAGGCAATGAGTTATGTCGTATAGAATCGCAACCAGGTAAACAGCAAAGTAGCATCACTCATTATCAACCGTTACCTCATTGGGAAGTAGATGAATCGTTCTCATTAAACAACTTATTTGATTCGGGAGAATGGGAAGAAATGTTCCTGAAAGGTCAGGACGCATTACCTAATATCTATGCTCGTCTAGATCTATCTAATGCTCCATTCTCTTGGAATAAAGTTTTTCCTGATCATCCTTTAGCTGCAAAGTTATTTGCAGAAGCTACATCTTCTCAAGCGATATTAGCGCCCATGAAATTGTTGGTGAAAAAGCTAGAAGACTTCATTCATATCGGGCCACTACGTGTTGTGCCAAATCGTTCGATAGTGTTAAACAGTAAAACCAGTCCACAACGTTGGTATGATGGGACTGCGGGTTGGGAGACGTTCGCTTACTCGAATGAAAGTGTTAAAGCTAAGACCAATGAGAAATTTACAAACAATGATTTCTTTGGCACCAATTATTGTTTTGAAGCACCTAATCACGGTGAAGCAAGCTTGATTGAGAAAACCGTTATCCTCAAAGACTCGCACACAAACATACATTTATTGCCATCAAGCGTAGGTGTTGGCGTTTCTCAAGTATTCCCATTCGTTGTTGCCACATCACTTGAACAAGACCTTATCGTATCGTGCGAGCAACCCGAACTGCATATTCATCCTAAATGGCAGTTGGCTTTAGGGGACATGATGCTAGAGGCAACTAAGAAAAACCCTGACCGTATGTTTTTAGTTGAGACCCACAGCGAACATTTGCTATTGAGGCTGTTAAAACGTCGCCGCCAAACCGCAGATGAAGAGATCGAATACGAACCGTTTGGTTGTAAGAAAAGTGATGTACAGATAGTTTTCTGCGAGCAATCCGAGGGTAAAACTCGTTTAATTCCAATCAAAACAACTGACGAGGGTGAGTTTGATGCACCTTGGCCAAATGGCTTCTTTGAAGAAAGAAGAGAGGAGCTATTCTGATGCTACATTTGGAATTTGCAGTTGCGCCTACTGAAGTCAACTCTTTGGCCGACTTGGCTCTGTTGGATGCGCGACTAGGGTTTGACCGTGGGGCTGTGTTGTCTGGTTTTCCGAAAGCTTGGTTTAGAGATGTCTCTGACCAATTAAGGCAGACGCACAATGGAACTTCGCTGGATAAAGCAACAGAGCGACTTAGAACTTTCAAAAATAATAAGACAGTTGCGTTTACTCGAACGTATGAAGAAGGTAGTTGGGTAAATGCAGCTACAGAAAGCCATGGAAATGTGCCGTTTCATAGATTAGTCGATCAATCATTTACTCAGTTACCTGTTTTTGTTTCTTCGATTACTGAGTTAGAAGACCCCGACTTTAACTACAACTCTCAATTTCCTCGAGATGCATTGTCTCTAGCTCAAGCAGCTACTGCACTTTTACTCGGTGCGGAGAAAGTTACTATTTACGACCCATTTATTTGTGTTACTAAGTCGGGTTATCGTAAAACGCTGCTTGAACTTATGAAGTTATGTAAAAAGGCTGAAGTAGAGTTTCATATTTTTTCAGAAGAAGACGGAAAACCAGCTTGGGGGCAAACAGAACAAGCTCTAATGGAACTAAAAGCTGTTATGCCTGGGAACATTAAGTTGTACTGGTATTGCGCAGATGATGATGGTTCGGGTTTTTTACATTCTAGAGGTTTATTCACAGCCAAGGGTGGTTTGATCTACGACAGGGGGTTTGCAGAACCAAGTGATAGAGATCAACGTCAAGAGCTCACAGATATAACTCCGATGCCCAACGATTTGCTTCAAGCGAAAGCAAATTCTTACAACACGTCTCTTCAATATGAAGATTTTGCTCTTGTGAGAGGTGTTTGGTCCTCGCATCCCTAATGAACAATTGGGGTCTGTAACTTGATGCGATACATGTGGCAGGATTAATTAAATATTAATCCTGCTCTCTAGCTATGGATTTAATTATGCATTTACAACTCAGCGCTACTAATGCTCTTAACAAATGGCTTAAAAACGATTTCCCGCGCTTATCAGTAGAAGCGGGCAAACAACCAGGAGTCAATAAACTAAGCTCGGATGCCGCTACTATAAGCTGGCAGGTACACCTGATTGAAAACCGTTGCCAATCCGTAGATAAAACCATAATCGCCTGTGAAGCTAGCAGTCGCTTCACTTTTTTATGCCACTCAATGGCCTATTTTTCACTCCAGATGAGCTCGCCGAAAGGCTAAAAATTGAGTGGCAATTTGCCTTCGTTGAAGCTTTGGAAAGCTACTCCTTGGAAACTTATGCCTTGAAAGATAAGGGCTTAATCCGCCGTTATGACATTGCCATGTTGCTATCAAAGCTCAATGACATTGAGCTCACACCGAACTGGATAAAAAACACCGATCTGAGTGTTAACGGCCATATTGCTGACGCTGCACAGTGGGTCACGCAAACCTTGGATGATAGGAATCTCGATCGATTGAGCCAAATGCTGGCGCTTGAAATTTCTAGCTATATCAATTCTTTATCCCGATCGAGCGGGTGCTCGACTATGCCCAACAAGTCACGAAAGTAACCCCACCCTCTGATGACATGAGTAATGTAGTTCTGTTTAGGGGCGAGTTAGTTTTATTGACTCATCTGAAGGTAATAATATTTACTATAGGTAAATACCCTTACAGTTCATATCTTCACATCTCAAGGCAATTCCAATAAAAACAATACGTTATAATGTGGCATGCTAGTTGATTAGTAACTCTTAACTTTCATAGAAAAAGGAAAAAGTTATGGGTTACGAAATTGATTTTTTAGGTGTTGGTGAAGAGTCTAAGAGTGGTGATGCAATCGCACTTCGCTACGGTAATCTACACGGTCATCGTGACGAGCAAACGGTAGTTGTGATTGATGGTGGTTTTCAAAGTACAGGTTCAAAGATTATTGATCACATCACCACTTGTTTCGGCACTTCCAAAGTGGATTTGGTCATTAATACTCACGCTGATCAAGACCATATCAACGGTTTGGAAACCGTCCTCAATGAACTCGAAGTAAAAGAACTTTGGATTCATCAACCGTGGCTACATAATCAAGGGCTTGCTGATAAATTCAAAGATGGACGCGTGACGGACAATAGCTTAGGGGATCGCCTTAAGCAAAACCTCGAAAAAGCTTGGTCATTGGTTCAGTTGGCTGAATCGAAAGCGGTTACTGTACGTGAACCTTTTACGGGTTTAACGGACACAGGAGGTGGTGTTAAGGTTCTTGGTCCTTCTGTTGAATACTACGAATCCCTCACTCCTGATTTCGATGGCATGCCGGAAAAAGCCATTGCAACGAATGCATTAGAAAGCTTTTTTGACAAAGTGCCCGCATCTATTAGTCGTTTCTTTGCCATTTGGGGTGAAGACCAGATTGATGATGACGGAGTCACATCGGCGAAGAACAACTTAAGTGTAATCACCCAATTGGTCGTTGAGGGAAGGCGCTCTGTTTTTACTGGGGATGCGGGCATTCAGGCTTTGGATTACGCGGCAGATCAAATCGATCAGTGTACGAGCGGAGCAGAGCTTCGATTTATGCAGATCCCACATCATGGCAGTAAGCGTAACATCGGGCCGACAGTTTTAAATCGTTTGGTTGGAGAGCCTATCGGGCAAGGTTCGTCTCGAAATATTACGGCGATTGCCTCTACTGCTAAAAATGGTGAGCCTAAGCACCCACGAAAAGCGGTTATGAATGCTTTTACTCACCGAGGTGTCAAAGCACTAGCGACGAGAGGCTCCGATATTTGTCACCATTATAATGCTCCTGGTCGTGATGGATGGAACAGTATGAATCCTGAGCCATATCACTTCGACTATGAAGAAGAGGTGGCATAATGGTGGGCATGTCGATGAAAGCCAATAACATTGTCCCGCTCTCGGTATTGATGGTTCTTCAGTTCACCGTGATATCACTTGTTAATCAAAGTTCTTTTGATATCAGTTATGTCAATATACTAAAAGACACCGGTGGAGCGATGTTAGCGATAGGTGCGATTTCGGGGTGGCTTAGCCACCTCATACCGGCTGAAGTCAAGAGCGTCTTGGTATTTTGGCGATGGAGCAATGTGTTACCTGGGCATCGCTTTATACAGTTATCAGAGAAAGATCGACGTATTGACACTGTGCTCCTAAAGGCCTGCGTGTCCGAGTATGATTTGTTGAAGCAAAATAATAGTGAGCAGAACAGTCATTGGTACAAAGAGTTTTATCGTCCATCCAATAAGCAGGACGAAGTGGCTTCAACTCACAGAGCGTATTTGTTGTATAGGGATGCGGCGGCTGTATCTTTTGTCAGTGCCTTTGCCTTGCTGGTCGCGAAGCAATTCTTGGGCGAGTATCTTTTAGAAGTAAGTTATCAATCTTTGTGGGTGTTTGTGGTAGCGATCGCAGGCTTTTCAATCGCAGCAAGAAACGCGGGGAACAGACTCGTCACAACAGCCGTAGCAATAAGCTTAAGTGACTTAATATAGTGGTCAGATTTGAAGTTTAACAAGGAAACAGTTGGTTAGTTATGAATGTGAAAAGTAAAGAACGTCAAACAATCAAAGACAGTAAAAATTTAAGAGTGACAGAAACAGCTCAGCCAGAAGTGAAAAAACGTATAACTCAACTACTGGAGCAGATTGGTGAAGGGTTACATGAGAGAGAGCAGATCCTTTCTATATCATTATTGAGCACGCTTAGTGGGCAGAACACTTTTCTATTCGGACCTCCTGGAACTGCTAAAAGCTTAATTTCTAGAAGGTTAGCCTGTGCATTTGAGTCTCAAAAGTATTATGAACATTTGATGAATCGTTTTACAACACCTGAAGAAGTGTTTGGGCCAGTGTCAATTCAAGAGCTCAAACAGGATAAGTATATCCGTAAGACAGAAGGGTATCTTCCTGATGCAGAGTTTGCATTTCTTGATGAAATTTGGAAATCCAGCCCAGCGATATTAAACACTCTGCTCACCTTAATTAATGAACATGTTTTCAAAAATGGCAGTGAAATTATCAAGGCACCTATTCGTTCGGTTATTGGCGCCTCGAATGAAGTACCTCAAGAAAACCAAGGGCTAGATGCTCTGTATGACCGATTTATTACTCGCTTAATGGTCCCGCCAATTGTACTTGAAGATAATTTCAATTTGTTACTAAACGCAAAGCCTTCGACTAGTGATCCTAATGTTGATAAGGAACTTAAAGTATCTCTTTCAGAGCTTAATCAGTGGAATGAAGCGATACATAATGTTGAACTTAGTAATGACACTTTGCTTGTTATCAAATATATACGCAATGAGATCAGTGAAAAAAATGAAGAGTTAGGTCTGTATGTTTCGGATCGACGGTGGCAAAAAGCTGCAAATTTGTTGAAAGCATCTGCGTTTTTCAACGAGCGTAATTATACAAACCTTACAGACACAATACTTCTAAAGCACTGCTTATGGACTTCTCCAGAAAACAGGATTTGTACCGAAGAGATCGTTATGAATGCTATCGAGTCATGTGGAATTGCTAGTGATATCAATTTGGCTGATCTTGATAATAGTAAAGATAGCTTAGAGAAAGAGATTACTAAAGAGCTCTTCTATAAGGAAGATGTATATGACGTAATTTCATTAGGGGAGGCGGATTACTTTAAAGTAGTAGCAAAATTCAGAGAGCATAATTCATATTCTTATGGCAATCCGGAAATTAAGCAGAAAACGGTTTATATTCCTTTTAATAAGTTTAAAAGTAAGACTTCTTTTCACCCTGTCGATACATCGGGAAATGACGTAAAAGAGGTTACATGTGAGTTCGATGAGCAAGGATCTTGTACACTATCGTATAGCGAAAGACGTTATGGAAATAGATATAACGACTTTGAATTCACCCCTTCTATTTTGTTCCACAAAGGAGATAAAAGAAGTGATGTAAACGAGAGGTTGATTAAATCTCTTTCAGGTTCAGTTGGTAACCTGAGAGGACAGCTAAAAAAAAGCCTTAAAGAGACAGAAGACAAGTTGAGTGTATATAAAGTTGAGCTGCATAGTCCCTTTGCTACAAGTGCAGATGCAGAGGTTGCTTTGAAAGGTGTTCTTTCTCAGATAGATAAACTCAAAATACGAATTAAAGACTGTGAACGTCTGGAGGCTCTATGCCAGTAGAGCTGATCCATAGGCAATCAGATAACCTGCTGAAAGAACTCACAAGTGAAAAAAGTTTATTGCTGGGTAATTTAGATGAGTTGTCATCTAAGGTAGAAGCCAAAGTCAGTGCTTGGAAAGAAGGTGTTGAACGGTCATTAGAAGTGGATAACCCTTTTTTCGATGATCAAGCGAATCTAAAAATATGGACGAATAATCAAGATATTGATGGATTACTAAAAAACTACATCTCATTTTGTCAGAAGGCTAAATATCACGTTGATTCTTCCTTTTGGCACAAAGAGTTGTTAGAGAAAAAGCCTAATGATACAGCTAGAAGTCTCCTGTTGTTAGATTGGCAGAAGAAGCTGGATAAATCTGCATCTGAGTGGTACTTCGAAACTCTGTCCAGAAAGCGTGAAGAATTTTATAAACAGATTAGTGAATGGCTTAATTTACTGGAAGAGTTGATGTATAGCTTAGATAGTTTAGGTCTTGAGCCAGGAATGTACCTTGATTTATCTGATGTTGAATTAAAAAGTGGAAGTATAGAAGCGCTAAAGAGATGGGCGGATTACCTCAAAAACAACGAAGGTGCCAAAAAGGTATCTGAGCTTTTAGGGAAAGTAAGGCAAATTGAATCATCAACTAAAATTGAAAAAGTATTGAAGTCGGTAGCATTCAAACAACCAGTTGTTGATATCAATTCAAAGGAAGAGATTGTAGGTGTGGTTCAAGGGAAGGATATTGAGCACGCGCTACCCTCTGAATTGGCACTTCTTTCGGATCCTGAAACATCAGTTCTTTTTGACCTTAAATATCTGGAATCACGCCTATTGAGTTTTGAAATGCAGGGCATTACAGAAATAGATCAGGAGGAGAGTCTCCTCGTAGATGAATCTGTTGAAGAGGATTCGAATTTAGGACCTATGATTTTATGCATAGATACGAGTGGTTCAATGTACGGTGCACCTGAACACATAGCCAAAGCTATGGCCTTGTACTTGTCTTCTGTAGCTAGAAAGCAGGACCGAAATTGCTATCTAATTAACTTCTCAACATCTATTGTGACTTTTGATTTGACGGGTAAAAAAGGGCTGGAATCTTTGATTAAGTTTTTGAGTTCCTCTTTTCATGGCGGAACAGATGTTGCTCCAGCACTCCGTCATGCTACTGAGTTAATGAAGAGTGAGTTTTATGAAAACGCTGATGTTTTGGTTATCTCTGATTTCATCATGAGTGAACTACCAAAAAACGTTATGAAGAGTATTGAAGAGCAGAGAGGACAAGGGAATAAATTTAATTCACTAGTCATCGGTGATTGCTTTATGTACCAACGGTCTAAGACGCAGTTTGATTTGGAGTGGATATATAATCCACATACTAGCAGTATTCAGGAGCTAGTTAACTTCAAACAAAGCCTGATTTAGCGTAGGTTGAAATTTCCCCGTGTAACGGGTGCTCTACAAAGCTTCTAAATATGTGGGGTTTTGAAGAGGAGTGGTACAAAACTGATATCTTGCTGGTGAGCGATGGTGATTTTCCAGTACCTTCGGAATTAAGTAGAAAAATTAGCAACCGAAGGGGAAATAATGGGTTACAAGCACACGGTATTCAAATAAGTAACTCTCACTGCACACCAATGAACAAAATTTGCGGTCCGATGCATTACGTTTCGGAATGGGGTGATTTAAAACATTAGCTCCTTGTTAGCGATGGCTGTCAGCGTTATTAGCAAACCAAGGCTCACTAGCCTATTGAAGTAACTCAATTTTATCTAAGCTAGTTATCATGATTTAAGCCTAAATATGGTAAATTCCATTATATGCGTATAACCATGATAATTAGGGCCAAGGATGTCAGAAGCGAAAGCCAATTTTGAATATGCGATCTCAGACGCAGAGCAATTGTTAGAGTGTTACGATCAGTTAAACGGATGCAACTCCAACTCCCAACCTCCAGAGGTGCTTAAGAGAGCTACATTGATAATGACTCTCACTGCATGGGAAACCTATGTCGAAGACATAGCAAAAGAGCTTGTTGATGCGAAATATGGTGTTGTTATAGGTTCACAGCTTGGAAGAATTGTTGAGAACCGACTTGATGAGCATCTTAAGTACTTTAACAACCCTGGTTCAAAAAAGACCAAAGCACTTTTTGCTGAGTTCTTCGGTATTGATGTCACCGAAGCGTGGGTTTGGAATAATTTTCAAACCGCTGATGAAGCTAGATCACAACTCAATAAATGGTTAAAAAAACGAGGTGAGGCTGTTCATCGCGCTCAAACCGATAGAACCGAAGCTCATATCGTCAAGCGCGAAGAGCTGGACAAGTGCATCAGGTTCTTTAGAGAGTTGGTGAGCGTGACTGATACAAGGTTATCTGGACTGTGATGAATCTTACTAGCTAGCTGAAAGTAACTTTCTTACCGTTGTAGTTTCGCTGAAATACTCGTTTCACAAAAATATCAACTTATGGTTGTTTTAGGCGATATCTACATATGGTTGTTTTTTAAGTAAGCTATTGAAGTAAAAGAAATCGTAAATATCACTTTATGGTTGTTTCAACATTGATGTTGAAACAACCATAAATTTATATTGTCTCTTCATGGTCTAGACTTACGTAAGTTTACGACAAAATCGTGAAGAGGCAATATTATGTCTGCTCTACCTTCCCTTTCTACAGCCACCCTAATAGCGCTTGAAAGTGCGTTTGATACTCCTCCGAAGCCTAACCAAGTCACGAGGGAAAAACATACACCGTTACGTCAGTGCTAAGATGGGAAAAAGAGTTACGGTAGTTACTCCAACTGAATACACATTCTTATGTTCACTTTACCACCCAACAAAAGAGTTACAGCTGATTCATTATTTTGTGGTAACCCAATGGGAAGGTGAGATAACCGCACAAGAAGCAGACAGCATCGCGTGGTATCTACTGAACTCAGCGCCCGTTGGTATGATTGCTGATGGTATTGCTTTACAAGAAGTGGAGCGAGTAGGGATGTTTCTCTAAAGCTTCGTCAGATAAGCAGGACAGCAATAAACACAAAAGCCTAAACACTCGTTTGGAGCTGAACTTACATTGGTTTGTATTTCGATACTCTGTGTACTTCGGCTCACGCAAAAATGGCCACCATGATCTTTACCGCTTTGTCAGCTATTGAACTAAGACAGCTCGGGATTACTTTTATGTGGTGTTATGTTATAACATTCGACTTGTTCAAGCTTTTAGGTCAAAGATATGTCGTCAATTCCAGTCACCATTTTGCATGGGTTTCTCGGGTCAGGGAAAACCACGTTTTTACGCAACATTCTTCAACAAACCGATTATTCCGGTGATGACCTGTCCGTTATTGTGAATGACATGAGTGAGTTGGATGTCGATGGCGTGCTTATCTTAAATACAGATGCGGTGAGTGAAGAGCAAGGTAACTTCGTCACGATAAGTGGAGATAGCATCAGCAGCCCGAGCGGTGTACAGCACCTCAATAAAGCACTTAAAAAGCTTTGTGCAGAAAAGTCGCCAGAATGGATTGTGATTGAAACGTCGGGTAGTAGCCATCCTTTACCTTTGGTCGAATATTTCAAAAACAACGCGCAATTTGCACTCAAAGACGTTATTACGTTGGTGGATGCGACTTGGCTGCGAGATGACTATCGACAAGGCTCTGCTTTAATTCCGAAGTGGCAGAAGAATATGCAGCAAGGTGTTCGAGGTGTAGAAAACTTGTTGGTTGAGCAAATCATGTTCTCAAACCGTGTCATGCTAACCAAAACGGACAAAGTGGATGACAATGCCGTTCGCAACATTGCGCAGGCGATTCATCCGCTCAATGTGTACACCGAGATAATCAAAACTTCATGGGGAAACTTGGATATCCGCACGTTGAAAGGCAAGCAAGACTACAACTTCGTCCTAGTCGAACAATTAATCGCAGAACTTCGTGAGACAGTGAATGAACCGTTGAATTTATCCGATAAAGACGAACAAAGCCTTGTCGCAAAAGTGCTTAAAGATGATCGCCCATTTCATCCTGCACGTTTATGGAATACCTGCCAACAGCATTTAACGAAAGGCGTATTTCGTAGCAAAGGGTTCTTTTGGTTCCCGACTCGAGATGATGTTTCACTGCTTTGGAGCCAAGCGAACGGCAATGTTGGGCTTGAAGTTACAGGATTTTGGCGTGCTTCGGTGATCAATGATGAATCGCAAAACTTTACTGAGGAGCATCGTCAGATCTTGCAAGATAAGATAGACAGTGTTGAAAGTCGCTTTGGTGATCGTCGTTGTCGATTAACGGTGATTGGGCAAGGAAATGAAGTCGATGCCTTTATCTATGCACTGGAAAAATGCTTTTTGACGGATGCGGAATTGGATTTGTGGCAGCAAGGGGAGACGTTTGAAGATCCGTGGCCAAAGAAAATTGCCAAGTTAAGCCAGAAGAAGACACTTTAAGTACACTGGTGAATACTACGTCGCCACGTTGTTGAATCTTGGCTTGCTCCAATAACGGGTTTACTCAATTGACCTCATACACATGAAAGCCTCCCGAATATAGCGGGAGGCTTTTTATCTAAGCTGTTTACTCTTCCCATTCAGGGAATGGGTCTTCCAAAGACAACCAATAGTCGCCTCCTTGCTCCATTTCATCTTCCGTTAACAAACATTCGTTGAGGCGGGCAATCAATTTTTCTTGCTCTAACCCTTGGCCAATAAACACCAGTTCTTGTCGCATATCACCATAAGGTTCTTGCCAAATGTTGTTGATGGCATCAAGGGATTCTTGATCCGTCGGCCATTCTTCTTTCGGAATTGCTTTCCAAAACATACCTGCGGCACCATAACGTGCTATGCCACCCGCTTGACTCCACTGGCCAACAAACTCCGGCCTCGTTGCTAACCAAAAATAACCTTTAGAACGAATCAGTTTGCCGTAGTCTTCTGCGTTATGGAGGAAATCATAGAACTTCTCTGGGTGGAAAGGGCGTCTCGCATGATATGCAAAGCTGGAAATACCGTATTCTTCGGTTTCAGGTATGTGTTCGCCTCGCATTTCTTTCAACCAACCAGGAGCTTGTTGTGCCTTTTCAAAACTGAAATTCTGTGTGTCGAGTACCGCATCAAGTTCCACTTCACCATTCGAGATAGGAAGAATAGTGGCTGAGGTATTAAGTGTTTTAAGAATCGCCAAAAGTCTGTCGACTTCTAACTTCTCAGCGAGATCAGTTTTGCTTATCAAGATCACATCCGCGAACTCCACTTGATCGACAAGTAAATCAGCGACACTGCGCTCATCGTCTTCACCTAATGACTCGGGCGTCTCTGTTAAGAACTTCGCTTCATCGTAATCTCGCAGGAAATTGATGGCATCAACCACTGTTACCATTGTGTCTAAACGGGCAACGTCTGAAAGCGAAAGCCCATTCTCATCGGCAAAAGTAAAAGTCTCTGCAACGGGAAGTGGTTCAGCGATGCCTGTGGACTCGATAACTAAGTAATCGAATCTTCCTTCTTGAGCGAGTTTGGTTACTTCTTCAAGTAGATCCTCACGCAGGGTACAGCAGATACAGCCGTTACTCATTTCAACCAGCTTTTCTTCACTGTGATTGAGAGAAACTTCATTCTGAACGGTCGCTGCATCGATGTTGATTTCACTCATGTCGTTGACGATGACCGCAACTTTTCTGCCTTGTCTGTTGTTAAGAATATGACTTAAAACGGTTGTTTTTCCTGCGCCGAGAAAGCCGGATAAAACCGTAACAGGGAGTTTTTGGGTGTTCATGCTCATGCTCTTTTTATTAGTGTAATGTTATAATATAACATTAACCATGTTCGGTGATCTTAACTCTGGCATCAAGCAGTTTATTACTGTATCGGGCACTGCACCTTATTGGAGCCTTTTATCGTTTTAAGTTGTAGAGGTTCAGATGTACGCAAGAAAGGACATCTGACTCTTATCTGGTGAGAGGGTTTATGAACGAAGATAAAACTCATGTCATGGCAGAAGAAGAAATTGTAATGTGGGCTCATTATTCTGACAAATATACTGGGTTTTGTCTTGAGTTTGCTACAGACAATGAGCTGTTTTCAAAAGCAAATAAAGTAAAGTATGTTAATGAGTTTCCAAAGCTTAATGCGTTAAGTACTTATGGTATCAATGATCGCTCGGATGTTCTTGAACTCTACTGCGCAAAGTCGAAGTCTTGGAAATATGAGAGGGAATGGCGCTGTATCCACAACGAGCCGGGACTGCATTACTTACCCAAGAGAATCCCTCACAGGTGTTTATTTCGGTCCGAATATTACTCCAGATATGATCGAGATTATCTGTTTAATTTTGCAGGGACAGAATCCAACGGTTAGGTTTTGGCGAGGAAAGCGCAGTGAAGTTAGCTTTAAAGTTGAGTTCGAGGAGTTTTTCTATACATCGTCACCGAAAGCTGAGGAACTTGGGCTACGCACATAACAAACAATTTAAGAGTGATTCCCCACGCTTGGCATTTTTGGTTTGGGTCGAGTTCAGTGTTTACGGCGTTCAATTTGAGTGTTGTGGTCGCGTGGCTCACACCTTAATTGGGCGTTAGGCGCCTATGAAATGAACTACGGAATATTAGCTAATGAAACTCGAAGAACAAATTGAGAAGTTATCAGACATAGGGTTGTCGTTGAATAAAGGTGTGACTATTAACGATTTGCTCCTTTCATATTCGAGAGAAGAATACGAATCGAATCCTTTTGATTTAATCCTTTTTGTATACGGAATAGAGATTGAAGAAGAACCATGGGGACGGTTTGTTTGTGATCAAGCGTGGAATTTCGATGCAGAGGCGATTGAAGACGACGGTTCCTATACTGAAATCGTAAAGCAGTTCCACCGAATTACAGGCAGAACTAAGAATTTAGAAGGGCTGCGAGATAGTGTAAACCTAGAAGAACATAACGCAGAGCTTCAATATTCAGTTGATGGTGTTAAAAGGCTGCTGAAGCCTGAAATAGACGATGATTGGGCAGATGCTAAAATTATCGAAATTATACTAAGCGATTTACGCCAACCGGGGTTCGATTTCTATCCAAAGGATAATGGACAAGCCAGTATTTGGTTCTATTTGTCTGAAAGTCAGGCTATAAAGCTAAACAAACTCGCCAATAATGTGTTTAATTTAGAACGTAAACCATGGTGGAAAGTATGGTAGTTCTCAGTGAATTCAAGACGCCTAACAAGAGACTATGGCTTCAAGATACTTTATCTAATCTTAGATAAATGCGTTAGAGTCATAAATCTAACGCATTTATGTCCAGTAATGTGTTTGAAGGTTTATTGGTTAAAAATAAATTTTAAGCTTGCCTAGACTGGTGTGATGAAAGTAACTTTCTTACTGCTGTAGTTTGGCGAAAATGTATAATTCACAAAATTATGTCTGCTCTACCTTCACTTTCTACTGCCAACCTAATAGTGCTTGAAAGTGCGTTTGATACTCCTGTCTGAAGCCTAACCAAGTCACGAGGTAAAATATACACCGTACGTCAGTACTAAGATGGGAAAAAGAGTTACGATAGAGTCTTTTTTAGAATGTGCCGCTTGTTATCACTTTGATTTTGAACCTAGTATCGTTCGCTTTTGTTCTCAGCCGATAAGATTTTTATATTGCCTATTTAATGACCGATAAAACATCACCTATGCTTTCAACGGGTTCAGTGTGCATCGAAAGCCATTTTCCTGCTTTCTGGGGAAGAAATTGAATCGTTTTTCTATTGTTGCAAATGACTGGATATATTTGAAATCCTCAATGGAAACCTTGGCTGAACCTTCCGCAAATCGCTTAGGTTGTGCTCTAACAATAGTACCTTCATCAACATTCGGGCTCTGATCGAACTTAATCACCAAGTCACATTGCCAATCATCGTGTGTTGCGGGGCGATATGGTGTGGTTTGCCTTTTGTACGTACTCTTTTGTTAAACCGCGCTTTTCAACATGCGCTGATGGACGCAGATGGCAAATGAATTAATAGCGAGCGTAGGAAAATACTCTATTAAGTTTCGTTCAAACGCGTGAGTAAACCCCAAGAAAGAAGCAAGTGATGGAGGACCGACCGTGACAGGTGAGCTCAATGCGGTTGATCTGCTAACTCTTATGTTGGGAATAACGAAGAATGAATCCTTTTCCGCAGGGCTACTAACATTAGTTGAGTCAATGTTAGATTCGTTTAGCTCACTCTTGAAAAGCCAAGTAGGAGTTTGGTGATCTTTGGTTCATAGGCAAAGCACTTCGCTGATTTAAAGCGGGAAAGGTCATCATTTAGATGTTGGACAAGTGTATTTACATCTATGGTGTTGGACGCAAAGGAAAAGATTCATATCTACAATAGGTTAAGAAAGGTAATTTTCAAAAATACAAAGATATACTCTCGGATAATGAATAACATCAATTTTGAGGGGTTTCATTTGTTCAAAATAACGGGGGAGCAATGAATTTGAGGGGATTGTGCTTCATCATAGTTTTTGCTAGATTGTCGAAATGAAATACATTCCTATGACTACCTTATTCTTTTTCTGGTGGCGCTCTAATTAGAGCGGTGCGGAATTCCTACATTCTAAAGCTGCTGGAAGGTAGCCTAAGACTGTAACCTCTTTTGTATCTCCAGTAGCGTTCTATTTTTACTAGGAGATACATATATGAACACAAAACAAAACACGACCAAACCAGAAACCATTTTAACCGGTGATAGAGCTACAGGCCCTTTGCATCTAGGTCACTATGTCGGCTCATTAAAGCAGCGCGTAGATTTACAGACAATTCATGACCAAACAATTCTTGTTGCTGATATGCAAGGCCTTACTGATAATGCTCACAACCCGAAGAAAGTATCATCCAATATTCTTAATGTCGTAGCAGACTATCTGGCTGTCGGTATCGACCCTTCTAAATCGACGATTTGTCTTCAATCGCAAATCCCGGCTCTTGCTGAGCTGACAATGTATTACAGCAATGTTGTAACAATCAGTCGGCTAGAACGAAACCCAACGGTAAAAAGTGAGATTCAGAGTAAAGGGTTTGAACGTTCGCTTCCTGCTGGTTTTCTAACATATCCAATATCTCAAGCCGCTGATATTTCTGCATTTAACGCAACATTAGTTCCTGTTGGGGATGACCAATTACCGATGCTTGAGCAAACTAATGAAATAGTGAGAAAGATTAACTCTCTAGCAGGAAAAGCTGTTTTGACTGAATGTACGCCCTTACTAAGCAATTCACCTCGTTTGCCTAGTACGGATGGGAAAAGTAAGATGTCGAAGTCGTTGGGTAACACCATCAATCTAGGAGCGACTGAAAAAGAGATTTCAGCTGCCGTTAAATCGATGTATACAGACCCAAACCACATAAGAGTTGAAGATTCTGGTGCGATTGAAGGTAATGTTGTTTTTACGTACCTTGATGCTTTTCATCCAGATTCAAACTACATAAGTCAGCTAAAAGAGAATTATCAGCGTGGTGGGCTCGGGGATGGTACCACGAAGAAAATTCTAGAAGAGTGCTTGCAGGACATGCTTCGACCAATAAGAAAAAGAAGAGCTGACTTTTTGAACGATAAAACTCAACTCATTGATATTTTAGTGAAAGGAAGCCAATCCTCTAGAGAGAAAACAGAAAAAGTACTTTTTGATGTTAAAGGTGTTTTTGGGCTTAATATTTTCTGAACAGATCGTTTAGAAATTTTTCTTCGAAACGCCCATTATTTGAACTATAAGCTTAAATTAGCCTATCGTATACTGTGTGTTGTTCGATTTATTTAAGGCGCTAGTGGGACTGAACTTACTAACGCCTTTTCGTTTAGCTGATTTTTGTAAAGCGCGACTCTACGGGAAAAGTACAAATTTTTCCAACTCCACTTTCTCTACTTGAGATAATCGCTGAAATGTTAATTTAACAAGGTAGCTATCACGTTGTTATCCAATTCCAGGTTATAGCTTTATTCCTTATTTACGGAAACCTAACGGTTACAACCACCCTAATCATCAGACTTAACCGCTTTCATCAATGCTTTTTGAATTGCGATGGTTGCTCTGGTCTTGGGAAGTATTCTGAGCCTTCAATCTTCAATCTTCAATCTTCAATGTCATGTCTTAGAAGTAGCATTTAATATTTGGCATGACATTACCGCTAGTTAATCTACTATTCATCTAATTATAGAGCTAATAACTTGTTAACTTGACGGTACCACTGTGAAGTGCGGTTAAAGTATTTTGCCGAATTGTTTTAACTAAACAGGTCAGGATTATTTTACTTGCAGTTATGATGTAAATTGAGATTGAAATGATCTTAATTCGGTTGGTAAATTTGTGTTAGATAGGTTGATAGTCTTACGATTCCTCAATTTAATCGAGCTAACTACATCTCCAAAGTGTTGATTAAATAATGCCTCAAATCTACCACTGAGTATGTAGTCATGCAGTTTTTCATCTAATAATTGCGCTAGCTGCATCTTCTCTGGGTGTACATATAAGACCAGAGGAAGAGGGTAATAAAGGGAAATACTTTTTTCTATCACAAGCCCTTGCAGATAGTTTGTATGTTCTTGAAATATACTTTCTACTTCATTAGCTCCGAGTGATACGTAATCACACTTTTTATCTGAAAGTAGCTTAAGTGTCTCTGAAAGGGTTCCTTGCTCTAGTACTCGGTATCCATTTGATCTAAATAGCTCTGCATCAGCCCATGTTGCGGGAATTCCAGCAGTAAGTGATTTCAGTTTACTGCTAGAAATATTATTAAATAAGAGCTGATCTTGTTCCCTAATGATCAAAATACGGTGTCCAAGTAAGCCTTTGCAAATAGGAGAGTTGAGCTTGATTACGGGTTGGTTGGCAAATTTCTTGTTGCCTGCGACTGTAACGAGTACGTCATAATCATTGTTGAATATATTCCCTTCGTCCTGAGCTCTTGGGAAATCTGTATTGTCGCAATGAATGGTAACAGGCTCATTTGAATTCCAATTCAATAAGTTATGTAGCAGTTCAAGCTCATAGTGCTGTCTTTTATTTGATTTATTGCCATTCCAAAAGTTGAACATATTTATCCTAGGGCTAAATCTTATTTGATTCACAATATCTTGACATAAGTGAAAACCCAAAGAAAGCGCTTTCTTTGGGTTTTAGAAGAGCGTATGTCCGCTCAGAGTAGGGTAAGAGACTCCATCGATTAAAGTGTTCTTCAAAGAGTACGGGGAAGTACAGTGTTTATAGAGGAAAAATAGTGGTGATGTTAATACTTAAAATAAAATATAAAATATTGTTTTAATAGTACTTTATATATTGATAAATAATTRATGTGATGAATGACACTGTTATATATATCCACTCTCTATCTGTTTTAAATTTGTGATCTATGGTTCGTTTCATTCAATTGTGAGTTGAAGAATCATCGGATCAGCATATTATCCACCCAAAGAAAGCGGTTTCTTTGGGTGATGGTCGATAATAAATACCAAAATACCGTCATTTTTTAAAGCAAAAAGAAAGCGCTTTCTTTTCGGTTATTATCATTAAAAGGACAACGTGATGCACAAAAAGACATTGATTGCTTCGTTCGCCATTGGAGCTTTATTCGGAGCGTCTGTACAAGCAGATGAAGTAAAGCAGGGTGGTACTCTAACGGTGCCAATTATCAATACTGGCTTTGTGGAAAATTTTAACCCTTACACAACCAAGGATTTACTGCACGGAGTAATGTTTGAACCACTGGTCGTATTTAATAACATGACAGGGGAAGTTGACTATCGTTTGGCTGAGTCCGTTGAGTATTCAACTGATCTGAAAACTTTAACGCTTAAATTACGAGAAAATTTGAAGTGGTCTGATGGTTCAAAGTTAGCCGCAGACGATGTTGTTTTTAGCTTCATGTTGACCAAAGAAGCGCCAGCATTTGATCAAAAAGGTATTTGGTCGTCCGGTAACCTGAAAAAAATCAAATCACTTGATGAACAGACTGTCGTGTTTGAACTGACAAATGCGGATTCTACATTTGCTTGGAATTTAGAACGTTACCATATTGTGCCAAAGCATATTTGGTCGAAAGTTGAAGACCTGACAACGTTTACCAACTTGAACCCGGTGGGTAGCGGACCGATGACAACGGTTAAATACATTAAACCACAGCAGATGGAGCTGTGCCGGAACCCGAATTACTATTTAGAAAATCGTCCGTATTTAGATTGTATCAATTTCCGTTCTTACAATGATAATTCTCAAATTCAACCTGCATTAATGAAAGGTGAGATTGATTGGGGATCAAACTTCATTGCTGACGTTGAGTCAACGTTTGTCGATTTAGACAAAGAAAACAATCATTTCTGGTACCCAGCGAATGATGCTATCCACCTTTATGTGAATACAAAAGAAAAGCCTTTTGACGACCTGAAGGTACGCCAAGCTCTCTCTATGGCACTTGACCGTGAAACTATCGTTGATATAGCAGCTTACGGTTACCCGACGGCAAACTTCAATGTCGGCGGTATTGGTGAGCTTTACGAAAATCATATTGATAAAAATGTGTCAGATAAGTATGGCTATTTAGCTCAGTATGATGTTGAAAAAGCGAACGTTTTGCTTGATGAAGCGGGCTTAGTTGATAAAAACGGTGATGGATTCCGAGACAAAGAAAATGGAGAAACTGTTGAATTTGATATTGAAGTTGTGAATGGTTGGACTGACTGGATTCAAGTGGTTCAGATGGTATCTGAATACTTTGAAGAAGTTGGTGTAAAAGCGAACGTTAAGACAGTGGACTGGGCGGTATACGACAGCAACTTAAAAGAAAGCAAGTATACAATGTCAATTAACTGGTCAATGGTAGCGACAAACCCAATCTTGGCTTATCAAGAGTATTTCTCTACCTCTCGAATCGGGAAAACTTGGCATGCTGGTCATGGTATTAACTCTCCTGAAATCGATGCGTTAATCGATAGCTTCGGCAAAATTGGTGACGCTGAACAGCAAGAAAAAGTGTTGAGTGAGCTTCAAGAGTTTACAGCTGAAAACCTTCCATTTATTCCTCTGTTTTCTAACCCGACATGGTTCCAATACAGCACTAAAAACATTGTTGGTTGGCCTAGTGAAAAAGACCCATACGTACAGCCAGTATGGTACGACGGTGGTAAGAGAGTGATCATTCTCAACAATCTACACCTTAAGTAAGTTATTTTTGAGAGGGCTACAGCCTATGCTGTAGCCCCTAGGTTAAAAGATTTTTATGTCGTTTTTAATTCGCCGATTTGGCTTCTATTTTACTGCTTTCTTAATCGCTATCTCGTTTAATTTCATGTTGCCTCGGCTGATGCCAGGTGACCCTGTTGATGCTCTTTTCGCTGCAGCTCAAGGTCGTATGGATCCGGCTCAAATGGATGCTGTTCGTGAAATGTACGGTTTTGTTGATGGAAATGTTTTTGAACAGTACTTCGCTTATATGAAAAGCGTTTTCACTCTTGATTTAGGACCTTCTGTACTTATGTTTCCTGTAAGTGTTTCAGATGTTCTTGCTATGGCACTGCCGTGGACCATGTTCCTAGCTCTTGGTTCGCTGATTGTTGCTCTTATCATTGGTGTCAGTATTGGTACGTATGCTTCGTATCGACGTGAAGGGCTATTTGGACAAATTGTTCCGCCTGTTTTGGCATTTATTAGTAACTTTCCGTACATCGTTACCGCGTTACTGTTGTTCTATTTCTTCGGTCTGAAACTTGAACTATTGCCTTTGGCATACACCTATGATCCATCACTAGAGCCAGGTTTTACATGGGAGTTTATTTCTAGTGTGGCTAGACACGCAGTGCTTCCAATGGGATCTATGGTCTTGGTTGGAATCGCAACATGGGTATTCAACATGCGTAATGCGATGATAAATGTATTGGGTGAGGATTATGTGACGATGGCTGAGGCAAAAGGTTTGAGCAGTTATCGCGTGATGTCTCGATACGCTGGTAGAAATGCCATTCTTCCTGTCGCGACCGCTATTGCAATGGCGATAGGATTCTCATTCGCTGGCTCAATCATGACTGAAGTGGTCTTTAACTATCAAGGCTTGGGGAACATCCTTCTTAAAGGAATTGTGGCTCGTGATTATCCTTTGATTCAAGCCATCCTTCTTATTTTAGTGACAGCAGTTCTTACTGCTAATTTTATTGCCGACTTACTGTATGTCTGGCTTGATCCAAGAATTTCGAATTGAGGCGCATCATGGATAACTTAATTGACACTCAAAATGTTTCGAATCGACCGAATATTCCGGCTCGTGAGCCGAAATGGTCGTGGAAAAACATGAAGAAAACTCTGGGTAAAGCTTATGCATTTTTCTACGGTAATCCGCCCGCAATCATTGGTACATTTTTACTTACAATTGTTTTAGTTGGAGCGTTATTTGCGCCTGTGTTGTCGACTCATAACCCAGAAAAACGGGTTGCGCGTCCGCATGTAGCACCAAATGCTGAACATATTATGGGTAGCACTCGTAGCGGGAGAGATGTGTATAGCCAAGTCCTTTTTGGAGCAAGAAAGTCACTTACTGTTGCGATTTCTGCTGGTGTCATTGCAATGACCATCGCGGTTCTTGTTGGAGTCTCTTCTGGTTACTTTGGTGGAAAGGTAGATGAACGCTTGAATTTCATTACTAACGTATTTCTAGTATTTCCTCAATTACCTTTGCTGATTGTTCTCGCCGCATTCTTAGGTCAAGTGGGCTCATTAGTCATTACTGTGTTGTTAGGGGTAACCTCCTGGCCTTGGGGGGCGAGGGTGATTCGTGCGCAGACTATGGCGATTCGAAGTAAAGAATTCATTATTTCAGCAGAGGTTATGGGGGAGTCAAAAGTCCGCATTATTTTGGTCGAAATACTTCCGAACTTAGTTTCTATTGTTTTTGGTGGCTTCCTAGGCACTGTGATCTACGCAATGGGCTCTGAAGCTGGTCTAGGTATTTTAGGTTTAGGTGATGCTACCGAAGTGAGCTGGGGTTCTATGTTGTATTGGGCACAGACCTCTTCGTCGTTATATACCGGTGCGTGGTGGGAAATGTTGGTTCCTGCATTAGCGTTAGCGATTACTGGTGGTGGACTTGCATTGATTAACATGTCAATTGACCAAGTGAGCAACCCTAAGTTACGTACTGGTCCACACATTAAACTGTGGCACAAACTTAAAAAAGAAGCAGATAAGCGCCGAGGTCTATAATGAGCAATCTACTAGAAATTAACAACCTGTGTGTCGATTACGTTTCTCCTAATGGCGTAGCGAGAGCCGTTAACGACGTTAGTATTTCCATTGCTCCCGGTGAAACGCTCGGTATTGCCGGTGAGTCTGGTTGCGGTAAAAGTACATTAGCTTTTGCTATATCACGCTTACATAAAGCGCCGGCTCTCATCTCCGAAGGCGAGATACTTTACAAAGGTCAGGACGTATTAAAAATGACCAACAAGCAGCTACGTGATTTCCGCTGGAATGACGTATCTATTGTTTTTCAAAGTGCGATGAACTCACTTAACCCTGTTATTACCATCGGTGAGCAGCTAACGGACGTTATTCTAGCGCATAAGAAAATACCATATAAGAAGGCTCACGAGCGTGCGGTTGAGCTCTTAGGAACGGTTGGAATTCATGGCGATAGAATGTCGAGCTTTCCCCATCAACTGAGTGGAGGAATGCGTCAGCGTGTTGTTATCGCGATTGCTTTGGCGCTGGAACCTCAACTGATCATCATGGACGAGCCAACCACGGCACTTGATGTGGTTGTTGAACGTGAAATCTTGAATGAGCTGTATGAGCTTAAGAGTAAGTTTGGTTTCTCTATTCTGTTTATTAGCCACGACTTAAGTCTGATGGGCGAAATTGCAGACCGAATTGGCGTGATGTATGCGGGTAACCTGATTGAATTAGGCGATGCTAAGAAGGTATTTAGTGAACCTAAGCATCCTTATACAAAAGGGCTTATCTCTTCATTCCCGACTATCCACGGGCCAAAAGAGCGCTTGTACGGAATTCCTGGAAATCCTGTCAACCTTCTGGATACACCTCAGGGATGTAACTTCCAGGAACGATGTGGTGAATGCATTTCAATGTGTATTAAAAATGAACCTCGTTTGGGCACAGTTACGACTGGGCATAATGTATCTTGTCACCTAGTTTGAGCGAAAGATTATGAATACTTTAAAGAACGTTGATAAAAGCAAAGTTATCTTATCAGTTAAGAATTTGGTAAAAGATTTCCCACTAGGTCAGTCAGTGAAAAGCAACATGATGCGAGCGGTAAATGATGTTTCATTTGATCTCCGCAAAGGAGAAGCATTAGCGATTGTTGGTGAATCTGGATCTGGGAAAAGTACCGGAGCTCGAATTCTTACTCGAATTTACGATAAGACTGCGGGTGATATCGAATTTAAAGGTGAGCCACTGTCTGACTACATTGCAAAATATGGCGAGCTTGAATATGCACGCCAAGTGCAAATGATTTTTCAAGATCCGTTTGGCTCGCTGAACCCTGTACACACAATTTACCACCATATTGCACGACCATTACTAATCCATAAACGAGCAGAAAAAAAAGCGATTCCAAACCTTGTTTATGAATTGCTTGAGATGGTTGGGCTTACACCAGTTAAAGAGACTGCGGAGAAATACCCGCACGAACTGAGTGGTGGGCAACGACAACGTGTCGCAATTGCACGTGCAATTGCTGTGAGCCCTGAAGTTATCTTGGCTGATGAACCGATCTCTATGCTTGATGTGTCTGTGCGATTAGGAATTCTAAACTTAATGGCTGACTTGAAAGATAAGCACGGCATTTCGTTTATGTACATCACTCATGACATCGCTACAGCGCGTTATTTTGCCGAGAAAACGGCAGTTATGTACGTCGGACACATGGTTGAATGGGGCAATAGCGATAATGTCACTCAGAATCCGCAGCACCCGTATTCTCAGCTGTTACTTTCAGCTGTGCCAGAAGTCGGTAAATCGGGAAAGCGTGACATGAACGTGAAAAAGGGCGATATCCCTTCTTGGAAGCCAAGTAGCGTAGGTTGCCCTTTCGCCAGCCGTTGTATGAAAGCCGATACGCTTTGCACACAGTCAATCCCAGAACCGACTCAAATTGCAGAAGAGCATTTTGCTCGTTGTCATCACTTGTAAGCCTTTAATCCTTTTTTGAAGCGCAAAAGAAAGCGCTTTCAAAAATTATATGTAAGAATTTTTGGAATTTTAATATGAAACAAGACTATAAATTAACACCAGAGGTCGATGGCAAGTTCGTTGATTTAGATGGTGAGCGTTACTACCAAATCTCTAATGTTGACCAAATGACACCATTCTTCATTAGCGTTGTATCGTCGAGCGATCACTGGTTATTTATTTCATCGACAGGCAGCCTTTCTGCAGGGCGCATTCGTCCGGAAAATGCTCTTTTTCCTTACAAGTCTGTTGACCATATTCATGAAAATGCGGAAAACACAGGTTCAAAATCCATCTTCCGTGTTGAACATTGTGACAAGGTTGTACTTTGGGAACCTTTTAATATATTCCATGATGGTATTTTTGATGTTGAACGTAATCTTTACAAAAATACGATTGGAGACAAAATCGTATTTGAAGAAATAAACCATACTTTGCAACTGCAGTTCCAATACAGCTGGAATACGAGTGAAAAATACGGATTTATTCGTCGTTCAAAGCTGACCAATCTCGCGAACTTCGAGCGTAAAGTTGAAGCACTAGATGGCTTACAAAATTTACTTCCTTCAGGTGCTCCGCTATCAGCACTTCAAACAAGAAGTGCATTAGTTGATGCGTACAAGTGGAATGAACAAGTTGATGATAGTTCATTAGCACTTTTCAGCATGTATGCCAAGTTGAGTGATAGAGCTGACCCTGCTGAATCATTGCTTGCGACGACAGTGTTCAGCTTAGAAACAGAAACTAGCCAGATTTTACTGACGAGTGCTCAAGTTAATGCATTTCGAAAAGGACGACCTATTGAAAGTGAGCCTTTGACTAAAGGGGTTAGAGGAAGCTATTTGGTTCACAAGTTGCTTACACTTCGAGCTCACCAAACCAAAGTTTGGTCAATTGTTGCGGATATAGACAAGACTCATTCAGATATCTGTCAGCTTCAACTCGAACTTTCCTCTCCTGCAGCTCTAGCTCTTAATTTAGAGAAGAGCATTGCAGAAAATCAAAATGAGTTGATCACCCTAATGTCTGGTGCCGATGCTTGGCAAGTAACGGCTGAAGAGAATACCAGTGTGCACCATTATGCCAATGTCCTGTTCAATAACATGCGTGGTGGAGTATTTGAAAATGGCTATATACTAGAAAAAGCTGATGTAGTTAAAACCATGGAAAATGCAAATTCTCAGGTTGCTGGTCGTCATCAGGAATTCTTCAGACAGTTAGCAGATACCTTTACTCATGCAGAATTAGTCTCTCGCGCTAAAGATACAGGGGATTCACAGTTAGTTCGATTGAGTTACGAATATCTGCCGCTTACTTTTGGTCGTCGTCATGGTGACCCTAGTCGACCTTGGAACCACTACGAGATCAAACTTAAAGATGACAAGGGTGAGCGCTTGCTCTCTTACCAAGGTAACTGGCGTGATATTTTTCAAAACTGGGAAGCTATGGCGTTGAGCTATCCGGGCTATATCAAATCGTTCATCTCTAAGTTCGTTAATGCCTCAACTGTAGATGGCTATAATCCGTATCGAATCACGAAAGATGGCGTAGATTGGGAACTACTAGAGGCTGATGACCCCTGGAGCAATATTGGCTACTGGGGCGATCATCAAATTATTTATCTATTGAAGTTTCTTGAATTAGCTGAAAAGTTTGAGCAAAACGATCTTATTGAATTACTAGAAAGTGACATCTTTAGTTACGCAAACGTACCTTATGAACTTTGTGGAGTTAAAGGACTTTTTGATAACCCAAAAGATACCGTAGAGTTTAACCAAGAATTGCAGGATTTGACTGAGCAACGCGTTAAAAGCTTAGGGAGTGACGGTCGCTTGCTGATGACGGGTGACCAAGAAGTTTATATGGTTAATCTAATGGAAAAGATACTCGTCCCTTTATTGGCTAAGCTGAGTAACTTAGTTCTTGATGGTGGTATTTGGCTTAATACACAACGCCCTGAGTGGAATGATGCAAATAACGCTATCGTTGGCAACGGACTGTCTATGGTTACCTTGTATTATATGCGTCGTTATGTTGCATTTATGCAACGCCTGTTAGATAAATCACCATCGTCATACAATATTTCGAAAGAAGTCTTTGAATGGATGTCTTCTGTTACACGGATCATTTCTGAGGCAAATACAGAGATTCGTCAAGGAACGGTAACACGTCAAACTCGAAAAGCAATGCTGACTAAGTTGGCTAAATCGGCGGCAAATTACCGTGAACGAGTTTATAGAGTAAATGGGTTCTCAGGGAAAACGAAAGTTGAGAAAGAGACAATTGTTCAATTGATGAGCTCTAGCTTAAAAGTTCTGGATTCGACGATCGCAAATAACTTGCGTGAAGACGGCTTGTACAATGCGTATAACATCTTGAGTTGTTCTGGTGAGAGCTTAATGGTTGAAGAGCTGTACCCTATGCTTGAAGGGCAGGTTGCGGCACTAAGTTCGGGTCTATTATCACCTAAACAAGCGGTCAAGTTGCTGGATAAATTGTTTGCCAGTGACATGTATCGCTCTGATCAAAATAGTTTTATGCTTTACCCTGATCGGGAACTCGTATCTTTTATGGGAAAAAACCGTTTGAGTGTTAGAGACATCGAGCAGAGCAAATTGTTAAGCATGATGGACTCAGCTAAAGACTACAGGTTAGTCAACAAAGACAGTAAAGGTGAATATCACTTCAATTCGAGTTTCGAGAATCGAGGTTTCCTCCAGGCTGCTGTTGATGAAATCAAAGCCGACTATTCGTCAATTAGTGATGATGAATTTTGTCATGTATCTAGTTTGTATGAGCGTGTATTTAATCATAAAGCCTTTACTGGTCGTTCGGGGACTATGTTTGGTTATGAAGGTTTAGGCTGTATCTATTGGCATATGGTTTCTAAGTTGCTGCTAGCTGTGCAAGAAAACTATCAGTACGCTTGGAGTATGGACTCCAATAGTAAGGAAACTCTTAAACTAGCGGATTACTATTACAAAGTCCGAGCAGGTATTGGCTTCAACAAAACGCCTGAAAACTACGGTGCGTTTCCGACGGATCCATACTCTCATACGCCAAAGCACTCTGGAGCACAGCAGCCAGGTATGACCGGACAAGTTAAGGAAGAAGTGATTACCCGCTTTGGAGAGCTAGGTCTAGAGGTTGTCGATGGGAAAATTATTATTAATCCATCACTTCTTAGTCCTAAAGAGTTCTTACAAAAAGCGGCGACATTTGACTGCCAAAATATTGAAGGGCAAATGCAAAGCTTTATTGTTCAAGCTGGACAACTGGCTTTTACTTACTGTCAGGTACCGTTTATTTATCAACTCAATGATGAACTAACACAGGGCATTGAAATTCACTTTAAAGACGGAACAAGTGAGGCGTTTGCATCGTTAAACCTAAATCAAGAAGTGGCTACACAACTCTTTACTCGCACAGGGCTCATTGAGAAAGTGGTCGTCGTGTTGTCAAAGCACCAATTACTCTAATTCTAATTCTAATTTGAAATGAAATAAAAAGGCTCTAAATGAATACTTAGAGCCTTTTCTTTTTATTGTAAAAATGGAGTGTTTGATTTTCGAAATTTAAAGCTTAGCCACGGATTCTCTTACAATCAATGTCGGTGTGAGTTTGTGCTTTAATGGGTAGTCGCGTTTATTAATTAACGATAAAACACCTTTTGCAGCTTCTTCTCCCATCTCGTGTACTGGAAAGTCGACTGTCGATAATCGAGGGCGAATATGTTGGCTATGAGTATCGTTGTCGAAACCTACTACCGAGAGGTCTTGGCCAATCACTAAGTTTCGTTCCGCTGCTACATCATATACAGCAAGTGCGATGTTGTCGTTTTGACAGAAAATAGCGGTGATCTCAGGATCTCGGTCGAGTAAACGTCGAGCTGCGTCATGGTTTCCTTGATGATCAAAGCGCCCTTCAACAAATAGCCCTGCGTTGTATTCAATTCCAAATTCTGATAATGCATTTCGATATCCTTGAAAGCGATCTCGGCTATCAACTTTGCTTAACTGTCCTGTAATACAAGCGACTTTTTTATGCCCATTTTCAAGTAAGTGCTTAGTTGCAAGGTAGCCACCAAGCTCATTATCAATGTAGATACAGCGTTCAGAAATCTCAGGAATAAAACGGTTGAGAATAATCATTGTTTCACTGTCTTTTGCAATTTTGATCAGTTCGTCATCACTGAGCTTGTCTGAGTGCACAATGAGACCATCCACAAGTTTAGATTGTAAAAACTGGATAGAGTCGAGCTCTTTAGTACGTGACTCCTGGCCACTTGTAACGATCAAGTGAATATTGTTCTGGCGAACGGTATTTTCAGCTGTATGCATTAATGGTCCATAGAAAGGTCCATCAAGTGAACCAACTAGCATGCCAATACTATTTGAACGACTGGAGGCTAGAGCTTGTGCAAACGCGTTAGGCTTGTAACCCAGTTGCTCAATAGCTTTGAATACTTTTTCGCGATTGGTTTCCTTTACCGTAGGGTGACCATTTAATGCTCGTGAGACGGTTGATTGAGAAACTTGAGCAAGTTCAGATACTTCTTTAATGGTGATCAATGGTAGTGACCTTATCTCTACAAGGAATGAACTAAGCTATATTACCTGCGTGATCAATAAGAGCCTAGTAATCCAATGATTAATATTTAAAACTCTGAACTGCTTAACGCTAAATTTGAACATTAAGCATACAAAGTAAGGTAACGAATATTTCATATACTCGAACAAATATCAAGAAAGCGCTTTCTGTTCTGTTGTGATGGAAGTAAATCTGTTTTCTGAGCTTAGTTATGAGCCTGAAATAACAGAAACCTGCGAATAAAGGCAGTTAGGTCATTATTCGCAGGCTTCCGGTCATAAAAACTTGGGAACCTACACAACCTACAATGAACTTTGATAAAATGTGAAATTAAACAAGAAAGCGCTTTCCTTAGGTGAGCGTTGTCTCTTTTTTGAACTAAGCACTTTTATATACTCATTTTGATAAAGGCGTTCATAGCATATGGGCTATGTTCGCGGAGTTATTCATTAATCGACCTTCTTTTATGGGTTCCGATATTACGCGTCGCCTACATAGAAAGTCGTGATACAAGGAGTTGTAATGCAACATCTAACCAATCAGGTAAAGATAATAACGTCTTTGATTCCTGTCGCTTTGATGTCTGGCTGTACGTCGATAGAACCGCTAGTTTCCGAAAGTGCTGACTTAGCTCAAACCGAAAAACCTATCATGTTATCTCATGCGTCTGTTGCTTCAAGTCCAGGCTGGCAATTAGTGTGGGAAGACCAGTTTGAAGGGGAGCAAATAAATAAACGTAATTGGTCATTAGAAGTGAACTGTTGGGGAGGAGGGAATAATGAGCAACAGTGCTACACGGATGATCAGAATAACGCATTTGTTAAAGATGGCTTTTTACACATTGTCGCGCTGAAGCAAAGTCATACTGGGCCTGACAATGCGGAAGGTACGATTGGCGGAGCAACTAAGACACTCCCTTATACTTCTGCGAGGCTGAGCACAAAAGACAAACGTGACACCAAATATGGCCGTTATGAAATCACAGCAAAGTTACCTGGTGGGCAAGGTGCGTGGCCCGCAATTTGGATGTTGCCAACCGAAAATAAGTATGGCACATGGGCAGCTTCTGGCGAAATCGATATTATGGAAGCGGTTAACTTAAACACACCTTCAGATGCGGCAGGAGCGAAAAATGATGATCTAGAGAGCCGGATCTATGGGACGTTACATTACGGACGAAATTGGCCAGACAATGTTTATAAGGGGCAGGCCGCGACATTGCCAAATGGTGTGAACCCTACTGAGGGCTTCCATACATACGCGATTGAGTGGGAAGAAGGCGAAATTCGTTGGTATGTAGACAATATTCATTACGCGACTCAAACTCAAGAGGGCTGGTACAGCCAATATGAAGCGGAAGAAGGGAAACTCATTAATGCGAGTGGAGCAGCTCCGTTTGATGAAAAGTTTCATTTGTTATTGAACTTAGCTGTCGGTGGAGCGTGGTCAGCAAACGCAAATGATAAAGGCATCGACGAAGGTTTGTTTCCGAAAACAATGTTAGTTGATTCAGTAAAGGTATACCGTTGTAAGGTTGATCGTTGGAAAGGAAAAGGGTGTGCAAGTCGCTCTGAACATGCGATACAAGTAATAGGGCACGAAGCTCCAGAGATCTTAGCAACCGATGATAGTTATGCTGATGGACCAACGTTGGAGATTTTTACCGAAACTCTTAACGCAAGCTTGGCTTATGCAAGTTATGACCCATTGGATATTGTTGACTATCAAGAAGTGACCGAACCAGATCGTGGAACAGTGCTGCAAGTGAATAAGAATGAAGGATCAGGAAATATCTATTTTCGTTCTCCTGTAACAGATGTGACACATTGGCAAGAAACGGGTGAACTGGTTTTTGATTTGAAAGTTGAAAGCATGGTCGACGGGGTTGAGCTACTGGTTAAGATGGACAGTGGCTGGCCGAAAACAAGTGACTATACCGTGCCGCTTTCAGCAATGAATGAATGGAAGACGGTACGTATTCCAATAGCCGACATTTTAAATAGAGACAATCGATTTGCTGGTGGGAATCAGGCTGATCCAGCAATGATCACCAACCTTTTAGTGTTTGAACCTCAAGGGAAAATGAGCTTTAAATTAGACAATATTCGATTTGAAAAGTAAGCCTTTTAACTAAGGGGTTTGAATAAAAGTCTGAATATAAAGGGAACATACACTGTATGTTCCCTTTTTTATTTTGACGATTATTGAGGAAGACAATCGACTATGTATACCGAAACAGACCTTGAATGAGTGCACGGATCAATTCATCTTTAATATGTGAACGGTGATATTTTACTTGGCTCCATAATTGTTCCAACAAAATACTTAACATCTCTATTTTTGTGACTTACACACAAGAAAGCGCTTTCTTTGGTGGGTTTGATCACGGTTTATATTCACGAGATCGATTTATACTCTTTCCATACCAACTGAGCGGTTAAAGCCAATAAGGTTAAGAGTACATAGTGAATGTGGGCTTAGATTTGATCTTATTTGAATCTGTTCGATTGGTTTTTTTTATAAAAAACAAAGAAAGCGCTTTCTTTTTGAAAGTATAATTTGGAACATGGAGTTATTATGAAACTTTCTAAGCTTACCCTTGCTTGTTTAGTCGCTACTGCTGGCTTGTCTACTGTACCTGCTGTACATGCTGAAAAATCGGATGGATTTGAATTTCACGGTTATTTCCGTGCTGGTGTTCTATTTAGTGAAAATGATGATTTCAAACGTGCAAAGTTCCCTGCATCTAAAGAACGTTTAGGTCGATTGGGTGTTGAGTCGGATAGCCACTTTGAATTAGCACTGCAGAAAAATTTTGAGAATGACGGTGGGCAGAAAGTTCGAATCAAGACACGAGCTGCAGCTAACAATGCGGAATATGCAACCAACCAACTTGGCGCCAATGCCGATGCAACCAACAGCGAAATTGGTATGGCAGAAACTTTTGTCGAGTTTGAAGGTGTATCTGAAACCGGTGTTGTATGGGGTGGTAAGCGCTTTTATGGTAAAGATAATTACATCTTTATGACTGACTTTTTCTACACAGACATGTCAGGTACAGGTGTTGGTATTGAAGGTGTTGAGATAGGTGGTAATAAGTGGGACTTTGCTTATATTGCAAGCGATGATTCTGGCGATACAAGTTTCTGGGGAGACAGTAACAACATCATGCATGCGCTTCATGCTGGCGTGAACTTTGGCAGTGTTGAACTTCATGCTATGGCTAAGTATATGCCAGACAATATGGTCGATTTAAGTTCTGGTAATGGTCCAGAAGCATTCGCTGAGAATGGCTATGAAATGACGGCAATTGTTCACACTGAGTCTGTCTTTGGGTTGTCAGATAAAGGTTTTACAAAATACATCGCGCAGGCTGGTAAAGGCTTAGGTTCGGGTAACCTTTTAGGCGGTACTCTTACGACTTACAACACGTACAAGCCTGGCAGCGATTATCAAAGTTGGTTAACGACAGGTACGGGTTGTGGTACGTCTTGTTTGAAGGCTGTTGATGAAAACGATGTATCACTACGTGCTTTAGCATGGGGTGGGTACTTTTTTGAAAATGGTGTGAATATTTTCCACTCTCTTCAAACCCAGTACAACGATTTTGACAATGGCGACACAGACGGCTGGGTATCAGCAATGGTGCGACCAACGTTCCCAATTTCAGAAAACTTCTTTATCGCTACCGAAGCTGGTTACATGTACAACTACGAAGACCGTAATGGTGAGTCAAAGAATTCTTATGATTACAAGTTAACAGTAGCACCAACTCTAGTTGTGCACTCTGGCTTCGGTCCATCCCCAGAGATTCGCTTCATGGCATCTTACCTTGATGGTGAAATGCAAGACGGTACAGGTAAAGAGGGTGATTTTGTTGTCGGTATTCAAGCTGACATGTGGTGGTAAATTACCTCTCTACAGACCTTTTAATTACACCAAATGTACTGGGGGAGTCGTTAGTATTAAGCCATTGTCATTAGGGCGGACAGGGCTGCAGGTGTGATTTTTTTGCAATAGTTGACCTTTTGTTTGGCAGCGTATAGAGGTTCATTTATATTGCTATGAGTCTTCCACATTTGAGTTTCATTTCAAATGTGTTCTTGCCAAAGATACTCATCGACCGCTTCGAAAGAAGCGGTTTTTTTATGTGTGGTATATCTAATCTTTTAAGGCTTAAGGCTTAAGGCTTAAGGGGTAAAGGATTATGGGTTATGGCAAGCATGTTGATTTCTAAACTCTCGAGGGCTGCATCCATTTTGAAGTTTAAAGCACTTTGAAAAATAGTTGCTGTCAGAAAACCCACAAGACTCAGCGATATGCTGGATACTGTTGCTGTCGTTTAATAATAGCGTCGCCGAATGTCTAATTTGAAGGCCTTTGAGGTATTGATTTGGGGATGTATTTAAAAATTGCCTAAATAGCCTTTCTAGTTGTCGTTTACTAATATAAGCCGCTTGCGCGATAGCTTCTGTATCCAATCCCACGTCTTTGTAATGGCTGTCGATATGAGCAAGTGCTCGGCTCAATGCTAGGGTTGTTTTTGGTAAGCTATGGGTCTGTTCTTGATATCGCCGAGCAAGTTCTATCGCAAGTTGCTGCATTGTGCTCGTCAATATGATTTCAAACCCCTGTTCTGCATTGTCGTATTCCGATTTGATTTGTTGTAGAAGTTCATTGATTCGTTTCAACTGAGAAGCTGATAACGTAAGCTTTGCTTGATATTCAGATGCTTGTCGAGCAATCGGTTCTACCTTGAAAAGTGCTTGATAGCCTGGCATTTGACGCATTGAAGGGACCTCAAAAAAAGGCAATGCCGTATCAAACATCAAGTTTACAATCTTCAGTTTATTTACTTCACAAAATCCATGTTCAATATCCCCATTAATAACAAATACATCCCCTGTACTTAAAGGGTAAGTGTGGGTAGCTACCGTATGCTTTCCACTACCACTCACAACTAAGAAAAGTTCAGAAAAGTCATGGCTATGTACGTCAAAGTCGAAATCGTGATGCCCATCTACATAGGCAAATTTTATCTGGGGATATCTCTGATGACTTTGGAGTCTAAACTTGGTTTTCATGTCGCTATTTTACCTATTACTGTCGCTTATTTGGTAGTTACACGCCGTAGTTAAGATTACTATTTTTTGAACAAAGACAATATTAACTTTTAGAGCGAGAGGTCAAATTTTTGCTCTAAGTAAAAAATAGTAGGACTCAAAATGAATACTGTGGAAATTCTCGAAGCACAGAAGCAGCTTGCACCCATAAGTCGACAAGCGGCTACTGAGGGCATTGTGCTACTAAAAAATAGTGATTCAATATTGCCATTGCAGGCTAGTGATACGGTGTCTCTTTTTGGTCGCTGTCAGATTGATACCTACCGAAGTGGCACTGGATCTGGTGGAGCGGTGAATGTGCCTTATTCCGTAAATGCATTACATGGCTTGTATGAAAATCCAAACATAAATCTCAATCTCAATTTGGTAGAGGTATACCAACGTTGGATCAAGGATAACCCGTTCAATGACGGCGGTGGTGGTTGGGCAGCAGAACCTTGGTTTCAAGATGAAATGCCTCTTTCAGCTTCTGTTGTGATGGATGCCGCCGCCAAATCTAACAAAGCCATTATTTTTATCGGTCGAACGGCGGGTGAGGATCAAGATAATGCTCAGCAGCAAGGCAGTTACAATTTAACCGCACTCGAAATGCAAATGTTGAAGAAAGTGACCGAACATTTTGATGATGTCATTGTGATACTGAACGTGACCAACATTATTGATATGTCATGGGTAAGCTCACTAAAAGATGCAAGTTCGCTCAAGGCGATTTTATATAACTGGGCTTCAGGGATGGAAGGTGGGCATGCATTAGCTGATGTTTTATCTGGTGATGTTAGCCCAAGTGGACGTTTGGCAGACACTATTGCGCACTCTTTATCTGATTACCCTTCGAGCTCGAATTTTGGAAATAAAGACCGGAATTTATATCAAGAAGATATCTATGTCGGGTATCGGTATTTTGAAACTTTCAACCCTAAAGCTGTTCAATTTGAATTTGGTTTTGGGCTGTCCTACACCCGCTTTTCCAATCAATTAAATGCGCTAACAATTCTTGGTTCCGCCTCTGAACAAGAGTTGGTATTTGATATTGAAGTTAAAAACATAGGCGCCCAATACAGTGGCAAGGATGTTGTTCAATTATATGTTGAAGCGCCTCAAGGTCACCTTGGTAAGCCTTCACGAGCACTGATCGGGTTTGTGAAAACACCGACCTTGGCTCCGCAAGAAACGGTGTGTTTGACAATTTCATGTCCGCTCTCTTCCTTCGCGTCATTTGATGACTGCGGTAAAACGGGGCACTCAAATAGTTACGTACTTGAAGCTGGAGAATATCATTTTTATCTAGGAGGAAGTGTTCGCCAAGCAAAGCTTGTTAGTGAGAGCGTTAAAATAGAAGAGTTGTTGGTTGTTGAGCAATTAACGGAAGCACTTGCTCCTGTCACCGGATTTAAGAGATTGATCCCCAAAGGCAACGGGGAAAATGGTGTTTACAGTTGCGATTTCGAATCTGTGCCGCTGCGAACTATAGATTTGAGTAAACGTATTCTGAGTGAGCTTCCAAGTTCTATTCCTCTTAGTGAAGATATGGGCATTCGTTTACTGGATGTTAAGCAGGGGCGAGCGGACATTGATGGATTTATCTCGCAAATGACCGTAAAGCAGTTAGCGACAATTGTTCGTGGTGAAGGTATGTGCAGCCCTAAAGTGACACCTGGTACTGCTGCGGCTTTTGGTGGTGTATCACCAAGCTTGTTTGATCTAGGCATCCCTGTCGTTGCTGCTGCAGATGGTCCGTCTGGTATCCGAATGGATAGCGGACATAAAGCATCTCAAGTCCCAATTGGTACATTATTAGGCTGTACATGGAACACGGAACTGAATGAGAAACTATTTCATTTAGTGGGGAAAGAGATGCAAGCCAATCATATTGATACGTTACTTGGTCCTGGGATTAACATCCACCGCCACCCTTTGAACGGTCGAAATTTTGAGTATTTCTCAGAAGATCCGTTTCTCTCAGGGGTAATGGCAGCATCTCAAACTCTTGGTCTTAAAGCCGCAGGAGTGTCTGGCACAATCAAGCATTTGGTGGCGAATGATCAAGAAACGTCACGGTTTGATGTTGATAGTGTTGTATCACAGAGAGCGCTTCGTGAGATTCATCTGAAGCCTTTTGAAATAGCGGTAAAGCAAGGAGGAGCCACGAGTGTTATGACTTCCTACAATCCTATTAATGGTCACTGGGCTGCATCCAATTACGACCTCAATACCACGATTCTTCGGGGGGAGTGGGGTTATAAAGGGATAGTGATGACGGATTGGTGGGCAAAAATGAATGACCCAATCAAAGGTGGTTCTGAAAGTCGAAGTTACACATCCTTTATGCTTCGCTCTCAAAATGATCTGTATATGGTTGTTGAGCATGATGGTGCGGAAAATAACGTGTCGAATGACGATACGTTACAGGCGCTTGAAAACGGAACGTTGAGCTTAGGTGAGCTGCAAAGAAGCGCGATCAATATTTGCCGCTTTATCATGGAATCTCCAGCAATGGATAGACCCTTAGTTGCGTTTGATCCGATTAAGAGCTTTGACTCGACGAAAAGCTCAGACAGGTGTCAGAACAAGGTTGATGGTGATTTTTGTCAGCTTACTACCGAGCAACATGTAACAGTGCTACCACTTAATACTCAAGAAAACTGTAATATTGTTTTGGAAGTTAAACAGGCTGGTGTGTATCGATGTACGGGTATTGTTCATTACGATAGCGGTACTTTGGCTCAATCGGCGTGTAGTTTGAGTCTCAATAAAGTGTATGCGATGTCTCTATCAGTGAATGGTACTCATGGCGAGACAGTTTCAGTTGAGGGGCTTTCCGTTAAGCTGGATAAAGGTTTTTATCTGTTGGATATTGAATTCATCAAATTAGGCTTAGAATTAGATCAATTAGAATTCACGTTCATGCCTGAATAGGGCTGAGGGATAACAGTCGTTTATTCAACTCTCGTTTGCTAAGAACTGAGGTGAAGTGAGAAAGAAGATAAACGACTGCTTTGAGTCTGAGTTACTGTGCTTTTTGATATTGTTTCATCGCGTCAACAAAGGTGTTTCGCATCCCCTCTATTCCTAGTCGCTCAGATTCTTCAACGTAAGTCAGTGCAGCACTGAAATCTCCAGATGAAACCGAGTTTTCTATAAGAGTTTTATAAACCTCTTTCTTAATCAGTGTATTTTCCGTTAATAAATCTGATTGGGCTATGGTTGATTCTGGAAGAATTTGTTGGACTCGATTTTGACGTTTTTGTTCTTCAGCAACGGTGGTGATAGCCGTAAAGTCAAAATCAAAAGTGATTTTTCCTATCGCAGAGTGGGGTATCGCGTAGTCCGTATTATGAGCGATGTTTGCTTGGACATCGCCAGAACGTATCGCCATATCACTTGGTTTTTCGACGGGAGTTGTTTCCGCGAGTGCTTCGCTGGTTGTGAATATGACCAAGTAAGCAGGAGCCTCGCCGTTCAAGTAACGTTCTTGCAGTTCTATTTGCGCACCATATTGTGCATCATCAAGCAGGCTAAGCGGCTGATACTTTATGGTTTCATTGCCAATGACATCTAAAGGTTGGTAGTTTTGATCTAAGACCAAAAGTGACGGAACGAACGCTGAATAATTAGCATTTGAAGTTACAGAAAAACGAATAGCATCTAGTGTTGTAGGAAGCTTAAGTCCTCCAGCAAAGGAACGGCCAGATTTGAACTCGACCCTAGGGCTTGCTGTGGTGATAGAAACAAATGTTCTTTCTGGGTTCGTGACGCTTTGATATTGAATAGTACTAAGGGTTTCGCAGCAGTTTTCGCTGTTTTGTAGTGACTCTAGCCCCGGAGAAGATTTGTGATAGCTAACCGGTGATTCTGTTGCTGTTGAACAAGCGTTGAGCATCAATACTGTTGGGATCATTGCTAGGTATTTCATAATTCCTCTCAGTTAAAAAATATACAATTAACTCAGGATGCTTAATTGATAATAACCTCACTATACAAGAAAGCGCTTTCTTTTTGTTGATGAATGCTTGATTTAGAGAAAAATTAAGGGAGTTCTTAGAGAAATTAATTTGTGACTGCTTGGACTCTGCTGTTTCAGATTCTAATCTAGAGGCACTGAGAAACCAACGTCGTCCCTAACTATTCTTCTAAGTTTTACAATGCGTTTTGCTCCAGAAGTTAGATTAAAAGTCTTTCTAGATTCAGTACCCAAGGGAATTCTGGTAAATCCAAAAAATTCTAAGTCCTATAACTCGCACGTAAGCATCCCCAATAATTGTGGGTTCGAGGACCTTGGTATTACCATTGTGACTTTAAAGTGCTATGTATTATAAATTGATTTCGGTTTGATCGAAGTATGTCTTTAATCTGGCGATTAATTCCCACTGCGTATAAATAACCTTGCATTTATAAATTCTGACAATATTATAATGAAAAGAAAGCGCTTTCACGGATGGATGGGTATGGGATTGAATAAAAAATTGATGATGATCTTAGGGTTGTTGTTTCTTATGGTAGTTTTAGCGATCAGTGGCTGGGGGTATAGTTCATTTAAAAAAGAATCAACTGAAAACTACCGCCTCTTACTAGAGACCGAGTCCAAGCTTATTGGTTATGCTCTAGAGCAAAAAGTTGAACGTAATTTTGACGTACTAAAGACGGTATCAAATATTGTTTCAATATCGAGTAAAGGTGTTATGGACTTACGTGAGCTCATGCATCAATTAGATTCGATAGTAGAAAATAACCAAGTCATAAACGCATATATATCCCTTTCTAATGGGGTTACCTATTCCACCTCCACAAACGGAGTAGTACCTAACTTTAATGCAAGAGAGAAACAGCGTGAGTGGTTTGTCCGCATTTTTTCAGGCGAGTCTCATGTAGTCACTTCACCGTATATGAGTTCTGAAGGTAGTGCAGTTATGGCTGTGGCAGTACCCGTTCGAAGGAGGGGATTTGTTGTTGGTGCCTTGGTGACTAATATTAAAGTTAACAGTTTGACTCAGTTTGTTTCTGGGTTATCTCCGGACAATCAAGTTTGGGTTGCGCGAGAAGATGGATACATCTTAGCTTCCAAATATCCAGACCTTCTAGGGAAGGATTTGTATCAAGAGCGACCTAGTTACGCTGCTTATCAAGACTCAACTAAGAGTTCGCATTCTTACATATATGAAGGGCAAGAATATTTTGTAGCGTCGAATAAACTTACTAGTAATGGTTGGACTGTTTGGGGATGGCAGCCTTGGCAAGATATTACTAGAGCTTCAGAAGCTAATTTCTTATCCAGTTTGATGCTTTCACTAGCGTTAATTCTGGTGGCTCTGTTTGTTTTATATCTTTGCCTTAAGAAGTTTGTTTATGAGCCATTAGGTGGAGAGCCTGGGGAAATCATGGAGCTAATGGATTCTATTGCTTTGGGAGATCTTTCGAAACGTTCATCGTACAAAAAGCCAATTGGAATCTACGCATCGGTGTTTGGTATGTCTGCTAAGTTAAGAATTATACTCCAGGAAGTAAAAGGTGTATCTCACCAAGTAGGGGATGTTTCTGTGGAAGTCGACTCGGCAGCCTCTATGGTGAGTTTTAATGCTAAGGAGCAAATGCAGAACCTTGAGCAAACCGCGACTGCTATGAATCAAATGTCTTCAACTGTTGATGAAGTCGCTATAAATGCGAATAGTGCCTCTCTAGCAGCACAACAAGCTTACAGCAACGCAAGTAAAGGCATGGACCTGGTCAAAGGTGTTGACCAAGGTATAGATACTTTGGTTAAAAGTATCGCCTTAGCTCAAGAAGCAATATTGGCTGTTGATAAAGAGACTCAGAGTGTTGGTCAGATTGTTGATGTTATAGAAGATATTGCTGAGCAGACTAATTTACTTGCATTGAATGCAGCTATTGAAGCTGCTCGTGCAGGAGAGCAAGGGCGTGGATTTGCAGTTGTTGCTGATGAAGTTCGAAGTCTCGCAAGCCGAACCCAGACTAGTACTGCGCAGATTCAGAGTCTTATTAGTCAACTACAAAATGAGGCGACTCGCTCAGTAGATATTATGAGACTAAATGAAGAGGAATCGAGTTCTATATTGGTTTTTTCTAAACAAGCAACCGAAGCTCTCGGTACAATTCAAACATCTGTCTCAGAGATTCAAGGTATGAATGTTCAAATAGCCACTGCGGCAGAGGAGCAATCGGTTGTTGCTGCGCAAATTAATGAATCAGTATCGGATATCCATACTTTGGCAGGGAAAACACACGAGGGCTCGTCAGAAAACAGGGAGCTTGCTGGTCAACTCAAAGTTGGCGCAAAAAATTTAGCAAAACAAGTTAGTCAGTTTAAGTTTTAGCACGTTTATCGCTCTTGGCTAGCTGTTAACGTGAAGTCGTATGTTGAAAGATTATTATGGGTGGTATAGGTGGTATGAATAGGTTGGTTACGCCTCAAAGACTTGCTGATTTATTTGACAGTGCCAGTGAAGGTTTATGGTTTATGAGTGATGATAATGTCGTCCAATTTTACAATAATACATTCTATAAGCAGTTTAATGTGTCATTAGCCCACACAAAGTTTGATGATTGGCTTGAGTTAGTCCACCCTGAAGATAAAAGGCTATTAAAACAAGATGTTGATATTCATCAAAAAGATAAAGTTGACTCTCGGGTAACAACTCGATATCGAGTTAAAAATCGATCAGGTTGTTATGTCTGGATTGAAGCTACAGGATTGAGGATCGAAGAACGTGGTGGGCTTGCTATGGTCGGCACTCATAAAGACATTTCTGAGACTACTCTCCTCAATGACTACTTGATGTACACGGCAGACCATGACTCTGAGACAGGGTTGCCCAATCGCAAGTTGTTCCTTCAAACTTTATCTAAGATGGGTGAGGAACACTGCATTATTGTTTGTTGCTTAACTCATTTACGGCAGTTTCAAAGACAGATTGGAGTTGACGCTACTCGTCAATTAGTTTCAATTTTAGTTTCAACTCTGGATCATTTTCTCTCATCAAAATATGAGTTATATCGTATTAGTTGGGATGTATTTATAGCTGTTGTGAAAAAGTCCTCAAACTATAGGGTGGGGGTAACATTAATGAGTCAAATAGAAAAAGATTTCCAAAGTCGGGGGCAAGAATGTAATTCGACGGTAATGAGTCGACTGGGGGTTGGGTATATTCCCGTTAAAAATATATCTCGGAATTTATTATTGAAAAATATATTTGATTTATCTGAATATGTTCGTTTGGTTCGGTCACCTATCGCGTACTTAGGCGATGAAAAAGAGGGTGTAGATCGTTATTTTCAAGTGCTAGATTCCCTAAAATATGGCATTGACTCGCATCAACTAAGCATCTCTTTGCAACCAATAGTTGAAGTTTCTACAGGGAGTATTATCAGTTTTGAAGCATTAGCTCGCTGGCAGCATGATAAGTTAGGTGATATTCCTCCTAGCGAGTTTATACCAATAGCTGAAAATATGGGCTATATCCATGCACTTGGAATGGAAGTGTTAGAGTTGGCATGTGAATTTTTAGATACGCATGATAGTACAAGTCTCCAGAAGCCTCTTATTAATGTAAATATATCTGGGTATCAGCTTTTGAAAGCAAGCTTTGTTGATGATGTTTTAGCTTCAACATTAAAATTTGGTATTAATCCTGAGCGTGTTGTAATAGAAATAACGGAGTCCTATTTACTTGAAGAAGAGCCTATTATAATGAGCACTCTCAACTCACTCCATAGACATGGTTTTAAGCTTTCTATTGATGATTTTGGCTCTGGTATGAGTGCTTTTACTAGTCTATATCGTCTTCCACTATATCAAATCAAGCTTGATAGAGCTTTGGCTAATGAAGTAATGAAATTGGATGCTTGCTCTAAGCTTGTTGCATATTTATGTGATTTTTGTTTGTTACAAGGTGTAAAACTTGTAGCTGAAGGTGTGGAGAGTAAAGCAATGCTGACTAAACTGACTAGTTTGGGTGTACCATATTTACAAGGTTACTATTTGTACAAACCTTCTTGGGCACATGTTTGGTTGGAGCGTTGTAAGTGATTCTATAGCTTAACCTTTGAGGACATTGTTTCTTCTCTAGAGTTTAGTGACAAAAGCCCTTAAATGCTGACTGATGATGTGAGAGCTACCGCTCGGGAATCCCTAACCCATTCAGCTTGTTCAGTACTTTTTTATTATGGTGTAAGATTTCTCCAATCAGAACGTTGTAATTTTTAAGCTTAATGTAACGCCAAAAAACATCTTAATAAGAACATCGTAGCTGGTTAGTTTTTTAAACGAGGGGGGGGGGGGGGAAATATCTGATTTGGTGTGTGCGTATTTACCTTTGAAGCAATATAGAATGAAGCTTTTATAAGGTAACTATGAATTTACCATTAATTAAAACACTAAAATACCTGTAGCAGATGCCATGATATGCCTGTAATGAAAGCTTAGATACAATACAATTCCAAATATTGAAGTTATTTCAACGATATGGTGAATTTAGAATAGATCAAGTCGTTGAAAATACGGGTCAAAACTCGAAAATTTCGTTACCTGCATTACATGACTTGATAGCAAAACGTTTATTAAGTTTCGATTGGCATGCACCTATTGGCTGGGATACGTTAGCGATCAAACCATTGTTATCCAACAATTGCGTGTTCTAAGTTTAATTCGATTTCACTATCAATCATGGAGTGAAATGAGCTTGGCCTGTTTGAGAAAAATTGGATGAACGAAACGTGACCGAATTCCTTTTTGCTGATATGGACCCACCAATGAATCAAACCCCAACGATAGCTTTTGGGGACGCCAGGTAGATCTTTTGACTCATTGCCGGCGAGCCAGTTTGCAACAGTGAATATTGCATCATGACTCATCTCTGGACTCTTTATGGCGATAGGTTCTTTGCAATTACTGCAACTTTCTTTTAAATCAGACTGCGGTAGTCAAATTCAGTGCCACAGCTACAGCTGTTGACTAAGGGTACATCATGAATGTGGTAGTGATCGTAACCCTCAAAATGCCAAAGGTAGGAGGCATAGCTATTTTGTTGTAGGCACAAAGGGCTGCAGGGTATGGACTTTGTTCGGAGTAAACTGCGAGGAAAAACTTCTGAACCATGAATCACAGCACTAGTGGATGGAGAGTATTTTAAATTTGTTCTGTTTATTGCTAACCCAAGCTGGTCCGGAGCAGGAACTGTTATTAGCCGAGCACGGGTTTATCCTCGTGATGTTCGTAGCAAAGGTTTGATAGCCGTGATGGTCAATGTATTGAAGGAAGCGCTTTGTGGGCTCAAGGAAACGATGACATCATCATATCCACACGGATAAAGAAGCTTTCTAGTGATTCACCTTTGTATGGTGTTGGACGCTGAAGAAACATAATTAAACTACAGGCTCCTTAAAAATCCATAGTATTAATTTAGTCTATTGAACTATAAGAAAAAGGTTCTATTTCAATTCTGTGGGTAGCTTCTCCCCCCTAGCTAATAGAGATTGTAGTGTAATTAGGTTTAAACACGTTTTTGCCCATTGTGAGCCACGAGAGCTGAATTTTGAATAACAAAAACTAATACATTGCCAGCTCGAACCAGAGTATGGTTACTGATTGTAACTACTTCGTTATTTGATGTAAGAATCCAGAACTTTCAGCACTATTTCCATATCAGCTTCACGTTGCTCTTTGTCTTCCTCTAGTACAACGTGCTCAAGCAAGTGTCCTTTGATCACCTCTCGCATCAAGCCATTTACCGCGCCTCGAATAGCAGCAATCTGCTGCAACACATCTTGGCACTCATGCTCGTCTTCTAGCATTTTTTTAAGTCCATTCACTTGACCTTGTATTTTACTAACTCGGGTATTGAGCTTCTTCTGATCTCTAGTTGTGTGTGACATGGCTTATCTTCTCTATGTTTTAGGCTGAGTGATTCTAATCGATAATGTAGCACTCAATTTATACTGGGGGGTAGTATTTAATACTAGGGGGGAGTATAGTTTGCATCAAATTTGAACTAGCAACAGAGAAAAAAATGGATTTTGTAACGCTGCTCCAACAAGGTAATGGGTGGTTCTTTATTCCCAGTGCTATTTTACTTGGTGCTTTGCACGGTCTTGAGCCTGGACATTCGAAAACGATGATGGCTGCTTTCATTGTCGCGGTTAGAGGGACTGTCAAACAAGCAGTGATGCTGGGGTTAGCTGCCACACTTTCTCACACTGCTATTGTGTGGTTAATCGCTGTTGGAGGGATGTATATCAGCCAGAAGTTTACGGCTGAAGCTACTGAACCATGGATGCAGCTGATTTCAGGGTTCATTATTGTCTCGACAGGTTTATGGATGTTCTGGAGAACGTGGAGCGATGAGCGTGCTTGGCGTAAAGCTCATTCCCATGCTCATGATTGGACCACTCAAGTCGTTGATACAGGGCACGGGCATGTTTCGCTCTCTATCACAGAAGAAGGGTGTCATCATCGTTTTCAGTTGCGAACACTCAAAGGGAAGCCTCTAACGGCTGAAGGTGCCAAGATTTCAGTACCGAGCAATAATTCTCTATGTGCTGATATCTATCACTTTATTGAGCGCAATGGGTACTTAGAATCGGCATCCTGTATTGAAACCTCTGATGATATTTCTGTCACATTGATTATCGGACACCACGATCATACACATGATTTTGATGTACATTTTAGTTCAGATTCTCATTCAGAAAGTGACAACAAGGAATACCAAGATGCTCATGAACGCGCTCACGCTTTAGATATACAAAAGCGTTTTGAGAACCGAGATGTCACTAATGGGCAAATAGTGCTTTTTGGTTTAACAGGTGGTTTGATTCCATGTCCTGCTGCGGTAACGGTTTTGCTTATCTGCTTGCAGCTTAAGGCGATGACACTTGGTGCTACCTTGGTTGTGTCATTCAGCATTGGTTTAGCTCTAACTCTAGTTGCGGTTGGTGTTGTGGCGGCCGTTGGGGTGCAAAAAGCGACATCTAAATGGAGTGGCTTGAACGATGTTGCACGTCGAGCACCTTACTTATCGGGCGTCTTGATCAGTGCGGTTGGCTTATACATGGGGATGCACGGATATACATCATTGATGAGCTAAGATCTGTGAAACAGTTCGCTATTGAGCTTACATAAATAAGCCAGAGACTGTTGATGTTTCAGGTTTGTTATAATATAACAATAGTTATTTTCCTCACTCTCAATTAACTATCTCAATGTTGGCAAAGGTGTATGGTTTCTAAAGCTCTAACACAATGTATTAGCTTACTGATGCTATTTATCATTGCATTAGGCACTACCACATCTGCTATAGGCGAGTTTCGTTCTCATAGTTTGTCGTCAATATCGCAAACAGATAGTAGCCACACACATTCTCATCCATCAAGCCATTCACATGATGTCGATAGTGAATACTCATTTCACCATGACGCGAGCAATCATAATCACACGTATGACAGTGCAACATTAAAAGCGGTGGCTCATACAGTCTTTATGAGAGTGATGGTATCAATCTATGGTGGGAAAGTCAGCGGTACGCCTGTCCATAAACCCTTCAGAATAGAGCGTCCTCCAAGAGCATTGTTGTTTACTTGATAACTGCCGTAATCAGCGGTGAAAGAAGATTCAACAAACAATGGAGTTACTATGAACTTACTCTCTTTACGCGAAGTGATTACGTTGCCTATCGGTATGGCGACGTCGCTTCGTAAGAGGATACTTTATCTCGTTTTAGCCTTACTTACGGTGATGAGTACTGACGTATTTGCACATGCCGTCGCACAGGGTGATAAAGGCTATATCCAAGAAATCACAGGCACCAATATCATTGCGTTTATGTATCTAGGTGCGAAGCACATGGTGACAGGATACGATCATATCTTGTTTTTATTTGGCGTGATTTTCTTCCTCTATAAAATGAAACACATCGCTTTGTATGTGAGCCTTTTTGCGCTAGGACATTCGTCTACCATGCTGCTTGGTGTGTACTTCAATATTGGCATTAACAGTTACATTATCGATGCCATCATCGGGTTATCTGTGGTCTACAAGGCATTGGATAACTTAGGCGCGTTTCAGCGATGGTTTGGCGTACAACCCAATACAAAACTTGCAACCTTGTTGTTCGGTTTCTGTCATGGTTTCGGGTTGTCGTCGAAGATCATCGAATACGATATTTCTCCTGACGGATTAATTCCTAATCTACTGGCGTTCAACATAGGTGTAGAAATTGGGCAATTGATTGCCTTAGGCACCATTTTGATTGTTATGGGCTTTTGGAGGCGACATACCAGTTTTTATCGCCAAGCCTACTCAGTCAATGTCGTTATGATGAGCTTGGGTTTCATGCTTATCGGTTATCAACTAACGGGCTACGTTGTTGCTCAGTAAAAAGAAAAAGGAATCAATCATGTACAACACAGATATGCCAAATCGTGCCCAGCTACCGACAACTAAACAGCTTGTTCGCTCAACCTTTATCGCACTAGCAACCGCTATTGTTCTGCTCATCACAGTCATTCTGCCTGCTGAGTATGCTATTGACCCAACAGGTATGGGCAGAGCGTTGGGATTAACCGAAATGGGTGAGATTAAGGCTCAACTAACCCAAGAAGCAGAAAGAGACCAAGTTAATAGCGTTGTGGTTGCCGCGACAAAAAAGGCTCAAATCGAGCCTATGAATGCCGAACTCGAAGCTGCTCCTCAGCAACTTGAGATAACTTCTACAAAAGCGGAGGTCGCTGCTGCCGTCGAGCCTGTTTGGAAAGACAAGATTATGCTTTCACTTAATCCAGGAGAAGGTGCAGAAGTTAAGTTGGTCATGGAAAAAGGCCAAGTTGCTCAATTTGAATGGACATCGAAAGGTGGCCCTGTCAACTACGACACTCATGGCGATGGCAATGGAAATTCGATCAGCTATGAAAAAGGACGTGGTGTACCCAATGACGAAGGGAACTTAGTCGCGGCTTTTACTGGAAACCACGGTTGGTTTTTCCGTAACCGAAATGACAACGTTGTTATGGTTATCCTGAGAACCAATGGTGATTATGCGGAAATGAAGCGTGTTCTGTAGCTGAGAACTTAGCCTCTATCGAATTTCGAGTCGTAGAGGCTATTTTTTACGTTTACCATTAGTTTTTCTATTGAGCGCTAACTCACTTTTGTCCAGGAATGTGTTTGAAGATTTATTGGTTAAGATTTATTGGTTAAAAATAAATTTTAAGCTTGCCTAGACTGGTGTGATGAAAGTAACTTTCTTACTGCTGTAGTTTGGCGAAAATGTATAATTCACAAAATTATCAACTTATGGTTGTTTTGGTCGATATCAACATATGGTTGTTTTTTTGGTAACTTTCTGAAATGAAAGGAATTACATTTATCACATTATGGTTGTTTCAACATTTGAATTTTTAAGAATTGAGCCACTTTAGAGTGGCTCTTTTTTTACCTGAAATTTGGCAAGTGGCGACAGGTTACAGGTTTGAAAGAGGATTATGGATAATTGCTTCAGATAGGTGATCAGGTGCGAAGTGAGCATAGCGCATTGTCATACTGATATCGGCGTGACCTAGAATATCCCTTAGCACTAAAATATTACCGCCATTCACCATGAAGTGACTTGCGAGCGAATGACGCAAAATATCGGAGGCTTGCTCTGAGGTTGGTTTATATATCTCGTTGTAAGACCCTTCAGATATGGGTACAGAGCAACTCTTCTTCAAAGCAAAGCGTTCTGAGTTTGGTCTTGATAGGGAGAAAGCGGATTTTCATTACATGTGGGTAGCTGAAAGCCCAATGAATGAAGATGGAGAGCCGAACCCTCACGTACATTTATTACTGAAGTGGACTGTCGATAAAAAGTATTTTCGAGATTGGGCAAAGCGGCTGGAATCTTTATGGGGTCATGAAATGGCGCATATTGAACGAATCAAACATCCTAAAGCGGCGAGTTCTTATCTTATTAAGGCGGTAGGTTATGCCGCGAAGGGTACAAATGCTGATCAGGGTTTAATTAAAGGTAACCGATACAGTATTGCTCGGGTATCAAGAGCACCCAGCTGGGAAACCCTTGCCTCATTTGATGCAGATAATATGACGGCAATTATCAGGGAGCTAGATTATAGGCTAGAGCAGTGGAAGAAACCGCTTCAAAGGTCAATTTCTCGAATCAATAAGCAAAAAACTCAAACCATTAAGGCATCCAGCATTGCCAGAGAGCAGGGGAAATCAGAGGTACATCTTAAAAAACTGCAGGCTCTAATTATCCGCTTAGGACATGCAGCAAAGAAAACCGCGCAAGAAATGAAATCAAAACAGATGCACGCCTCAAGTGGGAATAGGTTTTCGCTGACTTTTGATGGTGACGAAGCTAAAGAACGTATGGATAAGTTTTTATTGTGGGCTGCTGGTGCTCGCGGTTGGTCGATGGACTGCCGAGATATAGATTGTAGTGATCTTAAAAAAGAAGCAGATGAAGCATACCAAGAGCAGTTTAGTCACTTTCAAGATAGGTGGGCGTATTGGAAATCGGTCTTTGAAGATAGTCCACCAATCCAAGATGTTGATGAAGACGAGCGAAGCTATTGGTTGGGTGTCCAGGAAGGGTATTTGTCAGCGCAGAATGAAACGACGTTACATTGATTGGTTGTCGAATGTCTAGATATAGAGAACGATGATTTAAAATCATATTCGAATGTGTATTATGAATTGGTATGTAGTACGTCAGCGAGGTCAGTTAAAAATAAGGAGTATTTTTAATGTGGAAAAAAAAGCCGAATTTCAAAAGAAGTCACGGTTACTCGTTTGCTGAAAGAAAGGTTACACGCAACTCGCGAGGAAAGATTAAAGCCATACAAGAAGATTGGAAAGATTCATCATTAAAAAAGCTTCTTATTAGTTTAATTAGCATACTTTTTCTAGGTATTAGGAAAGGGCTATTTATTGCTTCGTTAAGTGTGAGTATTGGATTCGTTGGGACATTTTTATCACAAAGAGATGCATACTCAAGCAGAGTGCTTTCTGCTTGGTCAATTTTGGGAAGCGGTATAGGAGGAGGTCCACAGTCAGAAGCATTACGTTATCTATCATCATGGAAATGCTATGGGCTTGACGCCTTTTTGTCGTCAGATCTAAACGGTTTGGATTATAGCCTTTTTGGTGAACATAGAATTAATTTACCCAGAGTTATAGCCCCAGAGGAAGAATCATTTTATGAACAATTTTTGAAACATATTTGCATTTATCCTAGTAGCTTTGACAGTTTTGATTTCTCATCAAAAAACAATGCTGATGAACCCCGAAATAAAATACAGTATCAACATTTAGATCTTAAATATTTAAATTTTTCATATTCCACTTTAAATTATGTGAGCTTTCGTAAGGTGTATTTTTATAAATCATTGTTTACTAAAGCAAGTTTTGATGAGTCCTTTTTTTCAGAAACTAAATTTAAGAGCGTATATACTCTGGGTTTGACCCGGTTTAAAAAGACTTTTTGGGCAAATTCGGAAATCCTAGACAGTACTGTACCGCGTTCAAATTTCTCGGGTTCTACATTTTTTTTTGGTGTTGTGTTTAAAAAAAATAATTTTGAGCATTCTAGTTTTAATGACTCTGATTTTGGATTCGGCTCTAGTTTTCAGAATAATTATATGGAACGGGCAGATTTTAGAAATTCTGTATTTAGCTCTTCTTTCTTTGGTAACAATATCGAAAAAGCCGATTTTAGAGGCGCAGAGTTTTCATCCAAGATTGAACCATGTGACTTTTTTAAACAAAATACAAATTGGGAATTAGCATATAGAGATGAGGAATATGCTTGCGGAGCTACTGTTCCGGATCCAACAGAAAAAGATAGATTAGAAGCAAAGAAAGTATCTAAATGACGCCTTACAGATAGTTTTAATTGATATCAGTGAATTAGAAATGACGTTAATGGATAGGAAGAAAGTCTATATTAATATTGAGATGAGAATTCACTGCGCTTGATACTAATAATTAATTGCCTACAGAATTGAAAGTTGCTGTTTAAGCTGCTGCTCTGGCGCTAATGCATTCACTACTTCAAAAGCTAACTGTGAAGTTGTCTTTGCTGAAGGGCTAAGAGTATGACTGAAGGTTAGTTCATCACGAAGGAGTGACCGCATTCGGAGTCAATACAACTACAATATAAGTCGCTATAACTCGCTGAAATACGGTTGGATTTCTGTATGCGGGCTTTCTCGCCATACTCGGGAAAACTACTCTCATTTGGGCACCATAAATCTAGTAAGGTATCAATAATACTTCACTATCAATATTATTAATACTGACCAATACAGTAGTTTTATTTAACCCAGCAAGGTAACTGTAATACCCCTAATATTGTATGGAATAAAATAGTTACCGTTTCATTATAAGTAGTTTGGTTTGCCAGTCTTACGAAAAATTATACGATCTATATCATCCTATTGATTCTTTTTATAAATTTACTCTTGCTAATTCATTGATGGGAATGATAATTATTGCCATTCAAATGGAGATATATAATGAATAGAAAAGTTTTAGCAATTTCAGTGGCTTTGATTCTCAACACCCCTTTATCAGTTTCAGCTTTATCAATTGTTCAACCAGGAAGTGAACCAAACAATCGAGGTGGTTTACCTGGAGTCGGTCTTTGTGGGACAGCAATATGTACAGATGGCAATGGTGGTGAAAACGATTTTTCAGGAAATAGTGATCGATTTTCAGGTTATGCTACGGAACTGATTTATCCAACGAATGCAGTTGGTGGTAAGTTTAGTATCGATGGTCCAGATCTATTGAGTAGTGTTTGGGGAGCATTTACAGCTGGGGGAGGAGGTCTTCCACCTTGGGTTACTCTTGTTAAAAGAAAAAATGGTACAAGTTGCACTTCTAATTGCGGTACTGGCACCGGAGGAAGTGGTTCCGGGGGAAATAGCACCGGAGGAAGTGGTTCTGGGGGAAATAGCACCGGAGGCAGTGGTTCTGGGGGAAATAGCACCGGAGGAAGTAGCACCGGAGGCAGTGGTTCAGGGGGAAATAGCACCGGAGGCAGTAGTTCAGGGGGAAATAGCACCGGAGGCAGTAGTTCAGGGGGAAATAGCACCGGAGGCAGTAGTTCAGGGGGAAGTAGTACCGGAGGAAGTAACCCAAATAATATGGATAAAGTATTAGATGCAGTGGACAAAGCTTTAGATAGATTAAGAATGGAACTTGGTGGCAGTTATCATTCCGATGAATCTATTACACCGGCAACAGAGACAACAACCTCAATAGATGAAAATGGGAATCCAGTAACAACAGAGACTACAGGAGAAGGGAAAAAAGATGTTCGTACTTTTTCATTTAGTTTCTCAATTGGTGGTAAAGAAGAACGTCGAGCTCTGGAGTTCAGCTATGGTATTGGACATAGAAATCTTATTTTTCAGATGGATGGTTCTAATCCATGGCATTATATACGAAGACCTAGTTTAGCAGAGTCTGGTTACTCCTTTGACGTCACTAAAGGTAATTACTTTAAAACTTCAAATGACGAATTTAAGTTTTATGAAAGTACTCATATGGAGAATGCGAGCAGTACATTCACTTTTTCTGGAAATAAGTTTGCATTATCAGATGAAATTGGCGAGCGGTATGGTGCTTTTGAAATGACTATATTTGATTTGGCCAACTCATCGCAGATGAAGTTAATAGATGTAATGTCTGATCCTATTATCGGTGGGCAGATTTCATTCTTACCTATTGGGGTTATATATTCAGAAGAATTAATATTTAATAAGTTAGACTCGTTAAATACATCTGAAGAAAGAAAGAGATTTTCAAAAGAAATGATGGCTGTAAATTTAGCTTGGCTGTCATCTTTGGATGGATTTAGTGATATAACCCTTTATGATTTTATTAACGACCCTTTAGTCGGTGATAATTTTAAGAAAATGAGACTTTATCAATTAGCCGATGCTAATGTTATTGATGAAATATCTCGTAAGGGTTGTGTTTATATTAAATCTATCGATTATGAAGTTTGTCCGAATTAGTGTTAAGTAATTATAAGCATTAACAACACTATCAATTACAATGTTCAGTTAAGCACCATGAATCTATCAAGTGATAGGTTCATGGTGTGTCTATCTAGATAAATATAGCAATGTAGTTACCTAAAAAGAGACTGCTTTTACTATATCCCCGCCAACTTTCTCATTGAGTTCAATTAAATCGGGTAAGTCGTCACTAATTCCCTTAGATTTTATTGCCTCTGCTTTGATCTTATTTTGCAATGCGATTTTCGCATCTAAATGAGCTATTTTTACTTCAGTTATTTTGGCTAGTAAGTTACTGCAGTGCTTTTTGATTTCATCATCGTAGTTCTTATCAAGAACTACGCCTAGGCACATTGCTGAGTAGTCATCTGCATTAAGAATTTCCGTGACAATTTCTTTCACTGCCAATGATACTTCAGTAGTAATTGCACTGTTCGCGGAATTATTAGTTGTAACTATCGATGCATTTGCTTGGCCACTTGCAACTATTGACTTGGAGTTCTTAATGCTTTCGTCATATAGAGCTTTTTTATTTTTTAACTTAGCCAAATCTTCAGTAGCTTTCGTCTTTTTAACTTCATCTGTTTCAGACTTGATTGATGCTTCAAGTTGCTCGATCGCATTATCATTTTCTTCAGAAATCAATAACATTTCATCTAGGTCTCTTGCCACACTGGCAACACCATTTGTACTCACAGTTGCCCCTGGCGCCTTAACAACACCCGTTAACTGTTCTATCGCTAATAAGGCAACCATATTCTTTTGGTACCTTCGGACGAGAACTGCATAAGTACTTTTATCAATAGCTCCACTCATGTGCGCTTCACACAATCTATACATACCATCTCTAAGGAGTTGTATGCTTTGTGTTCTCAATCCGGTATAAGTTGCACCTTCTTGAAATGCGGTAGCTAGTTTGATTTTTTGTGGAATGCTCAATGAATTCTCAGATGCGTAAGCAGACATACTGTCAGGACTTGGCTCTGCACAAACCACAGTCCAAGAATTTTCTTCTGTTACTCCATTTACAGTTGTTTTAAAGGTGCGATTTGAAGCGAAGACTCCTCTTTGTTTGATGTCTATTAAGGCACCTTCTCCTTTATCTACCTCAATAGTCCTATGAACACTGCTTAAATTACCGCAGCCATAGATAAAAGGGATAAGCCCGATTGTTAGCCATAACGTTTTATTAATTTTCATATTAATTCCCATGCTTTATATCCATCATCACTTCATATAGACCAGAAAATCAGATCATGTCGTTATGCAGTGAAGATAAATGCATAAATTAAGCTACTTTGACATAAGTGAGACCGTTTCCACGGAAAACGCACTAATCCTCCCCACCTGCGAGGTGTTTGATCTGCTTTTTTTCGCAATTCTGTTTTGCGAAATTAACTGGAGGCTTAATCGGGCTGAATCATGATGCTGTAAGGGCTTCGAGAGGTGGTAATGATGCAATTTTTGATTAATAAGAATTTCAATCAGTGAAGTTTTTTGCGGTTAATTGAAGTTCTGGCGATCACTATAGATCTCTTTGTGTGTTTAGACGATCTCTTGTGATTTGCGTTAGCCCTTATAGAGTAAGGGCTGAACACTAGTTAGTGGCTAACTAAAATTGCACAAACCTATGCAATGAGTGAGTACACCGCAATGATTTGGCCTGAACATAAACGCTTTGCTGGCTATGGCAGTAACTGGGGAAAAGTGACAGAAGTAAAAGTGGAAGAAGTCGACGGGAAGATGCGCTTGTTTGCCAAGCTTGAACCTAACCAATACTTACTTGAAGCGAATAAGTTTGAGCAGAAGCTGTTTACCTCGATTGACCCAATCCAGACTATAAAGGACAAGGTAAGTGTTACCTCATGGGTATTGCTGTGACTGATTCCCCTGCATCCTCTTGTACGGTAATTTCAATTAGTCTTGCTCTGTATGAGTGTGTTCTGTGGTTGCAGCGTTACTACGAGAATCAAAAGAGCGGAGCATACGCGAGTAATAGTGTTGAGTGGCTTTGACATTTGGTATACCTCTTTAAGTTGGGTAGATTTGTTCTACTTGAAGCAAAGTACACTTGTCGGTATTTTTAGATAAATGTAGCTATATTTATAGTCTCAATAAATAGAACAATAAGGATATCAAAATCCAACTGTACGGTTTTTATTGAGGGCTGGTTTTTTGTGACTCAAATAAGTGGCTGTGGCTTATCAAAAAGATAGCCTTGTGCTAGATCGATGTTCAGTTGCTCCGCCATATCGAGCTGTACTTGCTCCTCAATTCCTTCAGCTAAAACAGCTCCACCGTAGTCATGAACCGCTTTGACGACCGCTTTTATTTCATCGACTAGAGTAGGATCAAACGTAAGTCTGCTGATGATTTTGATGCAAAGTTTGACAACCTCTGGTTTGACTTCATCGATCAGCGCCAAATCAAAAAATCCGCAGCCAACATCGTCAAGCCAGAACTGATAGCCTTGCTTTCTCAATTGAGCCATTCGCTGTTTTATTGGTTGCCAGTCTCGTATCGGTAAGTGTTCAGTGAGCTCAATCTTAATTCTTTCAGCCAGTGCGTAGCGGTTTAGTATCTGAAATACGGTTTTATCTAACAACAGGTTAGGAGCAAGATTAACGGTGTAACATCCTATAGATGTATGGGCGGCAATGTTTGCAAGATGAACTTCGAGGATGACAATTTCCAATTGCCTGCTGAGCTGTTGTGATTGAGCAGCGATAAACAACTGATCGGGTCGATGCCACAAGGAGTCTGAAGGACCACGAACTAAAACCTCATGCCCATAAGTGGTCTGGCGTTTAAGATCTCTAATAGACTGAACATATGAATACAGTGAACGCTCACTTAAGATATCACTCAGTGAAACAGCAGTCCCTGTTTCAAGTGGTGTTTGGCTTTGGTTCATGTCGCAATTCTCCTTGCTTGCTTACATGCTATCGGAGCTAAGCATTTCTTTTCTGGTCCGTTTTATCATTCAGTTGCAGATAAGATAAAGAGTTGACGATCTGTTCCGCGAGTTCATGATTGTTGCCCGAGAGGCTTATTGATAGCTTGGTGTCTTCAACTAGGGCTTCCATGTTTTGCTTAACCGTGTTGGAGTCGGACAGTTGAGCCTCAATGGCGTCCATGATGGTTTTAGAAGCTGTTTTACTATCAAGCGACATGTTCATCAAGTTCTGCATGTTATGCATGGTGTCTTTGGTTACTTCTGAGCTGAGAATAATGACGTCCTCAACCTCTTTTTGTTTGTTGAAAATGCTGTCTGATATCTTTGAAATCGATGCCATTTCAGTATCGATGTTCTCAGCGGACTGATTCGCCGTGTTCGCAAGTTGACGGACTTCGTCTGCGACTACTGCAAAACCGCGGCCGTGCTCCCCAGCTCGAGCGGCTTCAATCGCGGCATTAAGCGCCAACAGGTTTGTTTGTGCAGCGATACCTTTAATAGAATCCACCAATTGGGTGACGTTCTTGTTAATCTCATCCAGTGATTCGAGCAGTTCGCTAAACTGGCAGATCTTTTCTTTAGAAACCAATACCTGTTCTTCCAAAGCCTCCAGCTTGTCGATGGTATTAGCCGCAGTTTCTGCCGTTTGACTAGAGTATTGATGGCTCTCACAAGACAGCTTGTTAATACTTTCTGACTGCTCGATGAAGTGATTCACTAACTCATAGCTCTGTTCAATTGACTTCGCACGACTTCGTGATGCTTTCTGAACATTGGCCGCATTGACGTGAATTTTCTTCGCATAGTCGGTGGGATCATTCTGTTTGAATAGAGAGTACTTTTCAGAAGTTTTCTTCAGTTCTGCAAGATGGGTAGTATGAACTTCGACAGTATTCGATGACTGTTTTTTAAACGAAAATATCATTATTAGACGACCTTCTTTCGGGATTGAAGAGTTGCAGAAACGCTGGCTTGGGTAGACACACAAAAGGGTACGCAGTAAGTCATTAAGATCTTAATGATCAGCGTTGCGTCAATGTTGCTGGAGAGCAATTTGTCACCGTGATTAATGAACATAAGAATGGTGCCAACTATGATAGAAACCTTGAGTGAGCGTTTCAGTATCGTAGGTTCGCCTGCGGTTTTAATAAACTGAGCTAAAGGCATCTGCAACCTCTGTTTAGATGAATATTGTTTTGGTGAATCATACACCTTGTTGAACGATTGTTCAAATTAAGAGTGGTGTTCAACTGCAACTTACGTAAAGTTAATTGCAGTAGTATATTCAATCGCTAAAAATTCTATGTGCCTTAGAAGTGTTCTTTCGCATTGAGGCTTTATTGCGTAATTCGATTTAAGTAATTGTTTTTAAATAAATTAATGATAATTCAGACTAATGGTGAGACCTTACTAAAATACAAAACACTTACCGGAAGGTAATATGTTTGATCGATTCTAATAAAGTTTGTTAGGGACTTTTTATGAAATAATGGAAGCGCCAACGTATTATTCGTTGGCGAATGTTCAATAAGTGACGTCACCTATTTTTGTGTCGAGAACCTTGCGTGATAAGGCGTCAATTCATCCCCTTCCATTGTTAAGGGAGCGTAGAGGTTAGGTCTACGACCTCTGATCCAGCGTTTGCCTGTACACATGTTTAGATCTTTCGCATTGAGTTCGGCAATAACCATATCATTATCGATGCAGTCAGTTTCAACGATAATTTCACCATATGGATTGAGCACCATTGCATTCCCCGTTCTAACTTCATCCATATCAACCCCAACACCATTACTAAAGATCAGGAACATGCCATTGTCATGGGCACGCGCAGGTAGCCAACGCATTAACCATTTTCTTCCTTTAGAACCTTGCATTTCAGAACGAATCGAATCTGGATCTCGGTGACGATTATGCCAAAGTTGGGGATCAATCAACCCCATCGCATTAGGGCTGCGAGAGTTCGTTCCGCCTGTTTGATGAGGCGCGACTAGTATATCAGCCCCTTTTAATGCTGTTATTCGAGCATTCTCGACTAAATTATTATCCCAGCAAATCAAGATTCCTACACGGCATCCATGTGGCGTATCAAATACAGTGTATTCATTGCCACTTTTCATGTGTTCACTGACAAACGTATGCAGCTTTCTGTGTTTGGCTATCTGACCATCAGGCATTGCCATTACGTAAGAATTATAGAGATTTCCGTCCTTGTCCTTTTCAATTAAACCTGCGCCGATGCTGAGTTGGTATTGTTCAGACATTTTTAGCAAGCGTTGAGACGTTTCCCCTTGTGGAATGAACTCGGACAAATCATTGATCTCTGATTTTTTAAGTTTCGAAACATGCCAATAACCAGTGACACACATTTCAGGGAAGGCGATGATTTTTACCCCTTGTTTAGCCGCCTTTTCTGCGTAACTTTGAATGACCGATAAGTTGTAGTTTTTGTCGTTCGCATGGTGGTTAAATTGGACAGTCGCAACACGGATATCTTTCATAATTGTTCCTTTTACTTGGTGAATATCAACCATTTTAAAAAACACTTTTGATTCCGTATAATGAATAAAATTCCTATTATTAATGAGCGCATGGAATGGATTTTGTGGACTTACGTACATTTTGCCAGTTAGCGGTAGATGGTAACTATCGAATAGCTTCAGAGCACTTACACATCACTCAGTCAGCTTTAACTAAGAAGATTCAGCGCCTTGAAGCTTTTTGTGGAGTGGTTTTATTTGAGAGAGGAAGACAAGGAGCCAGTCTAACTGCGGCAGGCGTAGCTCTTTTACCTGAAGCGCAACGAATTGTATCGAGTTTTGAATCTTATAAATCACTAACTCAACGAGTCGCCAAGGGAATTGCAGGAAATCTCAATATAGGTTTTGGTATATCTTCCTACCATCTTGCTCCAGATTACATAGCTAAGTTTAAAAAACACTACTCAGAGATCCATATTACGCTAAACGATATACCATCTCAAAAGCAGTCAGAGCTTCTACTTCTAGGGGATCTTCATCTCAGTTTTAGCCGACTACCAACTGTAGCTCCGCTGAAGGGGGTAAAGCTCTGTACAGATCACCTAGTGCTTGCGACGCATAGAAGTCAAATCATAGACAAAAACAAACTATGGTTTTCGTTAGATTCAATCGATTATTTACAGCTTAACCCTGAGCGAGGGAAGGGACTAAGCCAACAAATAAACATGCTATTAGAGGAGCATGAGAAAAAATTGAATATAGTTCAGGAGGCCGATGATATTCAAACATTGTTGGCACTAGTATCAGCAAATTTGGGCTTCACTATTGTTCCTGCAAGTGTAAAGCATATTGCGAATGAGCATGTCGTTTTTTGGGAACTGTCAGGGGAAAATAGCTCATGGGATGTCGGTCTAATTTGGAATGAGCAGTTAGAGAGCTTTGCAAAAGATAATTTCATTCAATTTGTCGAGAAGATGACAATTGAACGGCGTTGATTCTATTGTTTGTGGTAACTCATTTCTGTCCATTACTGCACCGTTCTTTGTTTAGCGGTAGAAATAGAGCGTTCCTTTATTTCAAGCCGTACTAAAGAAGCGTTAGATGCCAAACGTAAGCTGGGCATCATCTGTGGTAGAACAAGAAGACTGGCTAAAAACTTAAAGCTCGATAAGCAAAAAGATAAAGTAGTGGAATACTTACGTAAGGGATTAAGCCAGGCATCGATTGCCAAGTTGCTCGATATTTCAGCCAGTACGCTCATTGACTATCTTCGCTGGCAAGACCTTAAAGCGAAACTAAACGTGGGTTGTGAAACGAGCGTATAGTTGGATGCGTACATTACTATTTATGATTTTTTTGCATGTTGCTTTTAATTAAGAAGTAAGAAAAAAAACCGCCAACAAAAGGAAGTAACAATGAAAGAGCGATTATAAAAACTCTATTTTTCATGCTCTTATCAATAATGGCTATAACTATTGGTGTAAATGAAGTGAAGAATACACTTCCTACGGTTAGCCATAGGAAAAACCAAGACACACTTTCTTTGTTAACTATTTCAGGGAAAAACTCTTGACCAATTAATCTAATAAACAATGAAAAAGCAAATGTTATCATGGAGTACTTTAATAACCGTATAAACATTACTGCGAAACCTCTAATTCTGCGAATACCAAGCCACCAACTGCAGCTTCAAATTTATTTATACCCATAAAAGAAGACGATACCTTGTCTTCTTTTCTCGCTCTGGAATTACATTCATACTCTTCCTGATAGGGCTAATGCTGGGATGAAAGTAATATAAATACTCTATTGTTTATATAAAGCTCATTGATATTAATGATTTGTGTCACGCTTTATAAGGTGAGGAGGTCCTATTGTGCGTTTTTTCTTATTGGTGATGACTCGCATGGCTTTGGTTTAGAGAGTAAGTACAGGATATTGGTCGACCAAAGGGGGAAGGTTAAGGACTATAGAGTGTGATGAAAATCTAATATCAGTAGAGAGTAGCTTACCTTTATTTTTACCGATTACATATAGGGTTACATTGCCCACAAAGGTGTACCTTTTGAACGCTACCAACTTGTCGGCTCAAAGTGTTCATTTACTCTTCACTTTGCTAATGGGTCATGTTTCCAGCCCACGATCTGCATGAACGTATAAAAGAAGCACATCGTGATGAGATGAGCAAACGACAGATTAGCATTGAGCTAAATTGCAGTCGAACAACGGTGTATAGAGTTATATCTAGTGACAAAGACCGAAGGGGATAAAGTATGAATACCTCAAGTATCAATACTGGACACCAAGCTAAGTGCCTTTTCCATACCTGTACTAATTCAATAGTTGCTAATTTAGGAAAATCATTGATTTAACGCCATCAAGGTTTCGCTGTAGATTTCTATCAGAAGAATGATTTACCATAGATTGATATTCAACACGTATTACTTAGCTCGTTCAGTTGCTCTGTTAATAAAGCGGGTAGTGTGAGGTTGAAGTGGTTTTTTCTCGAACTTAAATGGACTTTTGATGCTCGCCATTCCCTTACCATTTGTCGCTGCGCTGCTGTTATTCATGATTGGCATACTACTTAGATATCGTTACCCACAAAACAGTCAAAAGCCATTTTGGTTTATCATTCTATGTGCGTTAATGATCTCTGTGGTGGGGCTACGATGGACGGTAGATATTGCGTTGTTTCGTTTCCTACAGCCAATTCTCGGTGCGAGTGTACCAGTGGCGGCTTGGCTCTGCTTTGCGGGGGCTCATCGAAGTAAACCCAACACACGTGTGCATTGGTTAGGGCCCATTATTGTTCTGGTTAGCTCATTTTTGTACCCGCATATCTGGGTTGGGACCGTTGATGTATTGCTGATCTCGCTATACCTAGGTTATGGCAGCTTGCTGTTGAAGTCGTCGTTCAGTATGCCGGAACAAGTAAGGCTAACCGATGTATCGAAAGTCTTGATTGCGGAGCGGGTTGCAGGAGGGCTTCTGCTATTTTCCGCTTTGGTCGATGGTGTACTCTCTTACGATATCTTGTTGCTGGGGGCACAACACACTAACTTAATCCTATCGATTGGGTATCTGGTTCTTATTCCTGCGGTTGTGGCCACCGTGATTGTTGTCAGTCTAAGTACGCCTTATTCGATAGAACACAACCAAGCGCACGTTCAACTTCACATGTCACTCGGGTCTTCACAAGAAGCTGATAAGTCGCCAACTGCGCTGGTGAGTAGCTTGGATGAAAATGAAGAAACCGCGAATATCGTTGCCAAGCTCGATACATTAATGAGGGAACACCAAGTATTCAAGGATCCTGACTTGTCTCTCAATAGGCTAGCGAGAAAATTAGGCATTCCTGCCCGAAAAATATCATCTGCGGTTAACCAAACTCATAACGAGAACATTTCGAAGGTGATCAACACCTATCGAATTGAGCATGCTAAGGCGCTACTGAAGCAAAGTGATGAAGCGATAACTGAGATCTTCCTAAGTTCAGGTTTTCAAACTAAGTCCAATTTCAATAGGGAGTTTTCAAGAATCACTGGGCAAACTCCGAGTGAGTATCGAAGTTCACCGCAAGTGTCAGATTGACTTTGCTTGTTGTTCTGTTTATTGATTCAGAAAACCAACAATGTCATTTAACATCAATTGGTGTAGTTCACTGCGTGAAGCGCCTAAGCCGTCTTTGCAAATAATCCCATCACCCGGCACTTCTTCTTCAAGCATAGCAACTGCTTCCGCTTTACAGCGTTGAATAAAGCTAAAATGTGTCGCGTTTTCGTAGACTTTATATTGCCTCGAGTTAAGAGGCATGTGCTCGGCAATGTAGCCAGACTCTAATGCCTGAGGGAGATCTCCAATGTCGATCCCAGCAGCCAGTATTAAGGTTGGTACATTGATGTCTTCTAAGCTATTGACAGAAAAACTCCGAGCAAGGCCCAAATCAAGGCTAACCACACGGTGAATTCGTGGATCTGAAAGGTCTATATTGCTTGGTTCTTTAGCTTGGACTTTGGATAACCCTAACTCTTTAGACAGCCCACAAGTTCTCGGATTCTTATATTTATTACATTCCGATCCAAATGTTGCTCTATCCATTTTCGCTCCACCCAATAGCATCACTGTCCAACCCCCCAATGAATGCCCGATTGCTGCAACATCGTCAACGTTAGCAGACTGTTTCCAGGGGGCTTTGGATAATAAGTAATCTAGAATGCGTGACATATCTCGTGGTCTTTCCCACCATTTCGCTGCCAGCTTGGGGGAATGGTTGAAAGAGGTGGTTCCTGGGTGGTCAACGGCCGCTACGATGTAGCCATGACCAGCAAGTTCGGTCGCCAACCAGTTTTGGTTTCGCCAATTTCCTCGGTAGCCGTGTGATAGCAGTACTACTGGAAAAGTACCTGATTGAATTCGTGCATCTTTGATGACTTGCGTACCTATGAAAGCAGGGTTATCGCCAATCAAGATTGTGTCTGATGCATCTTGTGTGGGATACCAAATGGCGGTGTCTAACGGTCGTTCAGGGACGTCTGTTAAGACGATTTGAGTGAATCCGACACCGGAAGCGATGGCTGAATTGCAAAGGAAAAGGAAGGGTACGAACAGTAAATGTGTCCATTTCATGGGAGTTGCTCCAATTGAGGTAATTGGAACTAATATGGGCTAGACCTAGGTATCACGAGACCTCAAACACGATCGAGGACGCCCTCAATCATGTTTAAGTACCGAATTTAGCGAGTTGGTCATGGTTATCTACCTTTAGACCGCTTTTTTACCATTCTCTTTCATGAGTAAAATAGACAATGACTATCGAGGGAGTTTTAAAAATTGGCGGTCGAAGAGAGTGTGGGTATTAGATGAGGCTATTAGTTGAATAGATGCCACAAGGGCTATTAATGTTAGCACGGTGCAGTTGGAATCATTCTTGTGTAAGCTTTAACAAGCATAATTCATGTTCCAATAGCTAATATCGGTCCAATAACTAATGCCGGTCAAGCTCATAAAACATTATAAGTTTCCAAAGGAATACAGTTTGAATAATTATTTTGAGAGCCCTTTTGTGGGTAAATCTCTGAAAGAACAAGTCACGAATCCAAATATTATCGTGGGTGAGCACAGTTACTATTCTGGCTATTATCATAATCATAGTTTTGATGATTGTGCGCGTTATTTACGCGCGGATAGGACTGATATTGATAAGCTGATTATTGGGCGTTATTGCTCGATAGGTTCTGGCGCGGTGTTTATGATGGCTGGTAATCAAGGGCACCAAAACAATTGGGTAAGCACGTTTCCATTTTTCTATCAGGATAATGAGAACTTTGCGGATGCAAAAGATGGCTTTGTGCGTTCGGGTGATACAGTGATTGGTAATGATGTGTGGATTGGCACGGAAGCTATGATCATGAGTGGTGTATCTATCGGAGACGGCGCAATTATCGCAAGCCGCGCTGTCGTAACTAAAGATGTTGCTCCGTATTCAATTGTAGGCTCGAACCCAGCGAAACATATTCGTTATAGATTCTCTGAAGGCGAGGTAGCCCAATTATTAGAGATGAAATGGTGGGAGTGGAGTGATGAGCAAGTAAAGGGAGCCATGGGCTTAATGTGTTCATCAAATATCGATGGTCTATATGATTATTGGAAAACGTTAATTCGTACGTAATATCCATTTTATCTGATGATTTACACATGGCACTTTAGAGCCTTTTTTTTGGTGTAGAGCAGGTTTTGGAATTAAATAGCCAGTGCGTTAGGCTTGTAACCGACCTGTCACTTAACAGATATCATACTTCTGGTTTGCTCGTAGTAGGTAGGAATATGGAAAAGACCAATCAACAATTGCTGCAAAACACATTCTCGGCTTTCATTTCTTTAAACCAAGCCGATATGGATATAGCAATTCCTTATTTTACATTTCGCTATTGCCACCCTAAAGAGTACCTCTTTTTAAGCGGTGAGCTTCCACTCGATGTCCATTTTGTTCTGAATGGTGTTGGTCGATATTTTTATATTGATCAAAATGGCATCGAGCGTAATAAATCGTTGGTTAGAAAAGGCGGCGCTTTTGCAAGCATCAGTTCGATTGTTGAAGGTAGCCCTAGTCCATTCTTTGCTCAGGCTCTTACAGAATGTGTTATCGCTTCGGTAAGCTATTCAAATTTGGTGAAGCTTTCTAAATCCAACAATAATTGGGGAGACTTTGTTCGTAAGATGTTCGAGCGTTTAGTGCTAAAGAAAGAAAAAAGAGAGGCTGGGTTTCTTATGCTGTCGGCAAAGGAACGCTACTTACAATTTTTAAAAGAATTTGGTGCAGACAGCCAAGAAATTCCACTTCGTCATGTCGCCATGTACTTAGGTATCACCGATGTTACTTTGTCGCGTATCCGCCGCGAGATGGGCTTAACCTAGGTTCGGTAGGCTTTACACAGGTTAGGTGGAATTTATATAGGTTCGTGGACTTAACATAGGTTAAGGAGGCGTTAACTTGTTTTTTATATGCTCTCGTTTTCGACAACGGAGTATCGACATGAAAAAACTACTACCACCAGTTCTGTTCTTAATTTTTATCATTGCAATGGGCTTAATGTGCTGGAGTATTAGCGCAACTCATTTACTTGTCTTTCCTTTTAACCTTATTGGCTTACCTATCATTAGTGCAGGTTTGATGCTCGCGATGACAGGTAAACAGTTATTTAAGAAACTAGAAACCAATATTATGACGTTTGATGAGCCAACCATGTTAGTCACAGAAGGTATTTACCAGTACACAAGAAACCCTATGTACTTGGGCTTTACTATCGCAATGCTCGGTTTTTCAATGCTCATGGGGGCTTCTGTTGTGTCCTTATTAATGGTGGTCATATTCCTATTTATAACGGACAGGTGGTATATCTCATTTGAAGAACAAATGATGCACACTAAATTTGGTAAAGATTACGAAGAATACTGTCGAAAAGTGCGTCGGTGGATTTAAAGCCTAGAAGTTTGCAGGCGCTTCTATTTGAAGGCGCCTCTAAATAGTAGATGCTGCACGATGACCGTGATTAACTTGTGAGATTTTTATGAGAATTACATGAACGGGTCGTGAGACTTGAGGTTCATCCTATAAGTGTTCTCAACAAAATGGATGGAATCGATATGTTAAAACTCTCTCAACTTGGACTTATTATCTCCGCTTCTGCTCTAGCTATGAATATCAACGTTATTCAGGCTGCAGAAATGGAAATTACGGTTACGAATGCAACAAAGGGTATTTATTTTACCCCTCTGATAGTCGCTGCGCACAGTGGGGATGTACGTATGTTCCGGCTCGGTGAAAGCGCTTCTTCAGAACTAGAAGCGATGGCTGAGGGTGGTGACATCTCTGGCTTATCTTCTTTAATTGGCAATGCGGGTGGAGTGGTAGTAGAAAATCCTGCTTCGGGTATTTTGGATCCAGGCATGGCGACTACATTCAATTTAGACAGTGGAGATATGGGGTACTTGTCATTAAGTGCAATGTTGTTGCCAACTAATGATGGATTTGTTGGGTTAGACAGTTGGACTATTCCTTCTGAAGCTGGCACATATAAGGCTTCTCTCTATGGTTATGATGCGGGTACTGAGGCGAATGATGAGCTGGCAAGCAGTATGCCTAACCCTCCTTTTATAACTTTTGGAGCTGGTGGTACTGGGGTAGAAACTGCTAATAGCAATAATACGGTTCATATCCACCCTGGTAATCTTGGGGATAGTGACAATGCTGGTGGAATGAGTGATTTAGATAGCAGCTCACATCGTTGGTTGAACCCTGTTGCAACCATCACAATCGTTGTTAAGTAAGGGGGCTGTATGAATAAGCGAATTTTAATTGCGGCATGTGTCGCTATTACATTAGCGGGTTGTGGCGATGATAATGACACTACAAAAGCGCGTTATAGCATTAGCGTCACGAACCTTACCGCTAACCAACCTATGTCCCCCCTTGCAATAATGACTCACACAGAGGAATACAACTTATTTGAAGTAGGAAGCGCGGCATCGATGGAACTGGAAACTCTTGCTGAAGGAGGAAGCAATGCGGATCTCCTTGCATTGTCAGATTCTGAATCAAGCGTTGGAGCCTCTGTTTCTGGCAATGGCTTATTGTTACCTGGATCCACCGATAGTGTCGAACTGACGGTGACGTCTTATTATCCCTACTTATCGATTGCCTCGATGCTAGTCAATACTAATGATGCATTTGTCGGAGAAACCGGTCTAGATGTCTCTGATTTGAAGGTAGGTGGTAGTTACTCGATGAGCATGAGTGTTTGGGATTCAGGGACGGAAGCTAATGATGAGCTTTCTGAGACGATCCCCGGACCTGCTGGTGGCGGTGAAGGTTTTAATGCCGAGCGAAATGATGATGACCGAGTAACGTTTCATTCAGGTGTTATTAGCCAAGATGATGGTCTTAGTTCGTCAACGCTTTCTGCTAACCATCGCTTTCTAAATCCTGGAGCTCAGCTTGTGATTACAAGGATTGAATAATTAATATGAAAGAAAATGCTCCCTATCTCGGTCTGCATGAAGGTATGACTATACTGGGATAGGGAGATGTCATGGAAAACAACCTCAATGCTCAAAGTGCCAAGATATTGCTTGTCGAAGATGATAATGATCTTGCTGAACTGATACAAATGCACATCAAATTTCAAGGTCATCAAACCGTTCGAGTAACAAGTTGTCGGCAAGCTCATATTGCTTATCAAGATGAACCCTTTGACTTACTTGTACTGGACCGAGGTTTACCCGACGGTGACGGTTTGGATATTTGTCACCAACTTCGTCAAAATAATGATTGGGTTCCGGTATTGGTATTGACGGCGCGCGGTAGTGAATTAGAAAAAGTTGAAGGGTTAGAGGCTGGTGTTGACGACTATATTGCTAAGCCGTTCAGTGTGCTTGAATTCCAGGCTCGAGTTCGCAATATTCTGCGAAGAAATCAATCTAATTCAACGGATATTCCAGAATTAATTGAACCGAAAAGCACAATGGATTTTGGTTGCTTGACGATAACGCCAGAGCTCCATCAAGTGTCTCTTAATCACGAAGATGTGCCATTGACCGCTACAGAATTTACTTTGCTCCAGTTTCTCGCTAATCGCCCAGGGAGGGTATTCAGCAAAGATGAGCTTTTAGAGCATGTCTGGAATACAAACCACACGGGATATTATCATACAGTTTGCAGTACCATTAATCGTTTGAGAACTAAACTGTCTGAGTCAGAAAAAGAGTTGTCTGAGTCGGAAAAAGATACGCAATTTATTCAGACGGTATGGGGCGTTGGATACAAGTTTCAGCCAAGAGTATAGGGTGTCGAGATGAAACAAAAACCGTTGAGTTTTAAATCACGATTGGTGATATTTACAAGTATTTGGTTTTGCTTGACTGCTTTGGTGATCGCAACAACGTACAACTGGCAGAAAGAAACAACCGAGCAATTCACCAAACAAAGCTTACATAAAGATCTTGCCAGTCATATGCGAGATGACAACCCATTAATGATCGGCACGGATTACAACCCGAAGGCGTTGAAGTCGATATTTCATACTCTTATGTTGATGGGACCAGATTTTGAGATCTACTTTTTGGATAGCCAAGGAAAAATCACCACTCATGCCGCCCCAGAGGAGGCTCAGTTAATGGGGTATGTTAATCTTAACCCCATCAAACGCTATTTAGGTAATCAAGCCTTTCCCATTTTGGGTACAGATCCCCGTAACCCTGATGAAAACAAGGTATTTTCAGTGGCTGCGATTGAAGAATTAGGATCAACGGTCGGTTATCTTTACGTGGTAATAGGCAGTACACGCCACACGGCGATCGCCAACTCAATTGTGAATACCCCATACTCAGCGCTAACTGCGCTGGTTCTTTTTTCCATTTTAGGCTTTGCGTTTAGTGCTTACTGGCTTGTAAAACAGAGTTTGCTCAAGCCAATTCAGCAAGTGACTGATCAGCTTCAGAAGCAAGCTGGACATGATTTTCGTCTCAATGCCGACTTTACCTATCGCGTACCAGAGTTAATTCCCATAGCAGAGTCCTATCATTTGATGGCAAAACACATCCAACAACAATTTTTGTTGTTGGAATATCAAGCCTCAGCGAGAAAACAGAGCTTATTGCAGCTGAGTCATGACTTAAAAACCCCCCTTTCTAGTGTGTTAGGTTACCTAGAAACCTGGAAGATGACTCACCCAGAGTCAGACCCATTGATTGATATTGCTTATCGAAATTGCAACAAGTTATCTATTCAACTGGAATCTCTGCTTGATTCTGCGAAGCAAGAGGCAAAACTACCTAGTTATGAGTATCAATTGGTTGTGCTAAAACCATTACTTGATGAGTGCGCTGAAACTATGCGTAGTCATTGTATTCGTAAAAATATCTGTTTGCAGATGGAGGTTGAGGAAGGGTTGGAAACCATTGGAGATAAGCAATTGCTAGAACGTTTGATATTGAACTTACTGGACAATGCATTTCGTCATAGCCCTAAGGACGCCGAGATTCAATGTCAAATCACGGCGGATTCAAACAATGGAAAAATTTACTTTGTCTTCCGTAACTTTATTGATAATGAAGCACCAAATGGCTCGCTGGGGATAGGCACTCGCATCGTTAAATCCATCCTTATGCTGCATTACAGTGTCTTACAGACTTCTCAGGTAGATAATAGGTTTGAACAAAGCTTTTACTTAAACTCACCGACCTGACCTAACAGCAGCAGAGTAATACCTCACAAGTGAGAGTGACAAGTCGACATTCATAAGCGGCTGCCACAAGGTCACAATTTCATATTTTGGAAATGTATTAAATAATAATGGGAATTTGAAAAGCGAATGTGGCACCTCCAATTGGACTCATATCCACGTGGTGGACCATTTCAATTAAGTGAGCAGATTCATTCACTTGATATCCTAGAATCTCTGCTTGTTCAAACAAGCCCTCAATTGCAGCCAAGTAGGCTATATCAGACACTAAATAGACCTCACAGCAGAGATAATAGCCTTCAGGAATGAAGTAGTCGTAATGCTCACTATCCACTTGCCAGTCCCCAACAGTAAAAGAAATATCTTTCCACTTTCGTTCTAATTCTGAGATTGGTGCTGTACTCATTAGCCGAGTACTTTTCTCACCAAGAGTTTCAAACACGTCATCCCAGTCAAAGTTAGGTATATCTTTAACTTTCATACCTCTCGCGGGGTACCATACCAGTTCGGTTGGCATTTCTTGAGCTAGCTGTTTTTCAATGGACTGATTAGAACCTGGGTGTGACAATTTATCTAATAGTTGAGCCATATCTGCTGACGTGCCTGATACTACAAATTGATGAAGACTTTTCGCCGTCATCCCTAATTCTCGTTTTAAAACCTTTGCCATCGCTTGAGATGAGGAATATCCGCATTCGTGAGCAATATCCGTAATTTTTAATAGCGTCTCTGAAGAAAGTAGTGACACGGCATATTGCAAGCGCACCCGACCTAAATACTGCCCCGGTGTTTCCCCAAATAACTGACTAAACTGCCTGTGAAAGTGATAGGGCGAAATGGCACTTTCTTGTGCGATTTGCTCCCATGACAAACTCTCTGCTAATGAGTTATGCATCATGAACAATGCCATCTCAAATCGCTTTTTATGGTGTGCAGGTAAAGTCTCAAGTAGCGTCATTTCTGGTACTAACACATAAGGCTGTTTATTTGCTGGATCAGTCATAGGGAATGTGAATGAGTATGGGTAACTTTCACTATGACGATTCGCCTTTTTAAATGCAACTTGTCCGATTGGATTCCCCTTATTAAGTTGGCTTAAGTAGATGGTTGGCTTGGGTCGCTAAATCAGTTTTTCTGTTGTCTAGAGACTGTTTACTGCTGATCCCCAGTAAAACAGGGATCAAAATCAGTGTCACAGTGGTGGCAAATAACTCCCCAAATACCAATGAAATGGCCGCTGGTTTTAAGTATTGCGCTTGTTCGGCGCTTTCACTTAATAATGGGAGTAGCCCACAAACAGTGGTAATTGTGGTTAGGAAAATAGCTCTCATTCGGCTTGTACCTGCAATGATTAAGGCTTGATTAAGAGGTACACCATTTCTGAATTCAGAATTAAAACGCGTGATCAAAACAAGGGAGTCGTTAATGACAATTCCCGTCATTGCCATCATGCCGAACATAGACAAAATACTGATGGGTAAATCCATCAAGTAATGCCCAAAGATAGCTCCGGAAAATCCAAAGGGGATCACTGCCATAATAATCAAAGGTTGCCAGTAAGATTTCAGTGGGATCGCTAATAAAATGTAGACCAGTAAGAGCGTTAAAATCATAGCGGACTGAAATCCTTGTTGGACTTCACCCATTTCTTCAAATTCTCCTCCTGCCTTTATGGTCACATCAGGGTAACGGTTGTGAAGAGTATCGATAGACTGATTTAAGAGTTCCATCGTTGCTTCTGGTGATTGTACCGCTCGGTTTTGATTCCAATAGACATTGACTACTTGTTCTCGATTGCGGCGGTACAATACCTCAGGTACTCGTTCTACGGTAAAGGTGGCAATTTCACTTAAAGGAAGTGTTTGCCCACTTGGTAACATGATAGGAGTGTATCGAAGCTGAGTTTGCGTCATACGTTCACTTTGCGGGTATCGAACAATAACTTTTGTTTCCTGCCCTTGTTCTAATAAACGATGGATCTCTCTTTGCCCAAAAGCATCTCCTGCAAGTTGAGCAATTTTGTCTTGAGTGAGCCCTAATTGGCGACCATAAGAATTGAGGGTTATGCGAACTTGCTCTTGCCCGCCTTTGCCGTCATTAAATACATCAGTCACACCGGGTAAGGCGTCTAACTGGGTTCCTACTTCTTGAGCGACTCGTTTAGCGAGCTCACGGTCAGTGGCGGAAACGGAAATGAAAGTGCCACCTGCAGGTTCTTCTGCTGCGGTGAATTGAGATGAATAGGCACCTTCAATCGACCCTGTAAGTGACCGCCATTCATTGGTTAAATGATTACTGGGTAGAGTAGACAGTGCTTCACTGCTTAGTTCGGCTGTCACTTCTATTTCGCCATAGCCATCAGACCAGGCGAGTAAATTAACAAGCGGCTCATCAATGAGTGCGAATTCTTGTTGGAGGGTTTGATTGAGTTGTAAAGCGGTACGCTCTAGTTTATCTAGTGCTTTTTCTTGTAAAGGCAAAGGCGCACCGTCTTCTAATGTTACTTTTGCAGTGATATAGCGCCCTGGTATTTCAGGGAAAATAGCACTACGAATGGTGCCACTCGCCCACATGCCATAAGCTAGGATGAAAAAGGCACAGAACCCGAGTAACGACGCGCATTTATTGTGTAGAGAATATTGTAAGACCGGGCGATAGTAATGCTGAGTGATATGAGCAAGGCCTGCTTGAGCACCGTTTTGTACGCGAGAAATAATCCCTGTTTTGCTCTGTTGTGTGTTTTTCGTTTTCATTTCGGCAAGATGAGAAGGCAAGATAAATTTACTTTCTATCAATGAGAAAAACAGAGCAAAAATAACCACGGCAGAAAACCCAGCCAGTATTTTAGCGAAGTCATTGTTAATCCAGAGCATAGGTGAGAAAGCCGCGATTGTAGTGAGCACGCCAAATACTGTGGCGACAGACACTGATTTTACGCCTTTCCATGCGGCTTCTCTTGAATTGGAAGTTTTTCCTCGCTCAGAATGAATCGCCTCTCCAACTACAACTGCATCGTCCACTAAAATTCCTAGCACCAGAATAAAGCCAAATAAAGTGATGTCGTTGACGCTATAGTCCATTAAATTCATGGCACTGAGAGTTCCGCATAAAGCGATGGGAATACCGGCTGCTACCCAAAAAGCCAGTTTTATTTCCAGAAAGATCCCCAGTAATAGCATGACAATAAGTAGTCCTTGCCACGCATTGTCACCTAAGCGATAAAGCTGATCTTCGATATAAGGTGCCATATCAGCCATAGTTGAAAGGGATACGTCATCAGGCAGGCGCTCGCGTTCTTTTTGTAGCACTTCTTTGATTGCACCACTCACTTGGATCAGGTTGTCAGTTTGTCGAGTGCTAACCAGAAGCGCGATGGCGGATTCACCATTATTGCGAACGATGGAACCACTGTCTTGATAGTCTCTCGTGAGTGAGGCTATTTCCCCAAGTCGAACTGAGCCTGATGGTGTAGACAGTATTTCGAGTGCACTTAGTTTTTGTAAATCATCAGCATACCCATCACCTCGAATAATCATTCGTCCCTTAACACTTTTCAGTTCACCTGCTCTTGTTTCTAAAGAGGATTGTTCAATTATCGAAGAAAGGGACGAAAGGTTTAGCTTAAGGTTCCTGAGTTTCTCAATGTCAGGTTCTATCAATACTATTGGATCTCGGCTTCCCCAGTTAGAAACTTTGGATATCTTAGGGTGCTTCTTTAAAGCTTGAGCCACCTGCCTGGCTATGGGTTGTAGCTGGCTATCTGTTCTAGGGGCAGACACAATCACGAAAGAGGCTAGGTTGGTAAATTCATCACGAGTGACTTGGGGTTTCTCTGCTTGAACCGGAAAACCACTTATCGCATTGACTTGGTTTTTTACATCTTCTAGTAACCTATCGAGATCGGTTTCTGTTGTTTTACGAACGCGTATTGTTGAGAGTCCAGTAACCGATGTGCTGGTAATTTGTTTGATTCCAGCAATGCCACTGATTGATTCTTCAACACGCTGAGTGATGCTTTCATCAATTTGTTTAGCACTTCCCCCTGGGTAAGCAACATGAATAACTAAGCTAGACGGGGCAATTTGTGGGAAAGACTCAACGCGTAATTGACCAAATGCTAATATGCTACTGGCTACGATGGCGACCATTAATAAATTGGCCGCAACAGGATTATGAATAAACCATTTTGTTAACCAACTCATTGTGATACCTCCGTGATGTGAGCGTCTGAGGATGCAATTTTAGGAGCTGCTTCAGGAACAATTTGAGGAATAGATTTAGGGGGTGTTTCAAGGGCAGGTTCAGGGGAAACTTGAGTACCTGAAATCATGGACAGTAATGGATAAGCAACGACCTTCCTTGGGAGTTCAGGGGAGTGATTGAAAATCACATAAGCCGAGTTAATGCTCTCTTCTAATATTTGGATGCTTTCAATTCGCAGTTTATCCTCAATGTCGACTGTCCATATATGACCATCTCTTGTTAAGGCGCTCAAAGGTACCTGCATAACAGCTTCACGCATTGCTAATGTGACTGCGATATCTAACTGCTGATTAGGTAAGATCCTTGGCGTGGTCTGATATGGGTTATCGACTGTGAGTACCACTTGCCTTTGGCGAGTGGTATTGTCCACCTGTGGTTCGATATATCTAACCGTGGCAGGGTGTGCTTTCTGCTGTTTATCAATTACTTGAATCTTAGGGGCTTTTAACGCCGCTGAGATGATGTTCCATTGCGGTTCAGGGATGGGAACGTGAATATCTAAACTGTCACTTGAAGCGAGAGTAAATAAAATATCCCCGGTTTCTAATTGCTGTTCTGGGCTAACGGTTCTGCTTAATATGACCGCATTAAAAGGCGCTTTGATCGTGGCATCATTTAGGTGCTGTCGAGCACTAATAACCGCTTGTTTGGCTTGTTTTAGTTCCGATCTCGCGGCGGCAATTTGCGGCTCTCTACGAGCATACGCAGAGCTATTTTTATTTGATAACATTTTCAAAGCGACAGTTTGTTCGTGTTGTTCACGTTGTAAATTAAGAGCCGCCTGTTTCATTAGAGTCTCTGTTTGCGCGAGTTGTGACGCGAGGTGGGTAGTATCTAACTTAGCTAACACTTCCCCTTTCTCTACGATTGCTCCGGGTTCTGTATTGTTCTTTAACCAAGCTAATCTTGCGCTGCTAGGGGCTTTTATCTCAACCGACCAACGAGCTTCACTTATTCCAATAAGAGTAAGTTCTGGCTGGTGGGCTTCTGGTGATACCAATACAACGCTTACGGGCTGTTTTTCCTTTTCCTGAATGACAGGTTTAGTTGGCTCAGGTTCGAGCATATCCACTACACTAAGCGCGCACACAATCAGAATAAGACTTAACGCAATAGGGATGATTTGTTTTATTTTCATTGGTTAGACTCCGATTTAAATTCATTTCTATTGGTTTGAGTGTGAAGAGGTGACCTATCTTTGAGATCTGAGCCATTTTCAAAATCTGAGCTACTTTCAAGATATGGCTTTCTTTCCATGCATGATTTCTTATCAGGGCAAGAGCTAATCTGACATTGTTGATTAAGACGTTGGCTGATATCAGTTAAGCGCGAAAGTGTTTGGAGCGTTATTGGTAATAGAATCGCAGCTTCAAGAAATTCCAAAGAGTAGGTCACAGCAGAGAAGAGTTGTCCTGCGGTTGGTTGTATCAATTGAGTCGATAACCAAAGGTTGGTAATCACGAAGCTAAAAAGAACAAGGAATATCAAGCCATAAACAATGGCTTCAGCATCAGAAATCAGCACTTCTCGGCGCTTAATTCGCTCTAAATGGCGTCGAATACCACGAAAAGGTACACGAGATAATATGGAAACTTGTTGTTCTATTCGATGATTTAAAGAGCGATTTAGCCGGGTGAAATATGGGTGAAACTGAGAATAAATCACAAGCATTGTGATACCCGCAATGATGGCGCTGATCCCAAGGCTGAGATGAAAGGAGCTGAGAATAATAATTGATGCAGTGAGTTGAATGCCTGCGGTCATAAGCGGCGGTACATCATTTTCAAGAAAATCGACCAGCTCTCTAGACATGTCCAACCTAGCATTTCGAATAGACACGCTATTGCTGGGCGGTAACTGATTACGCATTTTAATATCGACAGCTTCACCAATGATTACCCGAATTCGGCCGTAAATACGTGTGTCGTAAAAGCGACGAATAACGGAGACAACAATGAGTGATACGATCAATGCAGAGAGCCAATAAAGATCAGAGAACTCACCCTTAACAAGATCATCAATGGCAAATCCGATGAAGAGGGGAAGCAGCACCATGAATAGGTTTTCAAGTGCGACCAAAAACCAGGTAATTGCCACCTTGGATTTGTTTTGCTTCAGGATTGACCTGACTGTGAAGTGTGAAAGGTCCGGCAAAATAAAGACTCCATTTATCGATTGGAGATCAGTATTTACTATGTGAATAACAAAAAAGTGTCTCAGGTTGCTGAAATGACTTTAACCACCTTCATTAACGCTCTCATTTGTGCCCGCACTTGAGTAACGGCGTATACGTCCATCAGTTTATGAGTAACGTTTAATCGCTAATCGCTAATCGCTAATCGCTAATCGCTAATCGCTAATCGCTACAGCCAGTCTTTGCATCTAATAAACTTATCATTTGTAAAACTAGTGGGTTCTTTGGTTTATGATAAAAGTGCGTTACTGCGGGTAAGCAGTAACGCACTTTTATATCTCAGTTGCAGAAGAACCTGCTTCTACCTGCTTCTAAGGAAGAGTTTAGTATAGAAGAGCTTTGTATCGAAGAAACGAGTCTGTCTATGCAGGTTGCAAAGCTCGCATCTTCATTATGTAGCGTAATCTAAGGAGCATAAGGGTAGCTGCAATGGTTAGCCCGGTCAGGATTCCGACCCAAAAGCCCTTTTCGCCCATTGCTGGAACAATGTAATCGGTCAATCCTAATACCATACCAAGGGGGAGGGCCAATCCCCAGTATGACGCAATCGCTAAAAACATTGGAACTTTGGTGTCTTTATAGCCACGTAATGCGCCATTAGCGGATGTTTGTAAAGCATCACTAAACTGGTACATCGCGGTTAGGGCGAGTAGCGTTGCCGCTGTGGCACTGATAGCTGGATCAGTTGTGTATAGCCTGATTATCCATTCAGGGAATAATAGAAATACCGCCACCGAGAGCGATGAAATAAGCCCTGCGACTAAGATGCCTATTTGGCTGCGTTCAATTGCTCCTAATTCATCTTTTTCACCTAAAGCATGACCAACACGAATGGTAATACCAAATGAAATGCTCATCGGGATAACGTAAGTCATGCTTGAAATGTTTAAAGCGATTTGAGCCGCGGCGATATTTTCAGCACCGATTCGACCAATCATAAGTGCAATCACAGAGAAAATACTGCCACAAACCGCAATGTTCATCCCGATAGGTAAACCTAGTTTCAATAGATGAAGCATTTCTTTCAGTCTTGGTTTTACATCTGAAAAACTGATGATAGTTTTATAATGGTGATGTCCTTTGATATAGGAATACAACATTCCAGACATCAACCAATACACTAAGCTTGTAGCCCAACCGCAACCCACAGCCCCCATTTCAGGGAGTCCAAATTTACCGTAAATAAGGACATAGTTAACGGGTATATTGACCAGTAAACCAACTACCGAAATAATCATCGGCACTTTGGTATTGTTCATCCCTTCACAAAAGCCGTTTAAGGTATAAAACAGAGCTATGCCCGGAACACCAAATGCTAGGGCTAGCGCATAGTCGCTTGCTATAGGGATGATTTTCGAGGCAACACCAATCCATTCTAATATCGGTTTAGCACTGGCTAAATAGATGATAAGTAGAATACTCGCAATGATTGCTAGCCAAACCATCTGGAAAAATTCAATGGAGATATTATTAAAATCACGGGCACCGCGGTGATAAGCCACAACGGGGGTTAATGCCATGATGATACCGCGTAGCAGCAACAATACCGGGATCCAAAGGCTTGTTCCTAAAGCGATTGCTGCAAGATCAGCAGGGCTTACTTGACCTGCCATAGTGGTATCGACAAAGCCCATAGCTTGGGTGGCAATTTGCGTGAAAATGATCGGAATCGATAGGTGCATCAAAGCACCCGACTCTCGGGTAAAAGAACGAAGTTTAGTTAACATGGAGGCTCTAGACACCAATATAAATGCACCAATGATGGCAGGATAGCGAGTGTACATTTTAGGGTGTGCCCGTTAGGCGGCGACAATATAAACACCTTGTTTGCTAGGGTCAAGTTTTAGAATTATTAGTTCTATTTGCTTCTTATTGTCGTAAATGTGCAATCTATGAGTTTCTAGGGGCATTATAATTTTCACAAATACCACATTGATGAGAACCCTATGATTCGCCCATCCATAGAAACAGATATCCGTACCATTTTAGATATTTGGTTTAACGCATCTATTAAAGCGCATGATTTTGTCGCCGCTGATTTTTGGCAATCACAAGTCGATAATATGCGGGATATCTACCTGCCAGCGTCACAGAACTTTGTCTTTGAATTAGGCTCAGATGTCGTCGGTTTCTATTCTTTGTACGAAAATACTTTAGCGGCCATCTTTGTATTACCAGAGATCCAAAGGAAAGGGATTGGTAAACAACTAATAGCCCATGCCAAGGCACAAGTTGAAAATGGTAAAACCGACGAAAAAGAAGAACAAAAACTGATATTAAATGTTTATGCTGAGAATGAAGCCAGCTTTAATTTTTATTTATCTCAAGGCTTTGAGATTGAGAACCTGCATAAGTGCGAGCATACAGGTTGCTTGGAATATATGATGAAATTGAAAAATTAAAGAGTATGGTGGTGAAAAGATAAGCAATAAAAGGAGGGTGTGCTGAGAAGAATTAAGCGTATCTTTCTGTATTCATAGATACTACATTGCTTACTTTTACATTTGCTATCATCAAACAAGGAAGAGCCATTGGATATCGTTAAACTGCTTGAGAAGTCAATGTCAATGGATGAATCCAGTTGGCAAAGGCACTCTAACCCTTGGAGTGTTTATTCTCGGTTTACTCTTTTGCCACTCCTGTCTCTGGCTTTTTGGTCTAGGGATTGGATAGGTGTGTATTCGATTATCCCTATCTTGATGTCATTTCTGTGGGTATGGGTCAACCCTCGTTTATTCAACGCTCCTAAAACCACCAATAATTGGGCTTCCATGGCAACCTTTGGTGAGCGTATTTATTTGAATCGAAATGTAGAAACTATCCCAGAGCATCATGTAAAGCCTATCTTAGTGTTGAAATCTTTAACTGGAATTGGCTTACCTATATTCATTTATGGGTTGTGGGCTTTAGACCTAGGCTTAGTCTTGGTTGGAAACCTGTGGATTATGGTTTTTAAGGCTTGGTTTGTAGATAGGATGGTATGGCTATACCTTGATATGAAAAGTACTAAAACTGAGTATGAACAGTGGCTTAAACTTTAACTTATAGTTATTAAATTAGTCTTTCTCATTTTATTTCCTTCGTTTCGCTTGACCTTCCCCCTAGGGTAACCTTTACACTCACGCCGTAAATTTAAAGGTTAGTTATGACAAACACACTCCGAACAACTTGGATTACCGTGTTCAGCATTATCGCAATGTTGATGTCTAGCTATACCTCAAGTTCACCGGTAATGATGCTTGATATGATGCCTCCCCAAGCCATGGCTAGTATGATGAGCGATTGCCACCTCCCAGATAGCTTGGATAATTATCAAGCTGGTACTTCTTTTATATCCCAGCCAAAAGATCATCATTCTTCAATGTTAGCTAAGAGTGATCATGCTCATCATGATGCTAATTCTCAAAGCTCAAGTGAAAACAAAGCCAGTCACCATTGTCAGGGAGCCTCTGATACTGTGCATACTTGCTGTATGTCGGTTTGCTCTTCTGTTTCATTGCCACTGAATACTTTCTATGTTCCTTTTGAATTATCCCCTTCGCTAGCACAATACCAACCTTTGGTTATTGGCCATAAAGTCTCGCGTATTCAAACCCTGCTACGCCCACCTTCAGAATCTATCTATATCTAAAAAATAGAGCTACATCAGAGAACTGATCTGATTTAGCCGATCTTTTATGAGCGTTATTTAACGCTAGATATGGACAATCATTGTGATTATACATCCCAAAAATGCAGTGCTTTCTTTGAGCATGAGCATCATGGCGGCTGTTATGCCTGCCATTTTATATTCGAATAGTGCTTTCGCTGGCGAGAACCTTACGGTGAACGAAACTTACAATTCAAATCAGCAACTCAAGATTCTTATTGAGATGGCGTTATCTCATGACGCCAGTAGAAAACAGTACTTTTCTCAATCGCAAGCGATGCGAGAGTCTGGTGTCGCCAGTGCAACCTTGATGGATCCGAAACTGAAAGTAGGTTTTGGAGGGCTGCCTGTTGAGTCATTTAAGTTTGATGAAGACCCAATGACCAATATTTCAGTGGGTTTAATGCAGCAATTCGAACGTGGTTCGACACTGGACTTGAATCGGAAAAAGGCGAATCAGCAAGCCAATGTTGTCGATCATCAAGTTCAAGTTCGTGAATATGAAATTGTAAATAGCATGACTCAACTATGGCTAGAACTTGGCTATCTTCAGCATGCTGCACTTCTCATTACAGAAACCCAAAGTCTGATGGTTGAGATGGAGCAGTATGTTAAAACCAATTATTCAATCGGTAAGAGTGAAGCGCAGGATTTACTGAATACTCAGCTTCAGGTGAATAAGCTTGATGAAAAGTTGCAAGCTAACCAACAAATGCAACAACGAGTGGTTGCACAGCTGTCTGAATGGCTCGGTGCCAAATGGTTGGGGGATAAGGGGTTCGATGACAATCGGTACAATTCATCTTCTTTGAGCCAAGTCAGCTATAAATTGGATTGGGGACTCTTAGATTTACGCCTGAAAAATAATACCAGTGATACGCAGTTTTACGCGCTGCTCAATCAACACCCTATGGCTCAAATGGCGGATGCAACCATCTCGGCAAATCGCACGCAGGTGGAAGTCGCAGAACAAGCGTTCACGCCACAATTTGGTGTTGAAGTGATGTATGCCTACCGTCAAGCCGACAACATGATGGGCGAGCCTGCTTCTGATTTACTCAGTGCATATCTGACCATGGATATCCCGTTATTCACCGATAACCGACAAGATAAAAACCTCACCGCTGCTCAATACCAAGTGGGCGCTTCGCAATATCAAAAAGATGCACTGTTGGCACAAATGAATGCCCAAGTGAATGTTTTGATGAATGATAAAACGAATTTGATGGAGCGTATTGAACGATATCAAGAGCGATTAATCCCTCAATCTCAGGCGCGTATTGCCGCTGTAGAAAGGGGCTACCAGAATAATACCGCTCAGTTTGGTGATGTGATCACTGCCGCGACAGATGAGCTGGCACTAAAAATTGAACTGACACGTCTCATTACCGATCTGAACCAAACCAATAGCAAACTTGCCTCGTTACTCGGTGGTTTCGAATATCAAGTGTCTAGCCCTTCTGATCTATCCCTAGATCAAGCTCAATATCCAAATCACCTTCAATACTCCAATCGCGTTCAAACACAAATATCACTCGATACTCAAATAGCATTCAAAAGAAGAACGACACTAATAAGGACATCAAATGACTACATTTAAAACGGCAAGCCTTGCTTTAGTTATTGGTGGGGTTCTGGGCTACGGAGTGAATACCTATTTCACTGGTATGAGTCACGGCATGATAGGGATGTCTCAAAGTAACCAGACACAAAACAAACCGGCAGAAAATGATGAACCGCTGTATTGGGTTGCACCTATGGATCCGAATTACAAGCGCGATAAACCCGGGCAGTCGCCAATGGGAATGGATTTGATCCCGGTATATGCGGAAGACACGAATGGGGAAGATGATAAACCCGGTACGATAAAGATCGATCCTTCGGTAGAAAACAACCTTGGGGTGAAAACCGCTGCTGTTTCTAGAGAGGTGCTTTCACCATTGATTGATACGGTAGGCTACATCGCTTTTGATGAAGGCCAGCTATGGCAGATCAATGTGCGCATTTCTGGTTGGGTAGAAAAGCTTCATATCAACGCAGTTGGCGAACAGGTAAAAAAAGGAGAAGTACTGTTTACTCTTTATTCTCCTGAATTAGTTAAGGCGCAAGAAGAGCTAATTAGTGCTTACAAAACTAACCGTAAGGGAATGATTAAAGGGTCGACTGATAGGCTCGTAACTTTAGGAGTCGACCGCGGTCAAATCAAGGCGATTGCGCGTAAAGGAAAAGCTTCACAAACCATTGAGGTCAAAGCGCCCGCAGACGGTGTTATTGCAAGCCTTAATATCCGTGAAGGTGGTTATCTTTCTCCTGCTCAAGCGGTGATCAGCGCGGGACCACTTGATGAAGTTTGGGTCGATGCTGAAGTATTTGAGCGTCAGTCTCACTGGATCAAAAAAGGCAATTTGGCATCAATGACGTTAGATGCATTACCTGATGGTGAGTGGAAGGGAGAGGTGGATTATGTCTATCCGATTCTTGACCCTAAAACTCGAACATTGCGCGTTCGATTGCGTTTTTCTAATCCTATGGGTCAACTTAAACCCAATATGTTTGCTAACGTCACCTTAAAGCCGGTGACAAATAATGAAGTATTGACGATACCTCGGTCATCTGTGATTCGCTCTGGAGGCATGACCAGAGTAGTTATTGCGGAAGGAAATGGAAAATATCGCTCTGCCCGTATTGAGATTGGACGTGAGGCAGCGAATAACGTTGAGGTATTAAGCGGTTTAAAACAAGGAGACAGCATTGTGACGTCTGCTCACTTCATGCTGGATTCCGAATCTAGCCAGTCTGCAGATCTTTCTCGCATCAACGGAGTTGAAGACCCAATTGACACGGCTTGGGCGAAAGGGGAAATCACTGATGTTATGGCAGGTCACCGAATGCTGACAATTAATCATCAACCTGTTCCTGAGTGGAATTGGCCTGGCATGGTGATGAATTTCAGCGTTGCAGAAGGTGTTGATTTTGAACCATTTAAGCTAGGGCAAACTCTTGAATTTGAAATGCAGAAAGGTGAATCAGGGCAGTATGACATTGTGGATTATAAGCCGCTATCTATGTCACAGACCGGTAAACCTCAAGCCATAAACGAAGTTTGGATAAACGGTGAAATCAGCATGCTGATGGCTGATTTTGGGATGATCACGTTAAACCACCAAGCGGTTTCTGAATGGGATTGGAAATCTGGAGAGATGAATTTCTCGGTCGGAGATGCAGTTAAGTTATCTGACTTTCAAGAGGGGCAAAAGGTTCACTTTTTAGTTGAAAAGCAAGGTTCAGAGTTCTCTTTGAAAATGTTAGATCTTAAATCTCTAGAGACTGTTAATAATAAAAAAGGTACTGCGAGCAAAAAAGCTATTGCCACATTACAACTAGGCGAGGTGGACAATGATTAATGCCATTATTCGCTGGTCTATTGGAAATCGATTTTTAGTCATCATTGCGACAATAGCCATTGTTTTTGGGGGCTTGTATAGCGTTAAAAATACACCTGTCGATGCTATTCCTGATCTCTCTGATGTTCAGGTAATCATAAAAACGAGTTATCCAGGGCAAGCACCACAGGTCGTTGAAGATCAAGTGACCTACCCATTAACAACAGCGATGCTAGCTGTACCAGGTGCAGAAACCGTGCGTGGTTATTCGTTTTTTGGTGATTCGTATGTCTACATTATTTTTGATGATGATACCGATATGTACTGGGCAAGATCTCGCGTTTTAGAGTATCTAAGCCAAGTAGCACCAAAGCTTCCTTCTAATGCTAAACCTACATTAGGTCCTGATGCGACTGGTGTGGGATGGGTATACAGCTATGTGTTGCAAGATAAAACGGGCAAACATGATTTAGCTGAACTTCGTAGCTTACAAGATTGGTTCTTAAAGTATGAACTGCAAACGGTCGCGGGCGTATCGGAAGTTGCGACAGTGGGCGGCATGGTTAAGCAGTACCAAGTGCAAATCGACCCCGCTAAATTACGTGCTTATGACTTAACACTTCAGCAAGTTAACAGCGCAATTAAAAACGGTAATCAGGAAACAGGCGCTTCGGTAGTGGAAATTGCTGAGGCTGAACACATGGTTCGCACTACCGGTTATCTAACCAGCATTGAAGACATTCAATCCTTACCATTGAAAGTAACGGAGAAAGGAACACCACTTTTATTAGGGGACATCGCAGACATTAATCTTGGACCACAAATGCGCAGAGGAATCTCTGAACTTAATGGCGAAGGTGAAGCCGTAGGTGGTGTGATTGTGATGCGATTTGGTGAGAACGCTAGTGAGGTGATTGATTCCGTCAAAACCAAACTAGCAGAGCTGCAACGCGGCTTACCTGAAGGTGTAGAAATTGTCGCAACTTACGATCGTTCAACCCTGATTGATTCTGCAGTCGAAAATCTTTGGAAAAAACTGGCAGAAGAGTTCATCGTCGTTGCAATCGTGTGCGCACTTTTCTTGTTCCATATTCGTTCTTCTATGGTTATTGCTCTGAGCTTACCTGTCGGTATTTTAGGGGCATTCATTGTTATGCATTGGCAAGGGATTAACGCCAATATCATGTCTCTTGGCGGTATTGCGATTGCGATTGGAGCCATGGTTGATGGTGCGATAGTCATGATCGAGAATGTGCATAAGCATATCGAAAGGACGCCGTTAACCGATAAAAACCGGTGGCAAGTGATTGGTAAAGCAGCAGAAGAAGTGGGAGCACCTTTGTTCTTCTCTCTGATAATCATCACATTAAGCTTTGTTCCTGTATTTGCCTTAGAAGGGCAAGAAGGCAAGATGTTTTCACCGCTTGCGTTTACTAAGACGTATGCAATGGCTGCATCTGCAGGTTTGGCGATTACGCTTGTGCCAGTTCTCATGGGCTATTTCATCCGAGGAAAAGTACTTCCAGAGCATAAAAATCCGGTAAACCGTGGTTTAGTGGCGCTGTACAAACCACTGTTGAACTTAAGCTTGAAGTACCCAAAAGTGATGATTGTATTGGCAATTGGGCTAATGGCTTCAGCGTATTATCCAGTGAGTAAGCTTGGTAGTGAATTCATCCCACCATTGGATGAAGGCGATCTTATGTATATGCCAACCACATACCCAGGGATCTCTATTGGTAAGGCGCGAGAACTCCTGCAACAAACGAATAAGCTGATTATGACTGTGCCGGAGGTTGAAACTGCATGGGGCAAAATTGGCAGGGCTGAAACTGCAACCGATCCTGCGCCTTTGACCATGATTGAAACCGTTATTCAGTTCAAGCCGCGTGAACAATGGCGTGAAGGCGTGACGGCTGAATCATTGCGTAAAGAGTTTGATGAACTTATACAATTCCCTGGGTTAACCAATGCGTGGGTAATGCCGATAAAAACACGTATCGATATGTTGGCTACCGGTATTAAAACACCGATTGGTATAAAGATAGCCGGTCCTGATTTAACAGTTATCGAAGGTATTGGAGCTCAAATTGAACCAATCCTTAACAATGTGACGGGAACGGCTTCTGTTTATGCTGAGCGAGTCGCTGGTGGGCGTTACGTCACCATCGATATCAAGAGACGTTCAGCAGCTCGTTATGGTCTGAATATTCAAGATGTCCAGCAAGTAATCTCTACAGCAGTGGGCGGTATGAATGTGGGTGAAACTGTTGAAGGCTTAGAACGCTACCCAATCAATGTTCGTTACCCGCAAGATTACCGTGACTCAGTCGTGAAACTGCAAAACTTACCTTTGGTGACTGCCAATGGTGCACGTATCGCTTTAGCTGATGTCGCGGACATTCGCTATGAAGACGGTCCTCCAATGATCAAGACTGAAAATGCTCGACCGAATGGTTGGGTATTTGTCGATATTGATGGGCGTGATTTAGGGTCATACGTGGTAGAAGCGCAGAATGCAGTGGCGGATCAATTGGAGCTTCCTGCTGGCTACTCTCTGGTGTGGTCCGGTCAATATGAATATATGGAACGCGCAAAAGAACGCTTGAGTGTGGTCGTGCCTATTACTGTTGCCATCATTATGCTGCTGCTTTATCTGAGTTTTCGCAGGGTAGGTGAGGTCATGATCATCATGCTCACTTTGCCACTCGCGATGGTCGGTGGTTTGTGGTTGATGCATTTATTGAACTTCAATTTTTCTATCGCAGTTGGGGTTGGTTTTATTGCGCTTGCTGGAGTGGCTGTTGAAATCGGCGTCATCATGCTGGTCTATCTCAACCAAGCTTGGCATTACAAAAAACTTGATGCTACCGAGTCACAAACAAGGCTTGAACAAGGCGATCTAATTGATGCCATTCGCGAAGGCGCTGGTCTACGAGTTCGTCCTGTGATGATGACAGTGCTGACGGTGATTATTGGGTTGATTCCCATTATGTACGGTGAAGGTACAGGCTCAGAAGTCATGCAACGAATCGCTGCGCCAATGATCGGCGGTATGGCTTCGGCATTAATACTCACGCTGCTTGTTCTACCCGCACTATTCATGCTCTGGAAACAGCGAGAAATGAGCAGTACACACGACAGCGAAGATACATCAACTGTATCGAAGGTAATTCAATAATCGAAGTCGATTTAATCACAAAACCAGTTCAATCACTGGCCAAGAGTCATTGAACCAAACAAATTTGAATATACAGCCCTTGAGTATGGCACTGTTTTAAAACTGTGCTCAGGGCATTATAAAGAACTAAGGAAGTACCATGAACAAAACACTTATTGCTATTGCCCTAACATTTGTGACCTCAACAGCTTTTGCTGAAATGAACCACGCGAACATGGACCATAGCAATGTAGATCAAAGCGATATGGATCATTCGACTATGGAAATGGGGAGAATGGATCATTCCAATATGATGATGGACCACTCAAAAATGGACCACTCTAATATGATGAACATGGAAGGAATGTCTGAGGTAGGAATGCCTGCAAAAGGCGCAAAACCCGATAAAGTAGTCCATGTGATATTAAGCGATGATATGAAAATTACCTTTAAGAAAGAGGTAAATATTGAACCCAATGATGTGGTGCAATTCGTTGTAATGAATACAGGTAAGATTGACCATGAGTTTTCGATTGGATCGATGAAAGAGCAGCTAATGCATCGTGAGATGATGAAAAGTATGGGAAATCATGAGCATGATTCTGGAAGTACAGTGACAGTAAAACCGGGTAAAGCAAAGCAGATGCTTTGGCACTTCCATGGGGATAAAAATGTTGAGTTTGCTTGTAACATTCCAGGGCATGCAGAGGCAGGAATGGTAAAGAAAATCGTTATTTAGCCTTTAATAACGTTTTAGCTTTTATCTGCATTTAAGCATTGTATCAATGCCTAAGCGTTATCAAGGTCTAAGTTTTATCAACGTTTAGTCAGATCGCAAGTTAGCTAGATAAAAAGCTAACAATGTTTAACCGAGACTTAAACCAAGAGCCTCTAATTTGTTAGGGGCTTTGTCGTTCAGTAGAGTAAATTGTTTCAGTATTTTGCGTCTTTTATTAGCGATTTTCGTCTAGTTAAAGTAACCAATAAATATTAAATAATGGTGGCATAAAATATTATCAGGGCAGTAAACCATCACCGAATCAAATGCTTTTTACTTTAAAGTTTTTGATAATTCCACTAGTATCGAAATATAGTGATAGAGTATCGAAATTGAGGTAAAAGCTATGCTAGCGGAATGGTTAACACATAAAGACCACTTGAGAAGTTACATAGTAAAACAGACGGGTGATTTAGATCTAGCTGATGATATTTTGCAAGAAGTATATATAAAAGCCAGCCAAAAAATAGAACAGTTAGAAGCAAGGGATAAACTGAAACATTGGCTATACCGTATCACTCATAATACGATTATGGACTTCTATCGCTCACATCAGAATCATGAAGAGTTAGTTGATAACCAAGTGGAAGAAGAGGTGCCTGACGAAGTTGTGAACCTTCAAACCATGGGGCAGTGCTTGAGACTTATGTTTGATTGCTTACCGGAAAAGTACCGTGAAGCGATGATCCTTTCGGAATTGGATGGGTTATCTCAGCAGGCTGTTGCTGATCAGTTAGGGTTATCACTTTCTGGTACGAAAAGCCGAATCCAGCGTGGTCGGGTTAAGCTTAAAAAGATTCTCACCGACTGCTGTAATGTGGAAGCTGGGCGAGAAGGTATAATAGACTTTTACCCCAAAGATAAGTGTGTTGATTTTGCAAAGAAAAATGGTGCAAATTAGGCTATGTTTGGCATTTTGATGGTTAACTTACTTTAAATAGAAATCGATCCGTAATATGGGTCGATTTTTTGTTTAAATCAGTTTCTACTATCCGCAATTGATAGTTTCTACTACAAAAATAGCACGCGAGCTCTGACGGCAGTAAGTGCAGCATCAGATAAATTAGAGAGTTTTTTCATAATGAATACCAACAAAAGCCAATTTATATCGCAGCAAGTGATTGAAGATGTATGTGAGTGGGAAATCATGCATGGTGTTGCTTTTCGTCAGGATGATAATACAGCAAGACATGTACCATTTAGTATCGCTCCAATGACGATGGAAAGCCAAGTTTATAGTCATTTACTCGCGGTGACGCCATTAATCGCTAAGTTAGTGAGTAACGTGTCAGAAGATCATGAGTTCTTGCAAGAATCCCTTCGTGATATGGCAAAAGCTGACCCTTTCTTCGGGCGTTTAATTGAGTTACACCAGCAAGCCCACGGCGATGTATCTCAAAGTGATGAAGCGGCTCGCCAGTCATTATTATTGATGCGAACTGACTTTATGGACGATCGCCAGCATGGTGCAAAAGTGATTGAGTTTAATGGTATTGCGGCTGGCATGGGACCATTCGGACAACGCGCGACAGAGCTACATCGCTTTGTAAAAGACCAATGGAATGACGTATACAATACGTGGCTAGAAGATGATTCAGCGGTCCCTGCTGATAATCAAGCTTTGGAGCAACTGGCTCATGGGATTGCAACGGCAACCAATAAAGTAAAAATGCACTTCTCGGCATTAGATGATGCAAACGACCAGCAGAAACCAACGTTTTTGATGATTGTTCAGAAAGGCGAGGATAATGTTTACGATCAGCACCTTCTGGAAGTAGCCCTGCAAAACCGTGGTGTGAGAACGGTAAGACGTACATTCGAGCAGTTGAGCACTCAGCTATCGAGTGGTGAGAATAAGCGCCTTATTTTGAATGGTGTAGGGGCAATCGATACGGTTTATCTAAGAGCGGGTTATCAATATTCAGATTACTGGGCTCCGGATCTAAACGAACCTATTTGCTGCCATACGTTAAGCCAAACGCGTTTGTTCATTGAGAAACATTATGTAGCAATGAATGCCACTATTAGCCAGCAACTGGCAACCAGTAAATCAATGCAAATGTTACTGACTATTATGCCTTCAGAAGATTATGCTCGTTGGGGTTTAACACTTGAAGAAGCGCAGTTAGTGAAAAGTGTATTGGCGGAGATGAAGCCTATTTCGACAGAAACCATTGAATGGTTCAACTGCCATGCGGACAAAAAAGAATGGGTGCTTAAAAATCAAGGTGAGGGTGGTGGCCACTGTGTATTTGGTGAAGACATCAGCGACACTCTCACTAAGCTAAAACCAGAAGAGTACGATGCGTGGGCATTGATGCAACGTTTGTATCCGCATGAACGAGACACACCCACAATTGCTATTCGCGATGGTCGGCAAACGTTGGTGAAAGACCTTGTGAGTGAGATAGGTTTATTTACAGCGCACTATCAAGGTGACGCCGTAACAGGGTTGGGTGGTTACGCTGGTTATCTAATTCGTAGTAAGCCTGCAAGTGAGAATGAAGGTGGTATTCATAGTGGTCAAGGTATTCTCGATTCACTTGTTCTCATTTAATTCATATCAAGAGGTTTAGATTAATTGTAGCCTTTGGGTAATTAGACCTTCAGAAGTGTCATTATCCATTGGCAGATTTTATAAACATCAGCATTATTCACTTTTTTGCAAAGCATCCATCACCCTTTCGATTCACATTTCGTTTAGTTATTCAGCGACTCCCATAATACGTAGCTTCAACTTGGTAAGGAGATCATTTCCGAGCTTGAGTTTATAGACCTTCTTGAATCTATGAAAAAATCTTATTTATTTGAGCTAGGTTATAAGTCAGAGTTTTAAAGTGTGAACTAACAATCACATCTTGTTGATAGCGCTTTGCTTAATATTACGCCTGATTATTATGTATGATAATAACACATAAAAGGATTAAATAAATGAAACAAACTCTTGCTCTGACTGGTGCTATTTTACTTGCTATGCCTGCATTGGCAGATGTTGCTAATAACGGTGTGGATTCCCCAGTTCCTGCTGATAAATTTGATATGCGTAACTGGAAAATTACGATTCCTTCAGACATCAATGAAGATGGTAAAGTCGATGAAATTGAAGGCGTAGCAATGATGAGCTACTCTCATTCAGACTTCTTCCACCTAGATAAGAACGGGCATCTTGTCTTTGAAGTGCATAACAAAGCGATCACGACTAAAAATTCAAAGAATGCGCGTTCTGAACTGCGTCAAATGCCTCGTGGGGCTAATTTTGATAACATTCTTACTGACGGCAAGCTGAACCAGTGGGCTCTTTCTAGCCACCCAGAAGCGGATCAATACAGCGCAGTAGGTGGCACTTTAGAGGCAACGCTTCAGGTTAACCATGTTTCTCTGCATGCAAAACACCCTGAAAAATATCCAGCGCACTCTGTAGTTGTAGGACAAATACACGCTAAAAAGCACAAAGATCAGATCAAAGCTAAAACTGGATATGGACACGGTAACGAGCCTCTTAAGATTTTCTACAAGAAGTTTCCAGACCAAGAATACGGTTCAGTTTTCTGGAACTACGAACGTAACCTAGAGAAGAAAGATCCAAACCGTGCGGATATTGCTTACCCAGTATGGGGCAACACTTGGGAAAACCCAACTGAGCCAGGAAAAGCAGGTATTGCTCTAGGTGAAGACTTTAGCTATCGAATAGAAGTTAAGGGCACAATGATGCACCTAACTTTCGAAACGGCGAGGCACAATACAGTGACTTACGACATTGACTTAAGTAAAGGTGTGGATGATAAAGATCACCCAACAGGTTATGCAGCAGATGACTTCTACTACAAAGCGGGTGCATACGGTCAATGTAGCGTACAAGATTCTCACCCAGTATGGGGACCTGGTTGTGAAGGTACGGGTGATTTTGCTGTTGATAAGAAGAATGGTGACTACAACAGTGTGACGTTCTCTGCTTTGAAGTTGAACGGTAAGTAACCTCACTTTCCACCAACATTTATTTGTTAAAAGAAGCCTTTTGGTGCGCTAACCCGTAGTAAAAGGCTTTTCTATTTCGATGTCAGGTTTTTCTGTTCTTTCTTACCTATTCGTTTATTAACGACATTCTTGGTAATCAATCGAACATCAAGGTTTGACACTGATCACTCATATCGTTAGCCTGAGCGGCAAAGTAACTTGTCTTAGCTGATGGGTTACTCTGCATTACCCTATCTATCCAAGGAACAAGATTACATGAGTGAGCTAACACCACAGCAAGAAGAAGCTATTGCAACGTTTAAAGAGAACCTTCATCTTCCTGGAGGTGGTTTCCATCTTCTTATCATTGAGTTGTGTAAAGAATTTCAATTGCCTTTCCAAAAAGTACGTAATGTATTGATGAAAGCTCAAACAAAAATCGAAAAGAAGATTCGTCACGATTTTAATGCCGTATGTGAGAGTGATTTAACTCAAGAGACTTGGTTGGATGCGATTCGAGCTAAATTAGGAGAGATGGCTCAAGACCATGTGCCTGTCATGGACAACTTATTAGCGAGTGAAAAATACAAGAAAGTATTGGCGACGCTTACCTCACCTATTCAAAATGAATACGAGCGTGAAGATATTTTAGAAGAGTTAATGCAAGTGTATGAAAAAGAGGTGTTTAAGCCTTTGCTTGCTATGCTGCATACAACCAAATTGTATTGGAAACTGATGCTCGCAGAAGATTTAAATAAAATGACTGAAACATGTCGTGAGCAATTCGCCGATTATCCACAGCATATGGAAGCTGCCGAGCTTTTATTTAAGTTAGATAAAAAAGTGAGAGCCGCAAAGCTAAGTGAATAAGTGTTTAATTCACTGATGTAGCTGTCTTTTACTGCGTCTTTTACTAAAATCTGTATTTCCACACCTCTAACCACTTCTCTTCATCAATAGGCTTACTACTAAGCCTATTGATTCTATGTCAGCCGCGAATCGTGAACTTTGACTTTATGGCTATTTCAGTACTTGTTTAATTTTATCTATAAGAGTGTTGTAACGGTGAGGGAGTTCTCTATTTCGTTTCTGTACCAAATATAGAGCTTCTTCCACCTTTTTGGTTGGAGGAGCGATATAAAGGTTTTCTGCTTGAGGGAAGTTTCTAACAGCACTCTCAGGTAGAACCGTGAAACCTAAGCCTTTAGATATCGGTACCAGAATTTGGTGTAGTTGGTTGATATAACCAGCTTTTGGTAGCGAATTTATGTTTATCTTTGATAGCTCTTCATCGCCACACAAATCAAAATAAAGCGATAGATAGTGATGAGAATCGGGGTGGCAGATCAAACCAACAGAAAACAATAACTCCGATGTTACAGCTTGTCCCTCATAGGATTTAGGTAGGACTAAGCACAGGGCTTCTTTTCCGATAATTTCATTTTGAAATAAGCTGCTACTGGGTATGTGTGTGACTATGCCAAGCTCAATGCTGCCTTGTTGAATGTCGTTCAACACTTTGTGGTTTGGCGCAGCTTCAAGGTGGAAATACATTTCGGAATGTTCTTTTTGCAAATCCAATAACTTGGGATAGAGCAATAAAGACAAAGACCCAGAGCACGATAATAAACATTGGCCTGAATAAGGGTTATCAAAACATAATGATTCGAATAGAGCGTGCTCATCTTTAGCGATTTTAATGGCGTATTGATAGATTATTCGACCCTGTTCGGTCAGTTCAAAACTCTTGTTTTCTCTTGTAATTAAAGGGTGATTACAAGCATGTTCTAGCTTCTTGATATGCTGGCTCACACCCGGTTGAGTCATGTAGAGTTTTTCTGCGGTCTGAGTGAAATGACCAACATCAACTAGAGTTTTGAATGTGTGTAACCAAAGAGGGTTAAGCATGCGCTAGGCTCAATAAATAACAAAAAATTATTATTATTGCAAAATATGATAATTTCAAGATGTCATTTTGTCTTCGTGTGGCTCAACGATAAATTCATTTGTACCAAAGTGTGTTTTCTGTTCTAGTGAATTGATATTCAATCTCAGAGGATAAGTGATGAAAACAATTGGCATGCTAGGTGGAATGAGTTGGGAGTCTACATCAAATTATTATCGTGAAATTAACCAGTTAGTCAAAGCTCAACTGGGTGGTTTCAATTCTGCCAAAATTGTTATGTACAGCGTAAATTTTGAAGAGATTGAAAAATTACAAACAGCAGGTGAATGGGATAAAACCGGTATAATTCTTAGTAATGCGGCTCTTTCACTGAAAGCGGCAGGTGCTGATTTTTTAATGATTTGCACGAATACAATGCATAAAGTCGCGAATCAAGTGGAACAAGAAACCGGGTTACCACTTTTACATATAGCTGATGCGACTGGCGAGCAGTTAAAAGCACAAGGTATTAGCAAGGTTGGTTTGTTAGGTACTGCATTTACAATGGAACAACAGTTCTACAAAGGTCGTTTACAAGAAAAGTTTGGTATTGAAGTCATCGTACCTAATGGTGTTCAGCGTAAGCTAGTTCATGGAGTGATTTATAACGAATTGGTTCAAGGTGTTTTAAATAACCGATCAAGAAATGATTTCATTACGGTGATAAACGACCTACAGGAAAGTGGTGCAGAGGCAGTAATCTTAGGTTGTACTGAAATTGCTATGTTGGTGAATCAGAATGATACGAAAGTTCCTTTGTTCGATACTACCGAAATACATGCTCAGGCGGCCGTTGACTACGCATTAAGCTAATACGATTAAAAGTACATTTAGAAGACGTACATTAAAAACGTATATTTGAAAGAACCGGATTAGAGGTGAATCAACACAGTGTTGGTTCATCTTAGAAAATACAAGGATTGTGTGATGAATAGAAATGTTTGGTTATTATCGCTTTGCCAAGCACTGCTAATGACAGGAAACATATTGTTGATTTCCGTGATTGGATTAATTGGCAAACAGATTGCACCGAGCACCAGTATGATTACATTGCCTGTTGCATTGCAGTTTCTTGGTTTGATGGCTGCCACTATCCCTGCATCCTTGATATCCGGAAAATTAGGGCGTAAACGGGGTTTTAGTATTGGTAACATGGTCGGGATTACAGGTGCGAGCCTTGCGACCTATGCTTTATATCAGCAGCAATTTTACCTATTTTGTTTTGCTACATTTTTGCTGGGTATCGGTATTGGTTTTGGCACGCTTTATCGCTTTGCGGCTATTGAGGTTTGCGATGAAAATGCACGACACCGAGCAATATCCATATCTATGGCTGGTGGAGTATTAGCGGCTGTTTTAGGACCTAACTTAGCTATTATGTCGCAAGAATGGTCACAGGACGGTTTATACATAGGCGCTTTTGCTTCACTTATCCTTTTGAATATTTTCGCTCTAATCATTCTACAAACGATTCAATTTCCCGAAACCTCATATCATTCCTCTCGAGAAAAATCAGACTCGATTGGTGAGATCGTAAAAGCACCGAACTTTATTGTTGCCGTTTTTGCAGCAATGGTTTCCTACGCGGTCATGAATATTCTCATGACAGCAACACCACTTGCGATGATTGGCTGTGGGTTTAATTTTACGAAAGCGGCAGGGGTGATTGAATGGCACGTATTGGGCATGTTTGTACCTGCTTTCTTTACGGGGCGACTAATTGAAAAGTTTGGAGCACGACATGTGATATTAGTTGGTGGATTACTGTTTGTTGCATGTATTGCTATCAATATACACGGTCAATCTATTTGGCACTTTAGAGCTGCTCTAGTATTGCTTGGGGTAGGTTGGAACTTCATGTTTATAGCCGCGACAGGTATGTTTAGCCAAGCATACAAGGAAAAGAACAAAGCTAAAGCACAAGCGTTTAATGAGTTTGTCGTGTTTAGCTGCGTCACGGTTACTGCACTTTTATCGGGTTGGCTTGAATCTACCGTTGGTTGGCAAAACTTGAATCTTTATGTGCTGCCGTTTGTGCTAATGGTCATTGTCATCTTTGCGGTGAATGCTAAGCAGTCTCGCGTTATGGCTTAATCATTGATAATTGATACTGCTAAGAACACAGTATTTAACCCGCTAGTAACGAGCTTTACGTACGAATTAGTATGCTCTGAACTCATCTATAAAAGTTCAGAGCATGTTAACTAAAGACTTTTACTTTTGTTAAGCGACACTTCGATAGAAATATTTTTCACAGGTTTGATCACTTAGCTTTCTTAGCCCTAATGAGATTAGAGCGACAACAACAACTGAAAAGACTAACCGCCCCCAAAATATGGTGTTGAAGTCTGCACCTATCAACATAATCAATAATGTATCTTCAATCAGACTGTGTAGCAGATTAAGCAGCATAATTGAGGTGAATACATCTCGCGCGGCAATATGACCACGTTTAGCTTCATTGATCAGTAAACCCCCACCGAAAGATAAACCTAACGTGACGCCAATGATGGTGAGATTGGTTGCTTCTTTACTGATGCCTAAAATACGAAGAAATGGTCTAAGTAACACAGCCATTAATTTTTCAATACCAAGCAGCTTTAAGATTTTAAGTAAAAATAATAAGGCAGAAATAACGAGGAATATAACAGCAAAGTTTTTTACTTGGCTTACCGCCCAAGCTAAATAACTGGTGTCTGTGACGGTTTCTGGCTGCCATAAAATGACCGCGTGTTCTGATAGGAAACCACCAGTTTGATAAGTCAGGTTAAGTAACCAAGCAAAAAAGAGACTACCACCAATACGCACAAAAAGAGTGGCAGCAAGGTTTACCCCTGCTTTTTTTGCTATTGCAGCCTCTATGGGTAAGGAGTGCGCTAAAAGCATCATGCTGCCCAATATTGACGCTTGAGCCACCGTTAATGGCATGTCTAAATTGATGAACACGATTAGACCTGCATAGATATTCGTGAGCATTGTGGTTGCCCAAACCAAGCCAAGTTCTTTGGGGAGCCCTACTAACTCCATAATGGGGCTCAACCAACTACTCAGTAATACATTTCCTCCTAATTCTTCGACGACTTTTATCACTAGGATGATAGGAATCATAATTTTAAAAAGGGTGTATGTAACATCAAAAATGTCACGAATAAGTTCTTTAAAAAAGAGTTGAATCGGTTGCATTGGCTCTGTCCATGAAATGTGGCGAATAGTGATATGTTACACAGCATTTCTCTATCAAGATTTCGTTTTCAGTTTACTAAGATGTTAAAAAATTATTATTTGAGTTATTTTGAGAAATTATAGGTAATTAAATTGGCTCAGTGAGAAATTATGGATATAGATCGTATAGACAGGAATATCTTAGCAACCTTGCAAAAAAACAATCGAGTTTCAAATATTGTGTTGGCGGAGTTAGTTGGGTTATCGCCTCCTGCGTGTTTAAAGCGAGTTAAACGCCTACGCGAAGAGGGGGTCATTATCGGTGATGTTTCGATTATCAACCCAGAGTTGGCTGGCAGCACTATGACTTTGATTGTGTCTGTCGAAATGGAGCGAGATAGGGCTGATATATATCAAGTGTTTAGACGTTCTATTTTGAATGCTCCTGAGGTGACCCAATGCTATCAGATATCAGGAAGTTATGACTTTATGTTAGTAGTGACAGTAAAGGATATTCTGGCTTATGAGCAGTTTGTAGAGCGCGTTTTGCATACGGATTTAAACATCAGAAAGTTTCATACATCAGTTTCTTTGAGAACAGTTAAGTTCACTACGGCAATCGATCTAGAAAAATAGCGTAAAGTTTAGGCTGAAAATACTAATTATATGGATGTGGTGTCATTTTTATCACTAAATAAATACATTTTTTACACTTATCTATTTTATAATGTTATTTGATTCGTTAATTAGTAGTACTGTGAGATAACACTATGAAAGTGGTTGAAAGTCCTAAGCTTTCTGTTGCTATGTTGGCACCAAAATATTGGCTGATTTGGTTGGGTTTTGGTTTATTGGCATTAACTGTGAATGTTTTACCTTATTGGGCATTGCAAAAAATTGGCTTTGGAATAGGTAGCCTATCAAAGCTTGTATTGGGAAGGCGGTCTAAGGTTGCGTATCGAAACTTTCAGTTAAGTTTTCCAGAATTATCGGATGATGAGATAAAGAATCTCGTTAATGATAACTTTAAAAAGACAGGCTTAGCGTTAATTGAAACGGGAATGGCTTGGTTTTGGCCCGATTGGCGAGTGAAAAAGCATATGGCTGTGATTGGACAGGATATGCTGATAGAACAAGAAAAGAATAACCGTGGTGTTTTGGTTGTCTGCGGACACTTTCTGAACCTGGAAATGACAGCTCGTATATTCAGTTTCTTTGCACCAGGCTACGGCGTTTATCGTGCTCACACGAACTTAGTGTATGAATTCATACAGCATAGAGGTCGAACTTGGAAAGGTCACCAGATGATCGATCGGTCTGACTTAAAAGGTATGATTCGAGTGTTAAAGTCAGGTAATCGCTTATGGTATCTACCTGACCATGATTATGGAAGAACTAGCTCTGTATTTGTTCCTTTTTTTGGAGTAAATGAAGCGGCAACAACATCGGGTTCAAGTTTCCTTATTGATATGAGTAGATGTGCTGTAATGTCCGCTGTGACCGTTCGTAAACAAGGTCAATATACATTGGAAATTAGCGATGACTTAAGTGCTAAGTTCCCTCGAAAGTCTCCTGAAATTGCTGCAAGGTTAATGAATGAAGAGATTGAGAGAATGATTAAAAGAGACGTAAGCGCGTGGATGTGGTTACACCGCAGGTTTAAAACTTTGCCTGAAGGCTATCAAGGTGGCTGCCGTTACTCTTAATTTCCGTTAGCTTAGCCATAGATTTACTATAACGTTCGTTTTTGGCTGCAATTGTTTGAGTTAATTATTTGAAATAGCTTGCGCATAATTGAGCTTGGACATAATTGAGATGATACGCTAAATAAAAAGCCCCCTGCATCAGACATGCAGGGGGCTTTTTTGATTCTATAACTTCTATCTAGTTGTGTAATAATTTAAGCCAATAATGTAGACGCTCAAGTTATTTTCACAACCAACTAAGGTGAAGTTGAATCTCGAGAGACTCAACTATCACACTGTTAAGCTAGAATTTCTTTCGCTGTGTTTACTACATTTTCAGTAGTGAAACCGAACATCTTGAATAGCTCACCTGCTGGTGCAGATTCGCCAAATGTTGTCATACCGATGATCTTGCCACCGAAGCCAACGTACTTGTACCAGAAGTCAGCGATGCCAGCTTCTACAGCGATACGAGCTGTAACGTCAGATGGAAGTACAGACTCACGGTACTCAGCGTCTTGCTTATCGAACGCGTCAGTTGCAGGCATAGAT
>NZ_JAKJSZ010000013.1:0-151187 GCF_050337535.1 Vibrio kagoshimensis
TTCTGGAGCGTTATCGATAGATGCGAAGTCTTTTGCTTCACCACCGTACACTTTAGAAAGTGTAGTACAGATAGCAGCTGTTAGAGTTGTTTTACCGTGGTCAACGTGGCCGATAGTACCAACGTTTACGTGCGGTTTCGTACGTTCAAATTTTTCTTTAGACACAATCGTGTTCCTTCCTAGTTATGATTCGCCACGTTCATTATTGAGCGAGACGCGCCAGAAATTGCTATTTTATGCGCCAACTCTCGCTAGCGCAATATTTGGACGCATTGATCTTTCAAAAAATGAAAAAAATGCATCCCTTTTGTTTAACCACGCTCTGCAATGATTGCATTAGCAACATTTTTTGGCACTTCAGCGTACTCACTAAACTCCATAGAGTAAGAAGCACGACCTTGTGTCGCAGAACGTAAATCAGTTGCGTAACCGAACATGACAGACAACGGAACTTGTGCACGAATTATCTTCAGGCCAGCTGTCCCCTCGTCCATACCTTCGATGAGGCCACGGCGACGGTTAATATCGCCAACAACATCACCCATCCAGTCTTCTGGAGTAGTTACTTCAACTTTCATCATAGGCTCAAGCAGTACAGGTTGCGCTTCAAGTGCTCCTGTTCTGAAAGCCATAGAGGCAGCGATTGTAAACGCCATCTCACTTGAATCTGTTTCATGGTATGAACCGTCATATAGTGTAGCTTTGATATCCAAAACTGGATAGCCAGCAAGTACACCATTATTCATCTGCTCTTCTACGCCTTTAGCGACTGAGCTAATAAATTCTTTTGGAACTATACCGTTATCAATTTCATTCACAAAGACAAAACCTTCACCAACTTCAGCTGGTTCTAGTTTCAGCCATACGTGGCCGTATTGCCCTTTGCCGCCGTGCTCACGGATAAATTTACCTTCAGCTTTCGCAGTACCACGAATCGTTTCACGATAAGCTACTTGCGGGTTACCAACGTTGCAATTTACGCTAAACTCACGCTTCATACGATCAACGATGATATCTAAATGTAATTCACCCATACCTGAAATCAGAGTCTGACCTGTCTCATCGTCCGTTTCTACACGGAAAGATGGATCTTCTGCTGCTAGTTTACCTAGTGCGATGGTCATTTTATCTTGATCGGCTTGAGAGCGAGGCTCTACAACGATCTGAATTACTGGGTCAGGGAACTCCATACGCTCTAGAACAATTTTATGGTTCTGGTCACATAAAGTTTCACCTGTAGTCACATCTTTAAGGCCAATAATAGCGGCGATGTCACCTGCTCGTACTTCTTTCACTTCTTCACGCTTGTTTGAGTGCATTTGTACAATGCGCCCTAAACGTTCACGTTGCTTTTTAACTGAGTTATAAGCAGTTTTACCGCTTTCAACAACACCAGAATAAACACGGACGAAAGTTAAAGTACCAACAAACGGGTCTGTTGCAATTTTAAAGGCTAGTGCTGAGAACGGTTCTTTGTCATCAGCATGACGCTCTGCTTCATTCTCGTCTTCATCGATACCTTTAATTGCAGGAACATCGACTGGAGAAGGAAGGAAATCAACAACTGCATCTAGAACAGCTTGTACACCTTTGTTTTTGAATGCACTACCACAAGTAGCCAGTACAATTTCATTATTAAGAGTACGAGTACGAAGACCTTGTTTGATTTCTGCTTCTGTTAACTCACCTTCTTCAAGGTACTTATCCATCAGCTCTTCATTTGCTTCTGCAGCCGCTTCAACAAGTTCAGTACGGTATTCTTCAGCCATTTCCTGCATATCTGCTGGAATGTCTTCATATGTAAAGGTCATACCTTGGTCAGCTTCGTTCCAGTTGATTGCCTTCATTTTGATAAGATCGACAACGCCTTGGAAATTTTCTTCAACACCAATGTTAAGTTGAATCGGAACAGGAGTCGCACCTAGGCGATCCTTGATCTGTTCAACTACGCGCAAAAAGTCTGCGCCAGTACGGTCCATTTTGTTAACGAAAACCATACGTGGAACTTGGTATTTATCAGCTTGACGCCATACTGTCTCTGACTGAGGTTCAACACCAGATGAGCCACAGAACACAACAACAGCACCATCAAGTACACGCAAAGAACGTTCTACTTCGATAGTGAAGTCAACGTGTCCAGGAGTGTCGATGATATTGATACGGTGATCTGGGTACTGAGCTTCCATACCACGCCAAAACGTAGTAGTCGCTGCTGAAGTGATCGTAATACCGCGCTCTTGCTCTTGCTCCATCCAGTCCATGGTTGCTGCACCATCGTGAACTTCGCCGATTTTGTGAGAAAGACCGGTATAGAACAGAATACGTTCACTAGTGGTTGTTTTACCTGCATCTACGTGAGCAACGATACCGATATTACGGTATTGCTCTATAGGAGTTTTACGAGCCACGGTTGAATCCTCTTAACTTAGAGACTTAGGGACTATTGCTTATGCCTAGGGGTTAAATTTGCTTGCCCTAGAAATAGCAATAGTTCCTAGCATACGCATAGGAACTAAAGAAGTGCAGCAAGGAACCTTGCTGCACTGAAAGGTATTACCAGCGGTAATGTGCGAACGCTTTGTTTGCGTCAGCCATACGGTGAACGTCTTCACGTTTCTTAACCGAAGTACCTTTGTTCTCAGACGCATCTAGCATTTCAGCAGCTAGGCGTTGAGCCATAGATTTTTCACCACGCTTACGCGCAGCTTCAACTACCCAACGCATAGCAAGAGCGTTACGGCGAACCGGACGAACTTCTACAGGTACTTGGTAAGTTGAACCACCCACACGGCGAGATTTAACTTCTACCGCTGGGCGAACATTTTCAAGAGCTTCTTCAAATACAGCTAAGTGATCTTTACCAGATTTCTCAGCCATAACTTCTAGTGCAGTGTAAACAATCTTCTCTGCAGTAGATTTTTTTCCGTCAACCATAAGGATGTTAACGAATTTTGCCAGCAGTTCAGATTTGAACTTAGGATCTGGAAGGATCTTACGCTGGCCTATAACGCGACGACGTGGCATGGAATTTCTCCGTTGTCTTCTTCAGGTTTTTTCCAAAACTTTTCAGAATAATAAATAAATAGTGTTTGGCCTTACTTAACGCTTTCTTTTTAAAAAAGACGCATTAAGACTTAGGACGTTTCACACCATACTTAGAACGACCTTTCTTACGGTCGTTAACGCCTGCACAGTCAAGTGCACCGCGAACAGTGTGGTAACGCACACCTGGTAAATCTTTAACACGACCACCACGGATAAGAACAACACTGTGTTCTTGAAGGTTATGACCTTCGCCGCCGATGTATGAAGTAACTTCAAAGCCGTTAGTTAGACGAACACGACATACTTTACGTAGTGCTGAGTTCGGTTTTTTTGGAGTAGTAGTATATACGCGAGTACATACACCACGTTTTTGTGGGCACGCTTCTAGTGCTGGCACGTTGCTTTTAACAACTTGCTTTACACGAGGTTTGCGAACCAACTGGTTAATAGTTGCCATTAACTAGCTCCTGATTTACTTAAAAGTAAGCTTGATGAAAAATCTAGACCCTATACACAGAGTGTAAATAGGGACGCAAAATTCTATTCAGCAGTGGGATGTGTGTCAAGAAATATACAGATCTTTTTTAGCCATCTAGAGCTCAGGAAAATTTACACATCCATAGCCCCTTTAGATATCACTACCAAGTTATTGATTTTAAATGCAATATCGTCAAATCAACAAATCCTTCAAAATCTACTTGTTCAAAGGTTTCACTGACTAAATTTTGTAGACCTCGACTTTGTAGATCAGCTTCTAGGACTGATACCTTATTTAAGTCGTGTAATTGTGCGTGGTATTCATGATTTGGGAGAGAAGCATAAACCGATTCTTCAGTCAAAATAAGCTGATCACCTTCAGAAAAAAGCTGAAAAACTAAAGGAAGTTTGCTTAAAGATTTTACGATATGAAGCATATTCGACCTTAAAAGGTTAATAGTTGGTCACAAAGTGATAACTTATTTATGATGTCGTCTCCCGAAAGGCATTCAACCTCGATAAGAAGCTTATCCTTACTCAGACCGAATTTTTTTAAGCTAGATTGGCAAACATATACATTCTCAATATCATATAGATCCATCAGTTTAAAAGCTGATATATAATCTCGGCTAAGCACCTTGTCTGGACTTTGATCTTTGAGTAATTGAGTGACTCCATCACCTAAAAATAATACGGAAATATCTTCTGTATATGCTGAAGCTGCAAGTAGTGCGTCGAGTCCTTCTCGCCCTGAAGAGGTGCTATGAGGAAAGTGGTGAAAAACGAATGCTAACTTCTTCAAAACTGTACAACCCTATCTTGGCTTAATAACGCTTCAGCCAAGCTTCCCAAACCACTTTGGGAGAATCCCTCAGCTAGGTTTGATGCACTTAACTTATGCTGACTAGCCTCATCCTCACCTATGATTCCTCTTCTTAATGCAGCCGCCACACAAGTTTCTAAACTGACGTTATGCTCAGACGAGAGAGCCTGCCATGCCGCGACTAGATCAAACTCATCATTGGCGGGCACCGTTAAACGCGAGCCATTGGTGACTCCATCTTGATAGAAAAAGACGCTTTTAAGCTGATGCCCTTTCTCTATTAACGCCTTTGCAAACAAATACGCATTACGTGCAGACTGGGAGCCATACACAGGTCCATTCACTACAAGCGTGTATGTAAGGAGAGAACTCAACTTTCTTCATCCTCTGTCTTACGTTGACGAATGTAGAGGTAAACCGTATGTTTTGAAATATTAAGACGATCAGCAACTCTGTTGATCGCATCTTTAATATCAAAGATACCTTTATCGTAAAGCTCCATCACTATTTGACGGTTTTTGGTATTATTCGAAACGGCTTTGTCCGCATTAATTTCTTCAATTGTGCGTTCTACTGTTTGGTCAACGAGCTCTTCTACATCACTCGCAAAGTTCACAGAGGATGCAGCCTCTTCAGCTTCTTGAGTCGGCATAAATGAATGTAATACTTGAGAAAAAGGAGCATCAAGGTTGACGTTAATACACAGCAAACCAATCACTCGGTGATCACCGTTTCGGATCGCAACTGTGATTGATTTCATTAATACTCCGCCTTTTGCGCGAGTAAAATATGAACGTGAGAAATTCCTTTCTGACCCTTCTATATCTTTTAGCATTTTCAGTGCTAGATCAGTAATAGGCGAACCGACTTGGCGCCCGGTGTTCTCGCCGTTAGCAATCTTAATCGCTGACGTATTAAGATCTTCTAATGAGTGCAAAACGATTTCACAAAACGGACCGATAAGGCTAGCGATACCATCGACAACCGCTTCATAAGATCGAAGAATTATTTTATCGTGTTCGCTGAATGGCATTACATGGACCGATTCCATTTCAAGCAACATATCAGCATTGAGAGTTTCTGTAGTTGTCACTAATCCCTTACCTTCGTCTGAAAAATCAACAAATTTATGTAAGTTTATCAGAAAATTTGAAATGAACACCTAGCTAACATTAGAACTAGTGATTTAGAACAACTTCTATTTTCAAATATTATCCTTAATACAAAAAGAAAAGGCCTAACCTAAGTTAGACCTTTACGTATTGCTTAAAGCGCTAATTATTGAACGGCAGTCTCTTCGCCGTTATCAATTTTTAGAAGCTCAACTTCAAATACTAGTGTTGAATTTGCTGGAATTGTCGGTGTATCTTGCTCACCGTAAGCCAACTCTGGCGGGATAACAAACTTGTACTTAGAACCCACTTGCATGAGTTGAACACCTTCAGTCCAACCAGGGATTACTCGATTTAGAGGGAAAGTCGCTGGTTCACCACGATCGTAAGAACTATCGAACTGAGTGCCGTCAATCAAAGTACCTTTGTAGTGCACTTGAACAGTATCTGAATCTTTTGGTGACTCACCTTCAGCTGAAGACAGTACTTGGTAAAGTAGACCTGATTCAGTTTGACTTACGCCTTCCTCTTTCGCGAATTCGCTGCGGAAGTCATTGCCAACTTTCATCGCTGCTGCTGCTTTTTCAACAGCTTGAGCTTGCATCGTTTCAGCAACTCGCTTGTCTAGTGATTCTAGCGCAGCGCGAGTTTCTTCTTCATTCAGCTCAGAATTTCCAGCGAATACATCTTCGATACCCTTAAGTACGATGTCTTTGTCTAGATTAATACCTAGCTCGCTTGGCTTATCAATACTTGTGCTTAGGTAGTTTGCAAACGAAACGCCAATAGCGTATGCCGCTTTATCATCGTCTGATTTAAAACTAGTAACTTGGCTTGCTTCTGCTTGCACTTGCTCAGTTTGTGGCGCTTCTGCTTGTGGCTCTTCTTTCTGACAACCAACTGCTAACATAACCGTTGCAGCAAGAAGCGATACTTTTAAAACTGATTTCATTAAAATCTCCAATTAATGGCCAAGCCATTGGTTATTGTGCACAAATCTTATGATTAGATTGGTGTGAATAGGTTAGTTATACCAATATACTAGTTATATGTCTGTCGACACAAACCGGATTATTAGAAGTGATGCGAATAATTTCTCACTCATTGCTATATGCAATTGTCATCACCCTGTTAAATGGATGTCTGTTCTCTGCTAAAGAAGAACAACGCTGGGAAATAGAGCCGAGCGGTACCACCAGCTTCGCACTTAGCCGTGATGGTCGCTTTGCTTTACTTTACTCCAAGCAAAAACACCTTCTGCTTTGGGACCTAAAAGAAGACCAAGAATTGGCGCAACTCGGTCAACAAGACCCTGCTGCCAATTCAGTATCCAAGATACGTATATCAGACAATGGTCGCTATGCCATTACTGCAAGCCAGCTCAATTTTGCCGTTTGGGATTTATCTTGGACTCAAGCTGAAGGGCTTTGGTCGATATCTGACGGTCTCATTCGCGATGTGGATATATCAAGCAACGGTGAAAAAGTATTGCTTGGGCTATCCAACGGTAAAGCTATCTATGTGGACTTAGTCACCGGTCGGCGCCTAGAGTTCCTTGCTCACAGAGAAAAAGTCAATTCTGTTGCGCTCTCTTCCAATGGTCGCTTTGCACTCTCTGGTGGTAATGACTATAAAGCTTATCTTTGGGATACCGAAACAGGCTTGGTGATACGACAGTTTGAGCATGAACAACGTGTGAATAGAGTCGCTTTACAGCGTGATGGTGAGCTCGCTTTTACTTCTGATGGCGGTAATCAAGCCATTGTTTGGGACTTGAATGATGCTGAGAACCAGACTCCACTCAAAAGTTGGTCTCGCCAGCTTATATTCTCAAGTGCACGATTTTCAGATGACGGCTCCAAACTGGTAACAGGCACTCCAGCAGGGCAAGTCAATGTGTGGGATACTAAGAGTGGCGAACGAATGTCAAAGTACCAAGTGGAACCACTAAAAGATACTCGCCCTCCACGTGCGGTAGTGTATGATGCAGCCTTTGATTCACAGCAGCGAGTGATTACCGCTACTTCAGCTGGTATTGCACAAGCTTGGAAACTCGACGACTAATTATGACGGATAAAAACCTTCAGCCATTGCAAGATCGCATTGAAGATCTTGAGTGTAAGCTAGCCTTTCAAGAACAAACCATTGAAGAGTTAAACGATGCTTTGTCTCAGCAGCAATTATTGATAACTAGAATGCAAGACCAGATGAAGTTTGTCGTTGGCAAAGTAAAAAACATGGATAACTCCAACTTAGCTGATGTATCAGAAGAGACACCACCACCGCATTATTAAGAGCAGTGTGATGCCTACTATCGCTGATGAAAAGTATACAAAATAAAAGGTAACCATTTATATTGGTTACCTTTTTATTTTATAGGATTCTTAATTTCTACAAGTTCATTCTTACGGCTATCTACTCATCCGCGTAAATTTTCACTTCGACCTTACCGTGGATATCAACACTTGCTCGGTACATCCCAGAGCTATTCATTCCAAAATGAATATCCCCTTTGCTATCAACAGCAATTAAGCCACCTTCGCCACCCATTGCTTTTAAGTCTCCTTGAATAATATGCTCACAAGCCATATGCACATCTTCCTTCAAGTATCTCATTCGAGCAGCAACATCACCGGCAACCATTTTTCTTAAAAAGAACTCGCCCATTCCAGTAGTAGACACAGCAACATTGCCATTTTCAGCCATGGTACCCGCACCTACAATTGGTGAATCCCCTACTCGTCCGTACTTTTTATTCGTCACCCCACCAGTACTTGTGGCAGCGGCAAGGTTTCCTTGCATATCTAAAGCCACAGCTCCAACAGTTCCGTATTTTTTATCATCTGGATATTGAGTTTTTGCTGATGGTGGCTCGGATGGCTCTGGATCTTTTGACTCAGAAAGGGCAAATAAGCCTTTTTCCTTCATCGACAATAATTGCTCATAGCGACGTTCAGTAAAGAAGTAATCTTGTTCTGTATATTCATAATTATGCTCAAACGCGAATTTTTCAGCACCTTCACCAATCAATAAAACATGGTTACTTTTACGCATCACATCACGAGCCAGTTCAACAGGGTTCTTAATATGACGAACCCCAGCAATCGCTCCAGCATCCATTTCCAAACCATGCATAACAGAAGCATCCATTTCAACAAACTCATCATGAGTCAGTACAGAACCTTTACCCGCATTAAAATGTGGGCAGTCTTCCATAACTTTTACCGCTTCAACGACCGCATCTACAGCGTCACCACCATTCTGTAGTACATGGTATCCAGCCAGGACTGACTTTTTGAGTGCAGAAATAATCTCTTGATGAAGTTCGTCACTCATTTGAGAGCGTAAAATCGTACCTGCACCGCCATGAATTGCTATTGAAAAAGGTTGAATCATTACAGCTCTCCGTTGAACTTGAACTTGAACTTGAACTTGAACTTGAACTTGAACTTGAACTTCTCAGTATCAATATAACCGAAAGATGTTCAATGTAATTTTCTTTGAGGCATAAAAAAGCCCCCATTTAAGGAGGCTCTTATTCAATGCGTTAATACACTGAAAGCTCGATTCTTAGTGAGAACCGCAGCTACCGCCGCCGCAACAGCCGTCTTTTTTCTCTTCACCGTGGTCGTGATCTTCACCACCACAACAACCGCCTTCGTGATCATGCTCATGATCGTGACCACAGCCGCCTTCTTGGTGTACGTGACCGTGTTGAACTTCTTCTTCAGTCGCTTCACGAACTGCTACTACTTCAACGTCAAACGTTAGAGTTTGGCCAGCTAGCATGTGGTTGCCATCAACAACAACTTCGTCGCCGTCTACTTCAGTCACTTCTACAGGGATAGGACCTTGATCAGTGTCTGCTAGGAAACGCATGCCAACTTCGATTTGCTCAACACCTTGGAATACATCAGCAGGAACGCGCTGAACTAGAGCATCGTTGTGCTCGCCGTAAGCGTCTTCAGGAGTAACAGTTGCAGAGAACTTATCACCAGCAACTTTACCTTCTAGCTCAGTTTCAAGACCAGTAATTAGGTTGTTGTGACCGTGAAGGTAATCTAACGGAGCTTCGATTGTCGATTGGTCAACAACTACGCCGTCTTCAAGTTTTACTTGATACGCGACACTAACTACTACGTTCTTTTCAATTTTCATGGGAGCTCCAAGGAGGTTGAACTAGGCTCTTTTACGCATAGAGCCTAAGAATAAAATTTATACATCGACATTATGGGGATGAATTGCTGAAACTCAATCATTCTGGCTTAAAAATACCAATCATTTCCTGCTTAGCATGTTCATTTTTTTCTACAGCTTTCGGTTTTCTTTGTTCCGAGAAGTCACATTCCACACATTCTACGAGCTCTATATTATTCTCAATCCACCAGCGTAGGGTGTCTTGAGTACTACAACTAGGGCAGCTAGCACCCGCTATAAAGCGTTTTTTTTGTTTCACGTTATCTATCCTTTACGGCTTTGGTTTTTAGTAGTTAAGCCACTTAGGCAACAAATGCCGATACAATTATTGCCAGTAATTTCGAGATTGACGATCATTTTCCATCTCATGACCAAAAATCTCTTCAAGCTCTTTACGGGCTTCTTTAGCTCTTGAGGCTAATTCTTTATCTTCAGTATGCTGAGGCAGCAATTCTTTTAACATAGCATTATCTAACTTTCTAAAATGTGCTTCGGCTCTTTTTGCTTTATATGGATGCATACCTAATTCGGTCAGTGTCTGTCGACCTAGATCTAGTGCACCTAAGAAAGTTTCCCGAGAGTAATTATCCACGCCATGATTCATCAATTGATACGCTTCTACCCGGCTTCTTGCTCGTGCAAGTAACTTCAAACGTGGAAAGTGATGGCGACACAAATCAACAATCTTCATGATCTCATCTGGTGAGTCAGTACAAATCACCATGGCTTCAGCTTTATCCGCCCCTGCAGCCCGTAACAAATCAAGCTGAGTAGCATCACCATAAAACACTTTATAACCAAACTTTCTTAAAAGGTGAATCTGGCTTGCGTCACTTTCCAGTACTGTGATTCGGATTTTATTGGCATACATTAGACGCCCGATAATTTGACCAAAACGACCAAAGCCCGCAATGATAACTCTTGGACTACGATCGATCACATCAGAAGACATGCCTTCTTCTTCACTTATCTGATTTAATTGCTTAGCAAAAAACTTATCCTGCAACTTCAACATCAATGGTGTTGTCACCATAGATAAGCTCACTACCACTAATAGAAAAGAAGCTTGCTCTGCAGTTAGAATGCCTTGGGTACTTGCGGCGGTAAAAATAACAAAAGCGAATTCACCACCTTGGCTTAGAATCATTGCCATTCGGCTTCTGGCTTTAGGTCCAATTGAAAATGCTCGTGCCAAATAATATAGAATCAAGCCTTTAGCTATTACTAACCCAGCAACAGCGATCAGTACTTCAAATGGTGCTAAAGCTAATAAGCCTAAATTAACGGCCATGCCCACCGAAATAAAGAACAAGCCAAGCAATAATCCCTTAAATGGCTCAATTGCAATTTCTAGCTCATGGCGATATTCACTTTCGGCAAGCAGCACACCCGCTAAAAAGGTGCCAAGAGCCATCGAAAGCCCAATTTTCTGCATTAAAACGGCAATACCAATGACCAGTAATAGTGCTGCTACAGTAAATAGTTCTCGTACGCCACTCATTACAACATAGCGAAACAGTGGTCTTACTAAATAGTGACCACCGATAAATAAACCAGTAACCCCAGCAATCATCCACGCGGCATCATGCCAGCCGCCACCAGAACTACCGGCAAGTAGTGGCAAGATAGCAAGCATAGGAATAACGGCAATATCTTGGAATAGCAAAACCGCGAAGCCAGAATCACCAGCTTCTTTACCCGCTAGCCCTCTCTCTTCGATGACTTTTAACGCTATTGCGGTTGAAGAAAGGGCAAGCCCCATACCTATCACAAGGCTGACTTGCCAGCTATCAACAAACAAACTAGCAACTGCCATAATAAATAATGTGCTTAAGATAACCTGAGCGCCGCCTAATCCTAAGATTGGTCCACGCATTTGCCACAGTTTTTTAGGGTTAAGCTCTAATCCGATGAGGAACAGGAGTAAGACAACACCAAATTCAGAGAAATGTAATATTGCTTCTACATCACTTATTAGCCCAAAACCCCATGGACCAATCGCAACGCCAGCTAATAGGTAACCGAGTACAGAACCGAGCCCAGCTCGCTGCGCAATAGGAACCGCGATAACTGCAGCTGATAGAAAAATCACACTACCTTGAAGAAAGTCATTAGTCAGAGCCATCTTGCGCTCCCGAGTGTTGAGTTAAATCTTCCGGTAAAATAACTAAAGGGTTACGTAACCAGTCTCGATATTGATCAGCATGTTGATAACGCTCTGCATCCGAAACATTTCTCGCCCAGTGCAAAACTAAAGGCTCCATCCAGTTCATTTTACAAAGTAAAGCCGTCAACTCGAACGGTTGTAAAATTTCTTGAAGAGGATATTTATTATAGCCGCTCTCACCGAATGCTTCTTCTTTACCACCTGTAGTTATCACACTGCGCCAATATTTACCCTGCAACGCTGTTTCGTCACCGAATGCAAAACCTTTACATAACACGCGATCAAACCACTCCTTTAAGAGTGATGGACATGAATACATAAACAAGGGATGTTGGAAAACAATCACATCATGCTGATTTAACAATTCATGCTCAAAAGGAACATCAATAAAGAAATCCGGATACGCAGCATAAATATCGTGCACTTTAACGTGATGCAACGACTCGATTTTTTTGATCATCACCTGATTGGCAATTGAGCTTTTCGGCTCAGGGTGAGCGTAAATAATCAGTACTTTAGGCACTGAATCGTTAGCTAATGGTGTATTACTCATTCCTTCGAAACATTCCTTACAAAGCAAAGCGTTGAAACAACGTTGGTTTATCAAAAATAAAACCGTACGTATTCAAGAAAGGTTATCAATATGTTATCTGCATCATAACCCAAATTGCATTGTGATCGACTTTTATCTGGTTTACGCCTACTATGCCTGTCGTCTGCCCACCTCTAATTTCAATTGCTACTTCTATGATTACTTTTTCTGATATTCAACTGCTTCGCGGCGGTAAACCATTACTTGAACAAGCTTCAGCAACAATCCAACCTGGCGATAAAGTCGGTTTAGTCGGAAAAAATGGCTGTGGTAAATCTACATTATTTGCGCTTATTAAAGATGAGCTTTCTATTGATGCAGGTACCTTTAGCCAACCCGCTCACTGGGAATTAGCGTGGGTTGCTCAAGAGACGCCTGCATTAGAGCGAACGGCCATTGAGTACGTGATTGATGGAGATAGAGAATATCGAGGATTAGAAGAGCAACTGGCTAAAGCTGAACAAGATGATAACGGCACTTTAGTGGCAGAGATTCACGGTAAAATAGAAACGATTGGCGGCTACACCATTAAATCACGCGCGGCCGAACTGTTAGACGGTTTAGGTTTTAGCCAAGAACAAATGTCATGGAACTTGCCACAGTTTTCTGGTGGTTGGCGAATGCGTTTAAACCTAGCGCAAGCACTGCTATGCCGAAGTGATTTACTGTTACTCGATGAACCAACCAACCACTTAGACTTAGATGCTGTGATGTGGTTAGAGCGCTGGTTGCAAAACTACCCTGGTACACTTGTACTGATTTCTCACGATAGAGACTTCTTAGATCCGATTGTGAACCGTATTATTCATGTTGAAAACCAACTCCTGAATGAATATACGGGTAACTACTCGTCTTTTGAAACACAGCGTGCTCAGAAGCTCATCCTTCAACAAGCTATGTACCAAAAGCAGCAGAAACAAATGTCGCATATGCAAAGCTACATTGACCGTTTTCGTTACAAAGCATCAAAAGCTCGCCAAGCTCAAAGCCGTATTAAAGCATTAGAAAAAATGGAACAAGTGCTACCGGCTCAATTTGATAATCCATTTAGCTTCCAATTCAAAGAACCCGACGCCTTACCCAATCCGATCATGATGATGGACGAAGTATCAGCAGGTTATGGTGATCACCTCATCCTCGAAAAAATTCGTTTAAACTTAGTACCTGGCAGCCGCATTGGTTTACTTGGCCGTAATGGCGCAGGTAAATCGACACTAATTAAACTGCTTTCTGGTGAACTAAAGCAGCAAGGTGGTGAATTAAGTTATTCTCAAGGCGTTAAGATCGGCTACTTTGCTCAGCACCAATTGGAAACTCTGCACCCTGAAGAAACACCATTGCAGCACATGATGCAAATTGCGCCAAAGCACACAGAACAGCAATTGCGTGATTACTTGGGTAGTTTTGGCTTCCAAGGTGAAAAAGCCATGGATAAGGTCGCTCCTTTCTCAGGTGGCGAAAAAGCACGCCTCGTACTGGCACTAGTCGTTTGGCAAAAACCGAACTTACTTCTACTTGATGAACCAACCAACCACCTTGATTTGGATATGCGTCAGGCTCTGACTTTTGCCTTACAAACATTTGAAGGCGCAATGGTTATTGTCAGCCACGATAGGTACTTACTCCGCGCGACAACTGATGATCTATATTTAGTACATGACAAGCAAGTTGCTCCTTTTGATGGTGACCTAACTGACTACTACAAATGGTTATCAGAGCAACAAAAAGTCGAGCGTAAAGAAGCGCAAGCACTTGCTCCAGTAAAAGAAAGCACCAATAGTGCTGCCGCTAAAAAAGATCAAAAGCGTCGTGAGGCAGAATTCAGAAAACTGACTGCACCAATTCGTAAAAAGCTGACTCAATTTGAAAAGAAAATGGACTCGCTGACACTTTCTTTAGAAGAAGCCGAGCAAGAATTGTCAGATACTTCTCTTTATGAAGCTGAAAATAAAGCTAGACTTAATAAAGTATTGGCACAGCAAGCAACCAGCAAATCTCAATTAGAAGAAGTTGAAATGGACTGGATGACAGCTCAAGAAGAACTAGAGCAAATGGAACAGGATATAGATAGCCTATGAGCCTAGAGCACGTAACGATATCGCTAACACTTGAACGACTCTGGCAGTTCAGCCTTCAGTATTACAGTGTGCGTGAAGTAAAAGATGCGTGCTTATCTCTACAAAATAATTTCCATGGTAACGTTAATTTGCTGCTGCTACTTAAATGGCTAGATGAGCAGCAAGTTAGCTTTCACGAAGAGGACTGGCACAAAGTCCAGCAATGTTTAAGTCGCTCAGAGGCTTTACTGCACAGTTATCGCGAGCTCAGAAAGCACCTAAAGCATCATGTATCTGATTCTTTATACAGAGAAGCCCTTCAGTTTGAACTCCAGCTTGAGAAACAACAGCAGTCGGATCTAGTAGATTGCATTAATACCCTCCCCCTCGATACCAACTATCACGATCCTCTGGTTTTACGCTACTGCCGTCTACTGGGTGGAGAATCCCTATACTCGGCTTTTGCAGAACCAGCTCCGAACATTGCTAACCAATAGCTTTTAATCTCAGACTTTTTTCCATGATCAAAACCGTTTATCTTGTCTATTTTAATAATAAGTCCCTAATTGTATTTACTTATTACGGCTTACTATATCCAGAAAGTTGAGTTGTTCTTTACTCGTTCAATAAGCCAGCATTGCTTCCATTCAGATAAACCCAACACTTGCACTCAACGCCCTGATAGACCAAGCTCAAAGAATGAAATACAAAAGATAATTACTCATTAACGGATGGACTGAGTTTTTCTATGACCATATTTACCGCAGCTGCGGGCTTATCAAACCCTCACCTACAGACTCTGGTGCCACGGTTTATTCGTAAACAGACTCTGTTTAAACCCACTTGGCAAACCTTAGATACACCGGATGGTGATTTTCTCGATCTTGCTTGGAGTGACGATCCAACAGGTGAACAGCTAAAGAAAAAACCTATCTTCGTGTTATTTCACGGGCTAGAAGGCAGTTTCGAAAGCCCTTATGCTAACGGCTTGATGAATGCTTTCGCAAAAGACGGGTGGTTATCCGTCATGATGCACTTTCGAGGATGCAGCGGAAAACCGAACCGATTAGCCAGAGCCTATCATTCAGGCGAAGTAGAAGATGCGCGCTTCTTTCTTGAGTTTTTAAACAAACAATTCCCAGACAACCCTAAAGTAGCCGTAGGTATTTCTTTAGGTGGTAACATGCTTGCTAATTATCTAGCCGATTACGCTGACGATCCTTTACTATCAGCAGCAACTATAGTTTCAGCTCCTTTTGATCTTGCCAGCTGTTCAAGCCGAATTGAGCAAGGCTTCTCTAAAATCTATAAAAAGTACTTATTAAATTCACTAAAAGATAATGCATTGAAAAAAGGGCAGATCCTGCTTGATGAACTGGGGATCAGCGCTGAATCCATCAAGAACATTCGTCACTTATACGAATTTGATGAAAGGATTACCGCGCCACTGCATGGTTTCAAAAACGCTCAAGATTACTATGTAAAATGTTCAGCTCTTTCAAAATTACAAAAAATCAAACTGCCAACTCAGATCATTCATGCTAAAGATGATCCATTCATGACAGATGCCGTGATCCCTAAATTTGTACTTCCAGAAAATATCGATTATCGCCTATTCCAGCATGGTGGCCATGTTGGATTTATCACTGGGAACACCTTAAAACCTCGCTTCTGGCTAGAAGAAGCACTGCCTGCCTACTATGAAAGTATTCAAGATTCGGCATAATGGTTGCCTTATTTTCTTTCGTCATTTCCATGAACCAATAAGGTTCTAACCAAAAAGCTGACCGTAAAATAGAGATGTATTTATGATCATTCCATGGCAAGACATTGCACCTGAAACATTAGAAAACCTCATTAAGGAGTTTGTGCTTCGTGAAGGTACTGATTACGGTGATGTTGAAATTTCTCTACAAAATAAAATTGACCAAGTAAAAAACCAACTGAAGACAGGCGATGCCAATATCGTCTTTTCTGAGTTGCACGAAACTGTTGATATTCAGCTACGTCATACAATGTGAAGTTGAGTTTAAGCAATGAATGGAATCAAAGAACAACAATAAGTAGAGTAACCGTATGGCAGGGAGCTATGCTGCGCTAGCCAGTGAGCCATGTTATAGTGAAAGCGATTGCTAACAAGTAAGTTACTACAAAGACAAGGGTTGTCATGTCCGCTAAACATCCAATTATCGCAGTAACGGGTTCATCAGGAGCCGGTACAACTACAACTTCCGAAGCCTTTAGAAAAATGTTCAATATGATGGACGTAAAGGCAGCATGGGTAGAAGGCGATAGCTTTCACCGCTTCACTCGCCCAGAAATGGATGTAGAGATCCGTAAAGCACGCGAACAAGGAAAGCACATCAGTTACTTTGGCCCACAAGCCAACGACTTTGGAGCACTGGCTGAGTTTTTCCGTAAATATGGTAATGAAGGTACAGGGCAAGTACGCCGTTACCTTCATACCTTTGATGAAGCCGTTCCATACAATCAAATGCCAGGTACTTTCACACCTTGGCAAGATATTCCTGAAAACTCGGATGTGATGTTCTACGAAGGACTACACGGTGGTGTTGTAGATGGCGACATTAATGCCTCACAACATGTCGATTTATTGATTGGCATGGTACCCATCGTAAACTTGGAGTGGATTCAAAAGTTCGTCCGAGATACTCGCGACCGAGGGCATTCTCGTGAAGCGGTAATGGATTCAATTGTTCGTTCAATGGACGACTATTTGAATTACATTACACCACAATTTTCACGTACTCATATCAACTTCCAGCGTGTTCCGACAGTCGATACATCAAACCCTCTGAACGCAAAAGGAATCCCTAGTTTAGATGAAAGCTTCGTAGTCATTCGATTGCGTGGCATTAAAAATGTCGATTTCCCATACCTTTTAGCAATGATTGATGGCTCATTTATGTCGCGACATAATACGCTAGTCGTGCCAGGCGGGAAGATGAGCTTTGCTATGGAGCTCATTGTTAGACCTATCCTTCAACAGCTGATTGAAACTGGAAAAATAGGTTAACAGAACGTCATTTTATCAGGTTACTTTTCATACCGTGATCATGTGCACAATTTTGCGTAAAAAATCGCAGCTTGGTCACGATTAAAATCAAGAAATAGTGACTGAAAAAGGATACTATTTTAGTCCGAAACAAAAGATAGCTTGCAGCACTGAAAAAGTGCTCTTACCCTAAAGCCTAATTTAGGCTTAGCTAATTAATACGGAAAGCAGCAAGCATACCCTGCAGAGGAAGTGAGATATTATGGTTCTAGGTAAACCTCAAACCGATCCAACATTAGAATGGTTTCTGTCACATTGTCATATTCATAAGTACCCTTCTAAAAGCACGCTAATTCACGCTGGTGAAAAAGCGGAAACCTTGTACTACATCGTAAAAGGTTCTGTTGCGGTTCTAATCAAAGATGAAGAAGGTAAGGAGATGATTCTTTCTTACCTAAACCAAGGTGACTTTATTGGTGAGCTTGGTCTATTTGAAGAAGACCAAGAGCGTACTGCTTGGGTTCGTGCTAAATCTCCTTGTGAAGTGGCTGAAATTTCATTTAAGAAATTCCGTCAACTTATCCAAGTGAACCCAGACATCTTAATGCGTCTATCATCTCAAATGGCTAATCGTCTACAAGTGACTAGCCAAAAAGTAGGTGACTTAGCTTTCCTTGACGTGACTGGTCGTATCGCTCAAACGCTACTAAACCTAGCTAAACAGCCAGATGCAATGACTCACCCAGACGGCATGCAAATCAAGATCACTCGTCAAGAGATCGGTCAGATTGTTGGCTGTTCACGTGAGACTGTTGGTCGTATCTTGAAGATGCTAGAAGAGCAGAACTTAATTTCAGCTCACGGTAAGACTATCGTTGTTTACGGTACTCGCTAATTTTTAATCGCTCTAGCTAGCAATTAAAAGCCGAGACAAATATTAAAGCCACCAGCTGCAAAGTTGGTGGCTTTTTCTTTTCTAGGTTCTAGGGCTTAGTAATGAAAGCCTCTAGAGAACACAAGCTAGATTAGCTATCTGTACTTTCAAAAATCTTATCGGCAGAAGCCGCAACAAAACCAGTATAGATTTCCCCATTTGCCATCACGTAGCGCTTAGCAAATTCGTAAAAACCACCCGGAATCATTTCTACGCCTTCAGTGAAAGTAACCGCGACTTTATCCGCCATCGTTGAAGATTGCTCAAGAAGCACTTCAGGTGAACCTTTTACTTCTCCACCAGCACTATTGATAGTAAAACCTTCATCTCGCAAGTAGTCATTCACAGACTGAACTTCATCAAACTTATTCAGTTGATTCACACTTACTGTGAAATGGTTTGCCCCATAACCATGTGCCGCAAGCCAAGAAGCGTACTCACTTTCTTTTGCCAACACTTGGAAATCCACAAAGCTTAAATCCCATAGTCGCCCACCAAATAGGAACTCATGACCTTTTAGCTTATTGGTGTCCAATTGCTTCACAAGCTTAGCAACGATTGTTTGTAACTCCGCTGAACACTCTTCAACTTTAAGTTCACTGATGAACACTTTTGGTTGATTTGGATCTGGATGTTCAAAATGCTTCGCGACTAATTTTTTACTTTCGAAAAGATAATCACCACAAGCTTGATAGCCTAGATCTATAAATGGTTTGGCTAGAGTATCAATGCCAAGCGGGGCTACGTTGAAAGTTCGCAGTGCAATATGGTCGTTGATCAACGCTTCGTCTTCTTTCAACAGCTGCTGAACTTGAGCTGCTGAAGGGCATAAACGTTGAATATAATCGTTCCATAATGAGCTGAATAATAGATCGGGCGTCATGGTGACTCCTTGTCGAGGGTACTAGCAAGCTAGAGATATTGGATTAAGAAGATAAGCTACCGCTTATGCCGCAGCCATTTTGCAATCATTGTCACTCGCAGAAGCTTTCCATGAATAAGCAACCACCAGAGTTTTTTTATTATTATGGCTAGCCTTACATCGAGGTAAGGCTAGTATTTAAGCTTTATATTCGGTGAGATATTTAAAGTTCAATACCTGGGCTAAATGTCGCGGGCAGTAATGTCTCTCCACCTTCCATTGAAGCCATTGGATAAGCACAGTAATCCGCAGCGTAGTAAGCACTTGGTCGTAAGTTACCCGACGCACCAGGTCCACCAAATGGTGCATCACCACTTGCCCCTGTCAGTTGTCGGTTGCGGTTTACAATACCTGCACGGATATGATCCACGAAATATTCCCATTCAGAGTCATCCGTTGAAATAAGACCTGCAGATAAGCCAAAACGAGTATCGTTAGCTAGGTTTACGGCCTCTTCCAATGATTGGTAACGCACAACTTGTAGAAGTGGTCCAAAATATTCCTCATCAGGCAACTCAGCAATGTTTGTTGCATCGATAATACCAGGAGTCACAAATGCAGCTTCAAGCCCTTTAGCTTCTACTAGGCTAACGCCTCCAAGAGACTGAAGGTTTGCTTGAGCATCAAGAATAAACTTCGCAGCCGCTTCTGAAATTTGTGGTCCCATGAAAGGTGCTGGTTCTGCAAAAGGTTGATCGACACGAATCTTCTGAGTCGCGGCTACCAATTTATTAATGAGTAAGTCGCCCTTCTCTCCCACTGGTACATATAAGCGACGAGCACAAGTACAGCGTTGACCCGCACTAATAAACGCAGATTGAATAATGGTATAAACCGTCGCGTCGACATCTCCATATTGGTCAGAGATAACCATAGGGTTGTTGCCGCCCATTTCAAGCGCCAGCATTTTACCCGGCTGACCTGCAAATTGACGATGTAGGATATGACCGGTATTTGCACTACCCGTAAATAGCACCCCATCTAAGCCTTTTGAGTCAGCTAATGCGATACCTGTTTCTTTAGCGCCTTGCACAAGGTTAATGACACCTGCAGGTAAGCCCGCCTCTTGCCATAACTTCATAGCAAACTCACCCGTCCAAGGCGTCTGCTCTGAAGGTTTGAATACCACGGTATTACCCGATAGCAATGCTGGAACAATATGACCGTTAGGCAAGTGACCAGGGAAGTTATAAGGACCGAAGACAGCCATTACACCCAATGGGCGGTGACGAAGTACAATTTGGTTGCCAGCAGCTTCACGAGAAGCTTCACCTGTACGTTCATGATATGCACGAATTGAAATGGCAATCTTACCTGCCATTGCACCTGCTTCAGTACGAGTCTCCCAAATTGGTTTGCCCGTTTCTTTTGCAATAATCTGTGCAATTTCTTCACTGTTTTCTTTCACTTTCTCAGCGAAAGCCAAAACAATAGCTTCACGCTCAGCAAAACTTAATTTCTTCCAACCTACAAATGCGTTACGCGCCGCGCTAACTGCTGATTCCACTTGAGCTGGAGTTGCACTGTCGCCTTGCCAAACAACCTCATTATTAAATGGGCTGACTGATGTCATCGCTTCGCCTTGTCCGGCTACCCATTGCCCTGCAATCCACTGAGTCATACTACTGTCCTTACTTACAATTTTTCAAAAAGTACTTAATGCACTTTCTTTGGTCATTTCTAACCTTGAGCATTTCTAGCTTTGGTCATTTATCGCTTCAGTCATTTCACGACTCCACAAAGAAGCCGAAACAGACTTACTGAACGAGCATGCGAACAAAGTCACCTTCTTTAACTTCTAAAGCTTTAGCAACTTCTGGTGATAGGATCACCTTATCACTCGCTTGATCGTATGCACCTTTCGCTGCAACCGCTCGGAAGTTTTCAAACGAGGTATTACCAATTAGGTAATCTTGAGAGCTTGAATGCTCCGAGATCTTCACCTGCGCTCTGATCGAATGGCGAACAGATTCAATATTTCGTAAATCACATTCAACAGTTGGACCTGCGTCAAAAATGTCGACATAGCCTCGGTTCGTAAAACCTTCTCGCTCTAACAGCTTTAATGCTGGGCGAGTATTATCGTGAACCTGTCCGATTACCGCTTGAGCTTCTTGGCTCAGTAAATTCACGTATATCGGTAACTTAGGCATAAGATCAGCAATAAAGCCTTTTTTGCCGATACCAGTTAAGTAATCTGCCAATGTGAAATCGATAGAGAAGAAATGTTCTTGTAACCACTGCCAGAAAGGTGAATTACCATCAGCGTCAGATACGCCACGCATCTCAGCAAAAATTGTTTCGGAGAAACGCTCTGGGTGCTCAGACATGATCAAGAAACGGCACTTTGACATCAAACGACCATTCAATCCCCCACGGAAAGATGGACGTAAAAACAAAGTACAAATTTCACTGCAGCCTGTGTAGTTATTACCAAAAGTCAGAAGCTTAACAACATTGTTCACGCCCAACTTTTGTGATGAATGAACAACCTTGCTGATATGGTAAGAGTAAAATGGGACGTCCCAACCGATAGAAGCTTCGATACCTGTGGTACCGGCCACTTCTCCCGTTTCGCTATCAACGCCAACCATTAGGTAGCCTTCATCACCAGGTTCGGTGACATCCGGTTTGGAAAAGCTGTATTCAGAATGCGTAATGCGGTTAGTTAGGAGCTCTTCATTTACAGGAAGAGATGTGAATCCATGTCCTGATTCAACGGCGCAAGCATGCAGCGCGTCATAATCAGATAATTTAATAGGGCGAACAACTAGCATCAATATTCCCTCCAGATGCAAAACAGGCCCAAAACTAGACAGTCTGGGCCTTTAGCAAGTCATCATAGAATCGCTCTATGGCGAATATTCTTATGACGCGAGCTTTGAGGCTAAACTAACGTCGCGATTGCTTTGTCTAGTTTTGCTAAGCCTTCTTCAATTTCTTGTTTAGTGATGACAAGTGATGGTGTGAAACGGACTACATTCGCTCCCGCAACCAATACCATCAAGCCTTCTTTACCCGCAGCAACTAATACATCACGAGCTCGACCCTGCCATTTCTCATTAAGTGCAGCACCTAGCAGTAAACCTTTACCACGTACTTCACTAAAAATTTGGTACTTATCATTTATTCTAGTCAAACCTTCACGGAATAGCGCTTCACGCTCTTTAACACCCGCTAAAGTTTCAGGTTGGCTAACCACATCAACTACCGCTTCTGCTACTGCACAAGCCAACGGGTTACCACCGTAAGTTGAACCATGAGTACCCACTTTAAGGTGAGGAGCTAAAGCGTCAGTAGTCAGCATTGCACCAATAGGGAAACCGCCACCAAGAGATTTTGCTGTACTAAGAATATCTGGCGTTACACCTAAACCTTGGTAAGCGTAGAAATCACCAGTACGGCCATTACCCGTTTGTACTTCATCAAAAATAAGAAGTGCGTTGTGCTTGTCACAAAGTTCACGGACAGCATTCATGAATTCAGATGTTGGCGAAATAATACCGCCCTCACCTTGCAATGGTTCCATCATCACAGCACAAGTGCGCTCAGAGATGTGCGCTTCTAAAGCGGCTATATCATTATAAGGTAGATGAGTAACATCGCCTGGTTTAGGACCAAAGCCGTCAGAGTAAGCTTCTTGACCACCAACTGTTACAGTAAAGAATGTACGACCATGGAAACCTTGTTTGAATGCAATGATTTCTGATTTTTCAGTTCCATGCACGTCAACAGCCCAACGGCGAGCTAATTTAAGTGCCGCTTCATTCGCTTCAGCACCAGAGTTTGCAAAGAAAACTTTATCAGCAAAGCAAACGTCTGTTAGCTTCTTAGCAAGGCGTAATGCTGGCTCATTGGTCATAACATTACTTAGATGCCAAATCTTATTTGCTTGCTCAGTCACGGCATTCACCATTGCTGGGTGACAGTGACCTAAACAACTTACTGCGATACCACCAGCAAAGTCGATATACTCTCGACCTTCTTGGTCCCAGACTCGTGCGCCTTCGCCTTTAACTGGAATCATTTCCATTGGGTTATAACAAGGCACCATCACCTCGTTAAACAGACTACGTTCTACTTTATTTTCCACTGTCATCGCACATTCCTTTATCGATACCGCATGCTTCGCAAATAAGCGTAATGATTCATAAGTGAGACAAAATTATTTTGTTCCGCTTTTATCCCGCTGCAGCATTGTATTTACATTTAATTAACCATTTCAATAGTGATTTATTCTTTCACATCGGAAAACAACTGAATAAACGTCACTGCCTCTGACTATTTATGCATCAAGTAGTTTGTTTTATGAAGCTTTTTTTATCGAGGGAGGTGTTCAGCCGTAACAATACATAGCAAAGACGGTGATATAGCACTGTCCGCACTAAATACGGCGAATAAGTTTGCAAAGGCGGGATTACGAAATATAGAGATAACAAATGTTATAAAAAGTGATCGGTGTCCGTTAGGGGCTATGCGTAAACAAGGAATAAAACACTTAACGAGCGAGGAAGTTAGCCAGTAACTGGTGTCCCTGTTCTGTTTTAATTGACTCTGGGTGGAATTGAACCGCATCGATCGGTAACGTCTTATGCTGATAACCCATGATTTCATCCATGCTGCCATCCTCAAATTCAGTCCAAGCCGTTAGTTCGAAACAATCAGGTAATGTGCCATTTTTAACGACTAGTGAGTGATAGCGAGTTACCGTTAATGGATTATTTAAGCTTTGAAAAACACTTCGTCCATTGTGTCTAATTGGAGACGTTTTTCCATGCATAACTTGCCTAGCTCGTACGACTTCACCACCAAAAACTTGGGCAATCGCTTGATGACCTAAACAAACTCCCATTACAGGCAGTTTACCGGCGAAATACTCTATAGCAGCTAATGAGATACCAGCATCATTGGGAGTACAAGGACCAGGAGATATCACTAAGTGAGTAGGCGCGAGGGCTTCAATTCCTGCTATATCAATCTCATCATTACGTACCACTTTCACCGTTGCACCTAACTCACAAAAGTATTGGTACAGGTTATAAGTAAAAGAGTCGTAGTTATCGATGATTAATAGCATGAGTAAATCGTTGACCGTATTGAAGGGAGGACAATAGGGTGTGTATTGTGCAGTAAGAGGCTAGAAAGGCAAGTATTTCTGTTCAAAGGTAAAATATCCAACTATGAATAATTCCCTATTCTTTGAAGGCTAGAACTCTCTGATACTTGCATTAGCCAAGGAGTAACCAACAAAAAGAAAGGTGCACAAGGCACCTTTCTCTGTTATTGGTTCTTTAGTGATTGGCTTCTTATTTAAAACCCGTCACCTAGTAACAAGCATAGCGATAATCTATTCGCTACTTACAATCTTTAGCAAAGATTGAGTCCACCCATTGTGGGTTATCAACGAATGGGTTTCGGTTACCTTGAATCTCTTGAATTTTAGTGTTTCTATTAAATTCAAATTCATCTACTGCATCTTGGGTATTCCAAGCCAGTAACGTACACACATTCCCTAGAGCAGTACCGTTATCTACCACTGTTGGTACTAATTCTAGATCTGGTGTCTTAGAGTCATTACCTTCATAACGTGTTGCCATGTAGAAGATCATACGAGCAACGTCGCCTTTCACTTGATCACGAGGCTCAAATGAGTCGCCATCACTGTAGTTTCCAGGCGCTTCAGTTAACTCACTTCCGCCGTTATCAAACTCTAAATTCCCACGCTTGCTGTTCACAGACTCATCTGTAGGACGAAGGTGATGAATATCTGTATAGCCGTAAGCACTCTTATCGTTGAATCCACCATTTGATTTCGGGTAAGTATGTTCACGGTTCCAGTTATCCTGACCTAAACTGCCTTGACCTGTCTTCTGCCCTTTCTCTTGCGAGCGACCGGTATACATTAGAATAACGTTGTTACTGTTATTCGGGTCTTCATCCGTTTTATCTAATGCATCCCACACATCAAAGCTGCTAGATGAATACGGTAACTTAGTAATACCAGTAGAGATAATACTATTCAGGGCAGCTTTCAGTTCATCGCCTGATTTGTCTAACGCGCTATCGTAGTAACCATTTGGGTTATGTATTTCACCAGGTGGTACTGGCGGCTCTACAATTGTCATTTCACACGTTACCGATGGAATACCACCAACAACATGTGGATCATGAGCTTGTTCATAAGCTGCCGTTGCGACAGAGGCATACGCACATGGGATAAGTAATGTAAGTAATGTTTTTTTCATCATAATATTTCGATTAGGGGCGAATTCGCCCCTCTCCTATCAGCAACGAGTTATTTGAACTTACGACGTAAGAAGCCAAGACCTAATAGGCTTAATAAGCCACCTAAGCCAAATGAACCACCGTCGCTATCGCTGCTACTTTTCGCAACTTGAACGGTTTTTGTCTCAAGTACACTGCCTGCAACACTCGTGGTTACTGTGTATTCACCTGCTCCAACTCCTGTAATTGGTACTTCAGTCCACCCAAAGGCAATTTCAAACTGATCAAGCACGTCTTTCTGCACATTAGAAGAAGTCGCCACAAATGCTTGAGTTGCATTGCTGAAGCTTACTGATACTTCATCACCTACTTTAAGGTAAGCAGAATCAGCATATTGAGTCAGATCAACGAAGTAATCAAAACCACCGTCTGTCGGTGCTTCGAATCGAGGTTCATTCAATGGCTCAGATGGAAGCTCAATTGGTGTACCAGGCACAATCGGTTGATCCGGGTTACCTGGATAGATAGGGTCAACTGGCTCTAGTGGCTTACCATCAAAATCAATGGAAAGAACAACAGGATCATGTGCCGCTGAACGGTACACATCAGTATACTTTTGTCCTGTTTCATGGCCCGCACCAAACACTTCAGACTCACCAGCGTTTATGTTCCACTGAGTTGCTCCGATAACTTTCGTTTTCAAACCAGCTGAGGTTAAAATGTAATCTAAGCTTCCGCTTTCATCCCCTTTAACTACGTTGTAGCTATTCGGTGCAACGATTTCTAAAACATTTTCATAACCATAGCTTTCAGTCACTACTGAACCATCGGCACCATGTAAAGGTGTATCACCGATGAAAGTATTTGCTGCGGTTTTGATTTCGTAGTCTTCTGGAGCATCAGTACGGTCTGTTAATACAGTAATCGCATCTTCGTTATTGTAAGCATTCAAGCTACCTAGAATAACCTTCTCACCCTCAAGGTTTGCTAACTGTTGACCTAAATAATCAGCAGCAGAGACTCGTAAACTTCCACACGCACCTTGGCTATCAGTTTCAGCACTATCTTCTGAACACGTTTGTTCTTTTGATGCAAAGTGGTTAAGCGCAACCACCAATTTCTCTTCACGGTCTTTAAATGAGAACACAGGAACAACAGCGTCATGTTGTGCTGTCATTGTATCATCCGCATTTTTTTGAGAAGGCATTGGGATGACTTGCAATGAATCAAGACCAACCTTATTCGCACGGAAAATAACGTAGTTACTTGTCGCCAGCGTACCTACGTGAGTTAGCCCTTCACTACTTGCAATGTGGTACTGATCAATCTCATCTAATTCAGCGTTTAGTTGTGTAACTAGATAAGCAATCGCAGAACTTTCTTCAAAGCCATTGTTTTCAACTTCCATCAAACCAACAATGTCAGCATTTAATGACTTCAAAGCAGAAACAAGTTTAAGCGTTTGATGATCAAATTCCGTTGAACTTTGAGCTCCAGGGTGAGCATCCGCTTCTAAATATTGATTGGTTTCACCGCTGCCTTCTAAACTATTGATGTACTGGTTAGCGTTGAAAGTGGCAATACGAATATCGCCATTATCAAGAACAGGTTCAGCTTTACGCTTACTGTTATCAGCGGCGAAACTATCCTTAGTAACATTTTCGGTTACATAGAAACGATAATCTGAGTAAGAGTAACCCACGACACCTTGAACGCTACTTGCAAGATCGCCAACGCGGATAAAGTCCTCAGTTGTGCCATCTTGGTCTACATCAGTTTGACCAAAATCAGGGTACCAAGCAGGAGCCCCAACCGTATCTTTTGTAAATGATTCAACCACTAAGCGATTATCATCATTACAATCAGCGGCTTGTTTAGCTTCTTGAGTACCAGGGAAGAAAGATTGGTTCGGGTGAACATTAATTTCACCTTGGCTTAGAACCATGTTGAATCGCTGTGGCCCTTCATCAAAACTGTAGTTACGCGACACTTTCATATCAGAAGCGGAGGTAAGCTTAACTAGCATGCCTTCGTGACGTTCAAGGGTGAAGTCAAATTCGGGATCACTCGATGCGATAGATAATTCAGTTGCGGTAACAGTACCCGTTCCAACCGTTTCAATCGCTGTAGCAGGAATTTGTGTCCAGCCAAAGTTCTCTTCTACAGGACCAGTGACTTTGACTTTATCGCCCAGAGCTAAACCTGAAACATCACCCACAACAAAGATGCCGTCCGATGTTTTTGGATCACTGTCAGGTGTTTCATCTTGCATATAGAAACCAACTGCAACATCACCATCTAGAGCTTCGCTTTGAATTGCAGTGATCACACCGACGACAGTGAACGCTTCATTTGAGATAAATTGTCCGTTTGCAGGGTCGGTATATGGAGAAGCCCAAGAATTACCCTGAAGCTCACTGATCAATGTATCTGGTGTTGGCTCTGGGTCGGGATCAGGTTCTGGGTCAGGGTTGCCACCACCTAGGTCAACATTACCAATATCGGTCCAATCATCTTGACCTAACGTTTCAAATTTAGCAGGGTCATAAGCTGTACTCGCCGTCATCGTAGTACGTTTCAAAGTTACGTTTTTATTGTAATCCGTATCATTCACGTAACCCAAAATATCGACAATAGAACCATCTTTAAATAAGGCAATAGAGTCATCACCGTTAAAATAAGTGATGCTTCCTGTACCATCCGATTTTGCTAACAAGTCCGCTGCAGCGCTAGAGTTAGCAACCACATAAGTCTCTCCAGATTGAAGCGTGACTCCAGCTAGATCAAACTCATTTCCCCAATCACCGCTACCATTTGATTCCATCATCAAGCTGTAGCCATCCAGTGTTACAGCAGTAGAACCCACATTCGCTATCTCGATAGCTTTATTACTGCCTGAACCCTCAACAACTTCAGTGATCAGAATATTTTCAGCCGGAGCACCTAACTCAACGTTACCGAAATCGCTCCAATCATCTTTATCGACTACTTCAAATTTAGATGCATCGTATGACTCGCTTGGAGTTAGATCTGTACGACGTAATGTGACATCTTTATTGAAGTTTTCGCCATCGCCAGCACCCACAATATCAATAATTGTATCGCCTTGCTTGACCGCAACAGCATCATTTCCGTTGAAGTAAGTAACCGTCGATTCGACATTGCCTTTACCTTTTAACTCTGCATCGGCACTTGCGTTGACTATTACATAGGTTTCTCCAGAGGCTAAAGTTACACCATCTAGTGCCTCTTTATTTCCCCAGTCTCCCCCATTTGCTGCCAATTCAACAGTATAGCCATCTAGTGTCACAGAAGCAGAGCCAACATTGGCTACCTCGATAGCTTTATTACTACCTGAACCTTCTGTAATTTCAGAAATAATAATATTGGCGTTTGCCGTTGGAACAAGAACCGCCCCTACCGCAAGTGCTATTAAACTCTTTTTCATTATGATTCCTCTTATTGCACCAAGATTAAAATTTGGTGCTGAGTATTCTTAACTTAGACGTACAGCAATGCCTTCTATGATTGAGATAAGACTGAAGTGCAATACCGTACTTGATATAAATATGAATAAGGCTAGCAAATGCTAGCCTTATTATTGAGTGCGTAATTAGCTACGACGGCGGCGTAAGAAGCCAAGACCAATCAGTGATAAAAGTGCACCAAAACCAAAACTACCACCTGAACCATCAGATGATGGGTAGATAGGTTTTACGTTGCTTGAATCACGCTTAGTCACTTCAACAGACATAGCCATTGAGTCGATAGTGCTTGATGCGGCAGTTGCTTGGCTCGCAACAGCGCGTTTTAGCGTCATGTTGATTGAGTAAGAGCCAGCATCAAGACCTGCAACATCAAACATCACTGTTTGAGCACCATCTGAACTTAACGTTACTTTTGGTAGCGCTACGTTCTCAGGAAGTGGTGAAATTGTGATTTCAGCAATATCACCTGCTTTTGCTTCAGCTGAAACTGGGAAACCAATATCAGCGCGACCGCTCTTAGTTGCAATAGTGATAGCCGACTCGCCAGCTTCACCGTACTTATAACCAAGACTTACAATTGCAGAATCATGGTCAGAAGAGCGGAATGGTGTTTCAGCGTAGAATGGGTTTGCTTCATTCTCATCGCCACCTTTGTACTTGCTGTTGTAATCAAACAGCGAAGACTCAGGTGCATTAATGTGCCAATCAACAGCATCAACTAAGCGGTCTTCAAGAGAGCTTGTAATAAGCATATGGTCCAAAGAACCTACTTCATCGTTGTACGAATAGCTCCAAGATGTTTTGCCTTCTTCAGTTTTCAAGTCGACTGCATTTAGGAAACCAAATGTTTGAGTCACTTGTTGACCATTAACTGCCGATGGCTGCTTCCCAAGGAAAGTATATGAAGATGCGTAGATCTCTTTGTTCGTTGGGTTACTTGTCAGAATTAACATTGGGTCTTCATTCGCGTATGAGTTCATATCACCCAAAACAACTTGATCCCCACCGATTTTCGCCATTTCAGTACCTAATTGGTACGCAGCAGCAACTCGGAAGTTCTCACAAGAACCTTGGTAATCATCATTACGAACGTCATCTTTTACAGGGTCAAAGTTGCTCCATGTTTCCCAACCAACCCAGTCTTCGTAACAAGTAGAACCTTTAGATTTCAAGTGGTTTACTGAAACCGTTAGCTGTTTACCGGTATTTAATACATTGAAGGTCGCGGCAACTGTATTACGTTGATAGTTGTCACCGCTTTCACGAATCTCACCTTTAGAATCAACAATCGCTGCGCCATTTTCATCCACAATCATTGGAGCATGCTGCTCTGGCATTGGGATTACAGTACCTGAAATAACCGATACTTTTGAAGGACGGTAGATAATACCAGTAGTAATAGCATCGCTGCCTACCGTATCTTGGTCATCAAGAATAACATCGCCATTCTTATCAAAACCTACAAATACATAACGATTGTGGATAGAGTTTTGGTTTCCACGGTCACCGTAATCTTCATCGTAATATTTTTTGTTAATTGCAGTCAGTAGTTCAGTAATAGCGCTGAAGTCACCAAAGCCATTGTTCTCAATTTCCATCAAACCAAGAATATCTGCATCTAGACCGTAGATTGCTGAAACAAGCTTCGCTTGCTGACGTTCAAACTCTAACTGAGACTCAGCACCACGGTTATCACCGAATGAGTTATCAGAACCACCATAAGGCGAGTTAAAGTAGTTCAATACGTTTTGAGTTGCGACTTTAATAGTAAAGCCATCGTCACCGTAGCTTTCATTAATCACAGGCGCATTTGTACGGTCTGTATTATGAACAAAAGAAACAGAACTGTTATTTGAGCTTTCTAACGTTTTAGGTACTGTGATGTTGAAATCACCGTATGAATAGCCAATAACACCCGTTAAACCAACTACGCTGTCATTAATACGAACGTAATTATTTTGTGGATCTGAAGCAAAATCAGAGTAGTAAGGGATCTGACCATTTGGTGCTTTACCATCTGATTCAAGGATCAAACGGAAATCATCATTTTCAGCAGCTTGACCCATAGAGTCAATTGAACCAGCAATATGATCTTGGTTTGGTTGAGCATTTGGGCGCTTGTAAGCTAATACCATGTTGTTACGGAAAGCATCGTAGTCGAAGCTAAAGCTACGAGATACGCGCATATCTTGGTTGCCTTCTTCTGTTGCATCCATATCAGCAACAGTTTTAACCAACATACCTTCATAACGTTCTAGAGTAGATTCAAAAGTCGTATCACTTGCAATACGCTTCATTTCTACTGGCGTTACCGTAACGGGTGTCGCCTCTAGTACTTCCCACTTATCGTCTTCAGCAACAAGCTGAGTCAAACCATAGTTTTCTTTAACTTTTGCTACAACACACACTTTCTGACCGACCATGCTGTCAGAAGCTGTTGCTGTAGGTACAAAAATACCATCAGAACTTAATTCTTTTCCGTCAGCATTTTCGTCATATAGGTAGAAACCTTTTGATGGGTAGCTTGTTACAGCAGAAACAATACCAGTTACTTTAAACAGGTCTGTTGATTCATAGCTGCCAGATGGAATCAGTGGAGAGAATTTACCTTCACCTTGCACTTCACCAATAAGCTTGCTCTCAACACCTGTTGCATCTGTACATACTTGCTCTACAGGTACAACTACTGGATCATCATTAACATCCGTAGGATGACCTAAACCACCAAACGCATCTTTTCCAAACTCTTCCCACTCTGATTCATTGTAAGTAGAAGATTGAGAGCTACCAGCTTTACGACGCATTGTCTTGTCAGCCCATAGCTTATCGCCTGAGTGACCATATGTAGCAAAAATATCTTTAACATTCGCTTCTGAAGAATCCGTGCCTAACCAAACGGCATCATCGCCATTAAAGTTCATTGCATTATGGCTAACTTGATCAAAAGTTCCCGCCACAACCAATGCATCTTCACCACCAAGGCGTTCGATGTATAAACGAATATCAGCGCCAGCTTCACCATTCAGTACGACGATACTTTTACCTGGTTCTAACGTAATGCCCTGCAATACATTATTACCATCTGGATCTTTAATTTGATTCTTGTATGAAGAGTAGTAAAGCGACAATGTACCATCGAAGGTATGAGCAGTTGTGCCCGTGTTACTGATTTCAACCGCTTTATTGTTTGCAGACCCTTCAACGTACTCTGTAATTAATACGTCATTAACATCTGCCAGCGCTGCACCACTTAGTACACCACTAATCGCACCAGCAAGTAGAGTTATTTTCTTGTTCATTATTAGATTCTCTCTGATTGGATTAGAAGTAAACGCGAGCGTATGCGTATGCGTCTTGCGCCGCTTCACCAGTGTTCATCTCAAGTGCGATAACACTCGAGCGCGTTGGTTTGTAGTTCACGCCAATAGTGCCCCACGTACGATCATCACCCCAGCTCTTATGATCACTTACATCAGAGCTCGCATTATCAATTGACCACTGTTCATACTCTTCAAAGTTGTATGACGCAGTAAATTCCCATGTTTTAGAGAACTTATACTTAGCCGATGCTAGGTAACCTTTATTCTCTAAAGTTTGGTAATTGCTATTAATGTAAGTTTTTTCACCTGTGATTGGGTCTGTCGATACCAGCGTTCTATCTTGAGCAATATCTTCATCTTCAATGTAAGCATTCACACCTAGGTGAATATCATCAGTGACTGCAAAACGAGCACCGAAACCTAATAATTGTTGCTCACCGTACTTCGATGCACCATCAGAGCCAGCACGACCTTCTAAGCCAACAACAGCAGATAAGCGATCACCGAAGTAACCAACATAACCATTCACAATATCGCCAAGTTCAGAACCAGAAGAAGATTCAGCTCGGTTAGTGTAAGAGGCACCTACTTTGATTACGCCGAAGTATTTACCTTCATACTTGACCGTCATGTCTTGGTCGCCGGCTTCGCCAGTTTCAACTGTAGTGTCGAACGTGAAGTCACCCCATTTATCGTAATCATCGAAAGCCGTATCCGTTAAACCAGCTTCTACGTAATGAGAATAACCGTCACTCTTATAGAGGTCGTACCCAATAAATACTTTATCGATCGCCAGAACCATATCGCCGGTGCCGTATGCCCAGTTCTCACGCTCGTAATCTAGCTCTAGGCGGTAATGCATTTTATCGTTCTTACCTTTCACACCCATAGTTGCGAAAGAGTCGTCTACATAGTTTTGGTCTGCATAAAATTCACCGTATTCATAGTTAGCACCTATGTGACCACCAACCCCTACTTCGCCATACAGCTTAACGAAATCACCATTATCAGCTTCGTAAATAGTGACAGCATTCGCGCTTGCCGCTACAAATAAAGAAGACAAAGCCAATGCAATAGCATTCTTTGAAGTCATTTTAAAATCCTTATCTAAGACATTATTCTATTTAACGGCTTGGTAAGTTTGGCGCAGGATCCATTGCTAACTCGAATACAATAACAAGAGCAAATACAACACCGACCACTCATACAAACCAGTAGATGCTGCGTAATATCCCCTTTTTATGTAACAGTAAGAAGTCATCCACGTTACAAATGAGACTCTTATCACTAGTAAAACTACTTTTTTATGAGTGACCATTTTTTTTCAACAGATAACGTTATTAGTGCGATTAAATTGTAAGCAAATGCGTTTTATTTTGACGAGCCCCTCAGAATTTAATAATCATCAACAATTTTATGGAACTTTATTTTTTGTTCACGCATAAAAAAACCGCCTAAGTCGGCGGTTTATTTTAAGCAGAATCAAGTATCTAAGGACGAGAAACGAAACCTACGGCTTCATAAGCTTTTTTCAAAGTAACAGCTGCACGCTCTGACGCTTTTTCAGCACCTGCTTTCATTACCGCATCCATGTAAACACGATCTTCACGAATACGCTTGTACTCAGATTGAATCGGCTCAAGCATTTCTACGATTGCTGCACCAACATCCTTCTTGAATGGACCATACATCTCTACGCCTTGATATTGCGCCTCAATCTCTTCAAACGTTTTACCAGTAGCCGCCGAGTACAGGCTCATTAGGTTAGAAATGCCCGCTTTATTTTCCCAATCACTTGCAATGCGTGGTGGTGTTTCAGCATCAGTTTGCGCTTTATTGATCTTTTTAATAATCGACTTAGGCTCTTCTAACAGAGTAATAACGTTTTTACGGTTATCATCTGACTTAGACATCTTCTTCGTCGCATCTTGCAAGCTCATTACACGTGCATTCACTGTTGGAATGTACGGTTCTGGAATTTGGAAGATTGGTTGCTCTGGAGTGCTATACACATTGTTAAAACGAGTTGCGATATCACGAGCTAACTCTAGGTGCTGCTTTTGATCATTACCGACTGGCACTTGATGCGCACCATAAAGCAGAATATCGGCAGCCATTAGTACTGGGTAGCCAAATAGACCTGCATTTACATCACTCGCGTAACGGGCAGATTTATCTTTAAACTGAGTCATACGGCTCAGTTCACCCATTTGCGTGTAACAGTTAAGAAGCCAACCAAGTTGAGCATGCTCTGGTACGTGTGACTGAACAAATAGCGTGCTCTTCTTTGGATCAACACCGACAGCAAGACAGATTGCTAGTGCGTCTAGGGTCGCTTCATGCAGTGCTTTCGGGTCTTGACGAACCGTAACCGCGTGAAGGTCTACAACACAGTATTGGCAATCGTAATCATCTTGCATCTGTTGCCATTGACGTAGAGCACCCAAGTAGTTACCGATACTTAGTTCACCTGATGGTTGAACACCACTCAATACGATGGGCTTGCTCATGGTTATAATTCCTTTGCTTGTTAGCTTCTTAACTTAAATAAAAAAGCCGCACAGCTCTTTCTATGCGGCTCATCCAGTGTACTCATTGATAAGTATTTTGCTAGTAGGTTAGCTAACTTTTGTCCGCTTTATGCTGAAACTAGAACCACATCTAGTAATTGCGCGACGTTGTCCGCGACATAATCAGGATTAGATGCTGAAATCGGCTCACCGTGATTGTAGCCGTAAGTCAGACCAAACGAGTAGCAACCTGCATTTTGAGCCGCTTTGATATCGTTGCTTGAATCACCCACCATCAACATTTCTTCTGGCTTTACACCATGCTTTTCAAGTAGCCAATTCAACGCTACTGGGTTTGGTTTTTTCTCTGGGAAAGAGTCACCGCCCAATACATCCACGAAGTATTTATCAATGCCGTGCTGCGCCAAGACATCAGGGACAAATTTAGATGGCTTGTTAGTCACCAGTGCCAAAGTGAAACCGGCTTTATGTAGCTCTGCTAACGTCTCTTTAACTGATGGATATAAGTGACTCAATTTATGACCACTTTTTTCATAGAAGTCATCAAAAAGGATACGAGCTTTCTTAAGCAGTTCAGGATCTAATTCAGAGCTCACTGTAATACTGCGGCTAAGTGAACGTCCGATAAGCACATCCGCACCATTACCCACATAGTCACGAACTTGTTCTTCGCTCACTGAAGGAAAATCCAGTTCCTGACAAGCTTGGTCAGCTGCAACCGCTAAATCAGGCACACTATCTAATAAGGTTCCGTCCAAATCAAAGGCGATCAGTTTTATTGAGCTTAATGACATCTTACTTTCCTATTAATTATATTCGTCTCATCAGTTGAGCTATAAGACGTAAAAAAGGGGCTATTAGCCCCTTAATATTCAACCTATCTATATTTCTACGATTATGCGTTTACTTTTGCAAGCTCTGCACGCATTTCGTCGATAACTTCTTTGTAATCTGGTTGGTTGAAGATAGCTGAACCAGCAACGAACATGTCTGCACCCGCTTCTGCGATTTCACGGATGTTATCTACCTTTACGCCACCATCAATCTCTAGGCGAATATCACGACCAGACTCATCAATTAGCTTACGAACAGCGCGGAGCTTATCTAGTGTGTGGGGAATGAAAGATTGACCGCCGAAGCCTGGGTTTACAGACATCAGTAGAATCATGTCTACTTTATCCATAATGTAATCTAGGCAAGAAAGCGGCGTTGCAGGGTTCAATACCACACCCGCTTTACAGCCGTGTTCTTTGATAAGTTGTAGGGTGCGATCGATATGCTCAGATGCTTCAACGTGGAAGGTAATCATTGATGCGCCGGCATTAGCAAACTCAGGTACGATACTGTCTACTGGCTTAACCATTAGGTGAACATCGATAGGAGCAGTGATGCCGTAGTCGCGTAAAGCTTTACAAATTGGAGCACCAAAAGTTAGGTTAGGTACATAGTGGTTGTCCATCACATCAAAGTGCACCACGTCAGCACCAGCTGCTAGTACTTTTTCTACGTCTTCACCAAGACGAGCAAAATCTGCAGACAAAATAGATGGAGCGATGAGAAAATCTTTCATACCTAACCTCTTAAGAGTGAGTAAATTGCATTCGTAGTAGCATTATCGGCAAGACGGAAGACAATGCTATCTAGGCGGCAATTCTACATAAGCGATTAAGCAGATCCTAGCAGTTCAATAGATTTGTTTATCAAAGTGTTCATGGACACACTTTAATCTGCCAGTTTAAAGGTAGGTTATGGCTAGCCTTTAAAGGCTTAGTTAGACATCTTTAAATGATTGAGAATCTGCCGAAGCTTACTCTTCACTTACAAGGGGTGAATGCTGCTGATTCTTCTCGGCATGGAATAGTGCCAGTAATTCATTCACTTTATTCCGCCCTGAACCTTTACTGCTTATCGTGCGTTTAACTTTAACCACACTCAGATCTGCACCGTGATATAAACGACGCGTGAGGGTTGTATCGTGGTTAGAGATTAAAACGGGTATATCACGTTCCATTGCCGCTTTTTCTGCAATATCAGCTAGTGCTGCTTGGTCATCTAAAGAAAAACCATTGCCTGAATAAGAAGTGAAATTCGCAGTAGTCGATAGTGGTGCATACGGTGGATCACAATAAACAACACACCCTTTGCGAGCTCGACTAAAAGTCTCAGAATAACCTTCGCACACGAATGTAGCCTTCTTCGCTTTTTCAGAAAAGAATTCTAATTCAGCTTCAGGGAAATAAGGTTTTTTGTATGAACCGAAAGGAACATTAAAGCCACCTTTCTTGTTATAACGGCATAGACCATTAAAACCGAAACGATTCATATAAAGGAAGGCAAGAGAACGATACATCACGTTATCAGTATCATTGAATTGAGCTCGTATATCTAAATACGCTTCTTTACGGTTATTCTCAGCACAAAACCAACGCTTCGATTCCGCTATATAAGTTTCAGGATCGGTCTTTAACAGATTGTAAAGGTTGATTAAATCTGGGTTGATGTCTGCAAGTAAGTACTGGTCATAATCTGTATTCAGAAACACAGAGCCAGCGCCAATAAAGGGCTCAACTAGCTTACGAGCAGGTGGCAGGTGGCGTTTGATATCTTCAACTAGGCCATATTTACCACCAGCCCATTTTAGAAAGGCACGCTGCTTTTTCATTTACTGCTCTGTCTATCAACCAAAAAATAAGGCTGCGGAATGTAACATATTTTCGACCTAAGCTCAGTTATTTCTTGCTGAGCCCAGATATTTATTGCTGAGCTTAGCTCTTTCTTACCAAGCTTCATTATTTACTGCTCATCGTCAGCCTATTTACTAAAAAACATGAAACTTGATTAGTTATCTTTCGAGTAAATAGGCGTAAAGAGCCACAAATTATTTCACTCGATCAATTTCTCGGTGAACTTGGTTAAGTGACTTAGCCCAAGGACCTAAGTTCTGTAGATCTTTGGGTAATGTTTCTACTGAATCTCGAGCAACTTGTATGGTTGGATAATCTTGGTAAACAATTATGAACCACTCTGCTCCATTTCTTACCGTTGGATAAATTCTGGCTTGCTCTTGAATACTATATTGCTCAATAAATGATTGAACATCTTCTAAAGAAGTCATCGCACCAAGTTGTAATGTATAAGCTCTCGGTGACAATGCTTTCAGCTCTTCTCTAGCAAAAGAAAAAGTAATCGTTTTATTCGGTGCTGTTTCTTGCTCGTTAACACCTTCAACTTGAACGACAGCATCACTACTAGAAGGATTTATAGGCTGTTGAACATTATCTTGATTAGTTACCTGCTGCTGAACGTTATTTTCAGGCACAAGCACGGACACCGTATTCTCTTCAACCGCAGCTTCTATCGTACTGGTATCAACACTTTCTGGCTTATCATCTAGCAGAGCATCAACTACATCAGAGGTAATAACTACGCGCTGCTGATCTTGAGAAACAGTACCAACTCCAGCCATATCTTCAATAATTACAGGAGGTAAAGCTGATGAATCATCCGTTGCCCCTTCATAACTTGGGTCAAGTAATTGCCCGTCGGAATGGTTTTGAGAGCTTTCAACTTTAAGCTCTTCTGAATCATCATTAGCAAATTCTAACGTTGGAATTGCCGTTTGTTCTGCTGGGGAAATCAAGGCTTGAGCCTTATCATCTGGTGTTGGTTGATTCAACATCCACCAGTACCCTCCTCCAATAACCACCAAAAGCAAAGTAACCAATATTGCTATCGTGGTTGGTGACCCAATGATCGAACGAATAATAATCCTTTTTTCCACTTTCAACTCTCCTAGAGCCATAAGGTCGCCGGGGATAGGCTTAGTTTTTTTAAAAGCTGAACGCACTCTCTTTTCAGAATCATCATCTACATAACGAACAACCAAAGATTCAAAAAACTGCTCGGCTTCCACTTGAGAAAGCGTATCGATTTCTAGATCAATAGGCTTGTGGTCTTGCCCATAACTTAAGCGAGTCAATAAAGCATCTAAATTGCCCAACTCGGAAAACAAGACAATATTAATATTCCAAAGAGGGTTTGCTTGAGCTTCGAGTACTAACATCCAAAGTTCGGATACCAAGACTTCTGTCAATTGATGAGCATCATCGATCACAATGACCACATCGCACGATTCCCCATCTAATAACCGGGTTAAGCTATCTGATAAAGAGTCTTGCTGGTTAAAGAGAGGATCTGAGACGATTTGACTAAGAAGTAAAGCACGACGTTGTTGATCATCTTGGCTGGGATGACACAAGAGAAGACATTGGTTTTGTTCACTCGCCCACGCTTCAAGATAGCGTTGCGCTAACCAAGATTTACCGGAACCAGGTTGACCAGCCACCGTTACTAAATTAGAACCAAAATTAGTAAGCATCTGCAATCTCTCAAGCAATTCAACTTGAGATTCTAATTCCAACACTCTTACTTCATGAGCCAAACTCATTGGATATCCTTACTGATAAAGTTGATCAGTAAACAGGGTTAGCTGCTAGGTATACCCCAACAGCTTAACAACCAAACTAAAGTGTACGGCAGAAATCAATTGCTTGCTCAATGATATCTTGAGGCACATCAGCAACAACTTCAGCAGTACCAATTCCTGTTGGTAAAACCAAACGTAATTGACCAGAGAGCACTTTTTTATCTCTCATCATATGCTTCATGAAGTCATCAAAAGACATACTTTCTGGCGTATGGATTGGTAGCTTTGCATTCTTGAGTATAGAAATAATTCGTTCAAGTTGCTCCTGCGAAATCAAACCTTGTAATTGAGCTGTTTTCGCAGCCATTACAGTACCTGAAGACACAGCTTCACCGTGTAACCAATTACCATAGCCTAGTTCTGCTTCAATCGCATGACCAAATGTATGACCTAGGTTCAATAACGCTCTGATTCCTGACTCTTTTTCATCTAGAGCCACCACTTCAGCCTTAATTGCACAACAACGGGCAATCGCAGTGATCAAAGCTTGCTCATCTAGTTGATAAAGCCTTTCTAAGTTATCTTCTAACCAAGAGAAAAAAGCATCGTCATAAATAATGCCGTACTTAATCACTTCAGCGATACCAGCCGCAAACTCACGCTCAGGCAGGGTCGATAAACACTCAATATCGATAACAACAGATTTGGGCTGATAAAATGCCCCGATCATATTCTTACCAAGTGGATGGTTAACTGCTGTTTTTCCGCCGACAGAAGAATCTACTTGGGAAAGCAATGTTGTAGGGATTTGAACAAAATCTATACCACGTTGGTAACAAGCTGCGGCAAAACCCACCAAATCACCAATAACACCACCACCTAAAGCAATTACGACCACATCGCGGCTGTAATTCCCTTCAAGCATGTAATTCATCACTGAATTGAACGTTTCAAGCGTCTTGTACTGTTCACCATCAGGCAGCTCTAAGAGAGAAGCTTGACAGCCAACGTGTTCAAGTAAAGAAAGAATTTTATCTGCATACAGTGGAGCAACCGTTACATTACTAATAACAACTACTTTCTGCTTCTTCGATAAAAAAGAAAGGTACGCCGGGTCATTAAATAACCCGGCGCCGATAGAGATTGGGTAGCTACGCTCAGCTAGATTGACCGTAATCCGTTCCATGGTTTTGCTCTCCGAAAAATGAACTTAACGTTCTTCTAGCATTTTTACGATCTGGTTGGCTACCACTTTTGCACTTTGATCATCAGTACGAACGGTATAATCCGCGACTTCTTCGTAAAGTGTATTACGTGATATCGCTAGGTCTTCTAGGACGTCGCGAGGATTGTCTGTTTGAAGTAAAGGACGCTTCTTGTCGCGGTTAGTGCGAGCAAGTTGCTTTTCAATCGTTGTTTCTAAATATACAACGATGCCTCGTGCAGATAGACGGTTACGGTTTTCTTTGCTCATTACTGAACCACCGCCTGTCGCTAGAACAATACCTTGCTCTTCCGTCAGATCGTTGATTACAGATTCTTCGCGTTTACGGAAACCTTCCTCTCCCTCAACATCAAATACCCAAGCGATATCAGCGCCAGTGCGCTCTTCGATTACAGTATCAGAGTCTAAAAACTCCATGTGAAGTTGGGAAGCTAGGTGTCTACCAATTGTACTTTTGCCGGCGCCCATTGGGCCAACAAGAAAAATATTGCGTTTCTCAGCCATGTTTTTAGCAGTAATTTACAACGTTAATTCAATGACATCGCCACAAGGCAGGTCAGCACTCGTACTGAAATAAAAAGGCCTGTGGCACCGATTCCTCACAGATAATTCGTGATAAGACCCGAAATTATCAAGGTTAGGTGCCACTAATGCAACTTTATTTTTAATCTAATTGTTCATTACTGAATCACAACTTTAGGTGTAACGAAGATCAGCAGCTCACTTTTACCAACATTTTCATAGCTACGACTAAATAATGCGCCAAGTAAAGGAAGGTCTCCGAGCAAAGGTACTTTATCCACAGTGTTGGTTACACTGTGTTGAAAGATACCGCCAAGAACAACAGTTTCCCCATTATTAACAAGCACTTGCGTTCCAATCCTCTGTGTATCGATCGCTATAGCTTCACCAGTACCAGTCTTAACAACTGCCCCAGGTCTATCTTGGGTTACACTTAAATCCAAAACTAATCGATTGTCAGGGGTAATTTGCGGTGTGACTTTCAAGCTTAAAACCGCTTTCTTAAATGCGACGGATGTGGCACCACTCGATGAAGACTCTAAGTAAGGAATTTCAGTGCCTTGCTCAATATAAGCGGGTTTTTTATTGGTCGTGATTAGACGTGGGCTAGAAATAATCTCAGCCTTAGATTCTTGCTGTAGTGCCGATAGCTCTAAATCAAGCAAAGTATCTGACCCTAATTTAGCAACTTGAAAAGCAATGCTTGATGCCTGAGGTGATGTAGCACCTAAATTTACATTTAAGAAATCATCGATAGGTAAACCACTGCCGCCTTCTTCACCATCACCGCCGCCGCCATCGTAGAGACCAATAGTCGCTAGGTTACTCTCTATAGAGCCCCCTATGGTGTTGTTTCCATTTGTCGAGGATATGCCCCATCGGACCCCTAACTCATCAAGGTTGCCCTCTGTAACCGTTACAATGCGAGCTTCAATTTGTACCTGCTTAACCGGTATATCAAGTGACTCAACAATTTCGCGAATGACTGCAATATTTTCAGGTAACTCTCTCAACAATAAGGAGTTAGTTCTCTCATCTATCGTGATTGAACCTCGCTCAGAAAGCATGCTCACGGTACTATCACCACCAATCATTTCTGCGATTTCAGAAGCCTTAGCAAAATTAATTTTTACAATTTCAGACTTCAACTCTCCCAGCTCTTCTTCAAGTCGTGATTTTTCTAAAGCTTGCTGCTCTCTCAAATCAAGTTCAGCTTTAGGTGCGACTAAAATAACATTGCCGTCAACTCGTTTATCAAGCCCCTTAACCTGTAAAATAATATCAAGTACTTGCTGCCAAGGAACGCCATCCAATCTTAAAGTTAGGTTTCCAGAAACCGAGTCTGAAACCACTAAGTTAAAGCTGTTGTAGTCGGCAATAAGTTGGAGAACATTTCGCACAGGAATGTCCTGAAAGTTAATTGAGATTAATTTACCTTCTTTCTCAAGAATACTTTTTTCAACAGCAGGAGCATCTTCTTCTAGCTTACTTATTACTACCTCAATGAATCGACCTTTAAGTGTATATTCGTAATGATAATCTTGATCGATAGACGCTAATAAACGTGTGCTCGGTGATTCACGAAATACTTCAATCGTATCCACAAGAGTCGAAAAATCTTTTACATCAAGCATATACAGCTTGTCGTCTGCCACTTGAGTACTTAATAACTCAATACTTAACCCTTCTTGTGCTCGCTGCACATCAACCACTGTTGAGCTACTTTCAAGTTCGATAATGATCACGGCATCTTTATCTTTATTTAGCCTAAAATCGATACTCTTTAATTCATTGGAAGACGTTTCAGCTTGCGTCACTAACGCAAAGCTCAAGGCAACAAAGAGTAAAACACTCTGAAAAACCTTATTCATATTCACAGCTATTCCTTTAATCATAATTAAATCTCATATCCACATCGTGTGAAATTGGGTCACTTCAAAGCGAGCTTGACGTTACGTTTATGCCAACAACCTAGACCATCTGGAAGGGTTTCATTTATCAGTACATATTTACTGGTCACTTTTGTTACGCGACCGTTATTCAACCCAATGAACTGACCTTTTTGAATTTTCACCACATTACCAACAGGAGTTTGAACTAATCCAGAAACAGTAGAACCGCTTCCCATGACCCCTTTTAAACGCAGTTTACTAAGTGGGTATTTTTCCAACTTCCCATTTTTAGAACGATAACTTGGCTGCCAACAGTCTTTTTTAACAATTGGCTGGTCTTGCACAATCGCTTCTTTGGGTAAAACAAAAGGTCCTCTAGATATTTTCGGATCGTAAGTTGCAGCAATAAATTCGGCAGCTGGTTTTAACTGAGCAACTTCTTTTCTTGCTTGCTCCTCAACCTTTGATACATATTCTTCCAAGGAATCTTGATTCGCTTTACAACCTACAAGCATTAATATCAGGCTCAAATAAGCCAGTTTACTGGGCTTCATCTCTGACCTCCGGTTTAAACTGGTAGGTATAAGCTCTGACGCGAAAGTGAAGCGTGCTACTTTCTTGGCTCACTCGTTGCCAATTCACATCGTCAAAACTGATAATTCTTGGTAGCTTGGCAATTGCTGCGGAAAAATCACCAATTTCATGGTAATCACCCGTTAGTTCGATATTGAGGGGTAAGCGATAAAGAAACTCTTTATTTTGTTTTTCTCCCCAATCAATGCGAGTAAAAGTCAGCTTATTATCCAGCCCCAGTTCATTAACCGCAGCCAACATGCTTGCCAACTCTTTTTGAACAGGCAATTGCTGCAGTAAGTAGTCATAACGGCTAGTTAACTCATTTAGCTGCTTTTGCAGTTGAGGCAAGGTGGCAACTTTATTCGCTTTAATTCGCAACGTCGTTTTCAATGTTTGCTCTTGTTGCTTTAGCCCCTCTAACTCATCATTTTGTGGCATCAAATAAAACCAAACGCCAAAACCTTGGATAATGAACATCAGTAATAAAACCACGAGCACTTGAGGAAATAACGGCCACTCTGTAATTTCATCAATATCAAGTTCTTGTAAACTAACCATTCGAGACCTCCTGATTCACGAGGTATACCATCTGATTAGGTGCTAGCTTACTAACGCCCACAGAGAGGTATTGTTCATTGGCTATCGACGACGCTTTCATTGCCGACTGCTTAGCTGTTGTATCGGCAGCTTCAAGAGGTTTTTGCAAAGATATAGGCGTAAACATGAAAGAGACTTTGAACGTCTGAAACTCTTTATTAAAGCGTTCTTTGTTATGTACGATGGAGTGCATCTCAACATCACTTAAAGACTCTGAACGTTCAAGGTTGTCTAACATCGTTGCTAAACGAGCCGTACTATCACTGATCCCTGACATTTCAACTTCTTGACCATTCATCTTAATTTTATCGACATAAACACCTTCAGGGACTAGGTTCGGCATTAAGTTCATGAACTCTGTCGTTTTATTTCTTCCCGACTGAAGAGACTCAACCACATCTAAACGAGTCAGAATCGATTTGTGTTCTTGTTCTGCCACTTTTAATGATTGGATCTGGGTATCGAGTTGAGCAATGTATTGCTGCAAATAGTTCAAGCGAGCTTGTTGTTCGGATTTCTGCTCATGAAAGTAGTTACCCACCATCCACTGAGCAATCACGGCCGCTAGGGTTCCTAGCACAACAAGGTTGATAAAACGTTTTTTATGTTGAGCCCGGATCTCATCACGCCAAGGCAATAAGTTAACTTGATGCAACATGCTTCACCTCTCCCCATTTAAGCCCACTGATAGCCATTCCAGCAGCGATGCCAAAACTTTGCCAATCAGTATGCATGCGACGTTTTTTAGATAATTTATTCTCAAATAGAGAAAGAGGGTTCAGAAGCTCACAACTCAAACCGAGCTGCCTTTCGAGCTCTTCAATTAGCATTGGTGTATTTGCACTTTCCCCCATCAACCAAATTCCAGAAAGAGGGTGCGTAGAGTTAACTGAAGAATAAAGCTGTAGTTGCCGCTTTAGCTTCTCAATGAAATCATTTATGTATTTTTGATTTTCTTCGGCACTACCAAATGCACTCGCAGGGTGACCTTCGCCCGTTGAGTTTGTTGAGTGGCTACCAAATGAAATGTCTTTATAAAAAGAAGAACCACCCTGGGGCATAATCCCCAAAGACAGTTGATTCAGGCCTACATCAACAAGTAACCAATTTTTTTTATCTGGATTTAACTGAGACGCTAATTGCCAGATATTCAATAACCCATGAGCATGAATATCCACAACAACAGGTTCTAGCCCTGCTTTCTTTATAGCCAAAGACCGACTTTCTACGACTTCTTTTCGAGTCGCGTAGACCTGATAGCTTGTCGTTGAACTTTTACCAAAGCGTTTTTCTTCAACTTTGACGAAATCTAAACTGAGGTCTTCGATTGGAAATGGAGATTGATGAGCGAAGGTTTGGTAAATAGAGAACTCTTTTTCTCTATCTTCCAGTTCGCTTTCAATTTGAAGTACTTTGCTAATAACAGAATTGTCAGGGATGGAAATGGCGACCTTTCGACTAAACAAAGGTAACTCTTTTTTAAGTTCTTTGAGTTTCTTTACAATTTTCTGATACTCGAAGGTATGATTATCAGAGAAAATGTCGTCCGAAATAGGAAGCTCTTTATATCCAATTAATGCATATAACTCCCCTACGGGTTTGAGAACCACGGCTTTAATACTGTGGCTACTTATATCTATACCGATGACTGATGATGAACCCATTTTACCTAGCTCCTAAAGCCTCGACTTGAGACAATGGTCTAACATTATCTATGTCTTAACTTTTTATTGAGTTAGCTTATCGTTGGCTTAGTTCTAAGGGGTTGAGATTATTAGTTAAATAAGCGTTAATAAACGAAAGCTAATTTTTAGCCTAGAGTACAAGAGATTGCTGCCTATCAGCCTTAACAAATCAGGGATTATCCGGTGAAGTTCATAAAGCGATTATTCATATTTACATTGATTTGCATGATTCTTGGAGTCGGTACAATTTTTGGGTTCTATTATTATGTAAAACCTGAATTGCCAGATGTTGCAACATTGCGCGATGTCGAACTCCAAACACCCATGCAAGTTTTCAGTCAAGACGGTAAATTGATTTCACAATTTGGTGAAAAACGCCGTAACCCAGTGAAATATGAAGATATTCCACAGCACTTAATTGAAGCTTTGATCGCAACCGAAGACAGCCGTTTTTACGACCACCCGGGAATCGATCCAATTGGTATTACTCGTGCTGCTCTAGTGGTTGCTATGTCAGGTTCTGCGAAGCAAGGTGCCAGTACTATTACTCAACAGCTTGCGCGTAACTTTTTCTTATCTAATGAGAAAAAGATCATGCGTAAGATTAAAGAGATTTTCATTGCGATCCATATTGAGCAACTTCTTAGTAAGGAAGAAATCCTAGAGTTATACGTAAACAAGATTTTTCTTGGTCACCGCTCATACGGGTTTGGAGCAGCTGGTCGTGTCTACTTCGGGAAAGATCTTCCTGATTTAACTCTTAGTGAACTTGCGACTTTAGCTGGTATGCCTAAAGCTCCTTCGACAATGAACCCTATCTATTCAGTCGAACGAGCGACCAACCGTCGAAATGTCGTTTTAATGCGTATGCTTGATGAGCGCTACATTACTCAAGAAGAATACGATGAAGCACGAGCTGAAGAGTTAACTTCGAAATATCACGGAGCTGAAATTAAGTTAAGCGCCCCTTATGTAGCAGAAGTTGCACGAGCTTGGATGGTAAAGCGATACGGTGAAAATGCTTATACTTCAGGTATGAAGGTTTACACAACCATTGATTCTAAACTGCAAAAAGCCGCAAATAGAGCCGCGATTAATAACCTTTTAGCTTACGATGAGCGTCATGGTTACCGAGGTGCGGAAAAAGTACTCTGGCAAACAGAGCAACCTACTTGGGATCAAGAACAGATCATCAAGCACCTTAAATCACAACCGACTTATGGGGCTCTTCTACCAGCTGTAGTCACTGCTGTTTCCGATAAAACTGTAACCGCATGGGTGAAGAATAAAGGCGAAGTGACCATTGAATGGTCAAACATGAATTGGGCTCGCAAATTTTTAACCGATGAACGTCAAGGGTCTGCACCTAAAAAAGCGCAAGATATTCTTGCACAAGGTGAACAGATTTGGGTCCGTCGCGTTGATGATAACGCTGAAAAATCCCCTGAAGAGTCTGAGGTTGAAACAGATATCACTACCGAGGAAGAGGCTTCTGAAACAGTTCAAGCTATCTGGCGTTTAAGCCAAGTTCCTAACGCTAATACCGCCTTTGTTGCCATGAATCCTGATAATGGTGCGGTTTTGTCTATGGTAGGTGGCTTTAACTTCGTCCATAATAAGTTCAACCGTGCAACTCAGTCCGTCCGACAAGTCGGCTCCGGTATCAAACCATTTATTTACTCTGCTGCTGTTGATAAAGGCTTAACACTGGCTTCATTAATCAATGACGCACCAATAAACAAATGGGATAAAAGCCAAGGTACTGCATGGAGACCGAAAAATTCACCCCCCACTTATGTAGGACCAACTCGCCTACGTATTGGTTTGGCTCAATCGAAAAACGTGATGGCAGTGAGAGTATTACGAGAAGTCGGCTTAGATGACACTCGAAACTACCTTACCCGTTTTGGTTTTGATATTGATGAAGTACCACGTTCAGAAACTATCGCACTTGGTGCTGGTAGCTTAACGCCAATGAAAGTGGCTCAAGGGTATTCTGTATTTGCAAATGGTGGCTACTACGTCGAACCTTTCTACATTAGCCATGTAGAAACTCCATTTGGTGAGGTTGAATTTGAAGCTCAGCCTAAAGTGGTTTGTCATCAAGACTGCCAAACACAGACTGATTTAGCTGACCTATTATCGCTAGAATCTGATAATTCAGAGAACATGGACCTAACAGAGGCTGAACTTCCGACAGGCTCTATCGCTGATGAATTTAATGAACAAGATGTATTAGCTGAGCCACAATTCGCCCCTCAAGTTATTTCCGAACAAACAGCATTCATAGTGCGTGAAATGATGTATAGCAATATTTGGGGTGGCGGTAACTGGCGAGAAGGGACCGGCTGGAATGGTACCGGCTGGCGTGCTCAACCACTCAAGCGTCGTGACATTGGCGGGAAGACCGGTACAACCAATGATTCGAAGGATACTTGGTATAGCGGTTACGGACCGGGTCTTGTAGCAACAGTTTGGGTTGGTTTTGATAATCACAATCGTAAATTAGGTCGAACAAAAGCCAACAATAACCTTGGTAAAGGTCAAACCACAGGTGCTGAAGCCGGTGCTAAGACTGCACAACCTGCTTGGGTAGACTTCATGAGTACTGCTTTGGCTGATGTGCCAGCTCAGAGAAAATCATTACCCGAGAATATTGTAAGAGTAAGGATCGATCGTGAAACGGGTCTGTTAACCAACAAGTCTGATGGGTCATCTATGTTTGAATATTTCTTAAAAGGCACAGAGCCAACAGAGTTCATAAATGAAACATTAAGCAATGACATTTATTCAACTTCGTCTGGTGAAGCTGAAGAAGAGCTTTTTTAACGAAACCGTTCATTTGATCTAAACAAAGGGCAGATATTGATACTCAATATCTGCCCTTTTTTAATCTTAATAGTAGAAGCTGACTCTCACCACATCGGTGTATGTGATTTATGAACGAGAGCTACTGTGAACAAGAGTGACTCGCTCTAATTGCTGACTAATCACTTCAGCTAACTGTTCAAAACGAGGTCTTAACGGTGAACCAGGTCGGTACGCCACAACAATACGTCGCGATGGAGTAGGATTTACCGCCGGCAAATAACACACACCATCTTTTTGCTTTTCACTCGGCAGCGACAACTCAGGTAATAGTGTAATTCCAGCACCAGCAGCCACCATATTTCGCAACGTTTCTAAACTCGTGGCTTTGAATCTTTCATCATCCTTAGCACCCGCAGCAAAACAAAAGCCTAATGCTTGATCACGCAAGCAATGACCATCCCCTAAAGCTAAAACGGTTTGACCATTAAGCTGCAACATATCAACGCTGTCTTGCTTAGCCCATTCATGATCACACGGCACCGCAACGCTCAGCGGCTCATCATAAACATCAATCTCTTTGAAAGCAGCCGTTTCATCAACCGCAGCCAGTACCAAACAATCAAGCTTGCCATCTTCTAGTTGGCTCACTAACTGATGTGTCTGCGCTTCGTGCAGATAAAGCTCAAGATCTGGAAAATTTTCTTTTAGATGAGGGATGATTTTAGGCAAGATATAAGGACCAACTGTTGGAATAAATCCAATATGCATCGGACCTGTCATTGATTCACCATGCCCACTTGCCATCTCTTTAAATGTTTTTACTTCGGCTAAAATACGCTTTGCTTGCTCTACAAGCTGTAAACCAGATTCTGTAAAAATCACTTTTCTTGGGCTACGCTCTGTTAGCTGTAAACCTATTTCATCTTCCAACTTACGGATTTGCCCACTAAGCGTTGGTTGGCTGACAAAGCACGCCTCGGCGGCTTTTCTAAAGTGTTTATGCTCTGCAAGAGCCACTAAGTATTCAAAGTCACGAATGTTCATGATCTGCCTCTTACCTCTGGTTTTAATAAGAACAAGGGTCTGAATAGGAATATTTGGGGATAAAATACTTTTGATAGAATTTACCTATCAAAACCATAACATCAAACGATTAGAGCTATCAAAGGATTTATCTAATAATGGGCTCAACGAAACGAAACAGAGCAAAGAAAAACGTTAAGCTCTGATAGAACAAAATTAAAATACTATTTAAGGAAATCAATATGTTTGCATCTAAAGAAGGTCAATCAATCCCTCAAGTAACATTCCCAACTCGCCAAGGTGATGCATGGGTTAACGTAACGACGGAAGAGCTATTCAAAGACAAGACAGTTATCGTATTCAGCCTACCAGGCGCGTTTACTCCAACATGTTCTTCAAGCCACCTACCTCGTTACAACGAACTACATTCTGTATTCAAAGAAAACGGTGTTGATGACATTCTATGTGTTTCTGTAAACGACACATTCGTAATGAACGCTTGGAAAGCAGACCAAGAAGCTGAAAACATCACATTCATCCCAGATGGTAACGGTGATTTCACAGATGGTATGGGTATGCTAGTTGAGAAAAACGACATCGGCTTCGGCAAACGTTCATGGCGCTACAGCATGCTGGTTAAAAACGGCGTGGTAGAAAAAATGTTCATCGAAGAAGATGTACCAGGCGACCCGTTCAAGGTTTCTGATGCTGATACTATGCTTAACCACATAGCTCCTGAGCACAAAGAGCAAGAGTCAATTACAGTATTCACTAAACCAGGCTGCCCTTTCTGTATGAAAGCGAAACAGAACCTAATCGACAAAGGCCTAAACTACGAAGAAGTGGTTCTAGGTAAAGATGCAACAACAGTAAGCCTACGTGCAATCTCTGGTCGCACTACCGTTCCTCAAGTCTTCATCGGTGGCAAACACATCGGTGGCAGCGAAGAACTAGAAGCTTTCCTAGGTTAATCACTTAGTCGCTAATAAACGCCTAGCAATTAAATAACCTAAGTAATACCGCTAACCCACCTTCTTGTGGGTTAGCGATTCCAAACCACTCTTATCTGAGTTTTGGAAAAAGAATATAGCCTGTGGCTCGCCCGCTTTTAACTAACCTATAGTTAATTAAAAGAAGAGTTAACAACAAGAATCGGTTAGTAACAAAAGCTGAATCACAAGCTAAACCTAATAAAACAGAATCACAAAACTGACCCGCGATCCTGACTCTCAAGAAATCACCAGAGTTGGAGGGGTTTGTTCAAACTAAATTTAGCCATTGCGAGAAAATTATTATGAAACAAGTCAATGTAGATGTAGCAGTTATCGGGGGCGGTACAGCAGGTTTAGGGGCTTACCGCGCTGCAAAAGCACACACTGACAGTGTTGTGATGATTGAAGGCGGCCCTTACGGCACAACCTGTGCTCGTGTTGGTTGTATGCCATCTAAACTGCTTATTGCAGCAGCTGAAAGCGTACACCAAATTGAGAAGGCGCCGGCTTTTGGCGTTCACCCACAAGGTGGTATTGTGATTAACGGTCGTGAAGTGATGGACAGAGTGAAGTTTGAACGTGACCGTTTTGTTGGTTTTGTTTTAGAAGGTGTTGATGAAATCCCAGAGCAAGACAAAATCTCTGGTTACGCTAAGTTCCTAAACGACAACACGCTACAGGTTGATGATCATACAGTGATCACTGCAAAACGTATTGTTATCACGACCGGTTCTCGTCCTGCTTATCCTGCAGTTTGGAATGAGCTTGGTGATCGCCTTATCATTAACGATGATGTGTTCAGCTGGGATGATTTGCCAGAATCAGTAGCGGTATTTGGACCAGGGGTTATTGGCCTAGAACTTGGTCAATCACTACACCGCTTAGGCGTTAAAACAAAATTGTTCGGTTTAGGCGGTCAAGTAGGTCCAGTTACCGACCCTGAGATCATGGCGTATGCAGATAAAGCCTTCAATGAAGAGTTCTACCTAGATGCCGACGTGAAAATCGAAAGCATGAAACGCATTACCACTGAATCGGGTGAAGATCGCGTCGAAATCCAGTTCATCAATAAGCAAGGTGAATTAGAAACTAACGTCGTTGAATACGTACTGGCAGCTACAGGTCGTCGTCCAAATACAGACAAGCTTGGCCTAGAGAATACCTCTCTAGAACTTGATGAACGTGGTGTGCCAGTTGCAGACCACTATACGCTACAAACATCGCTACCATCAGTATTTATTGCGGGGGATGCAAGCAACCAATTGCCTCTACTGCATGAAGCAGCAGACCAAGCACGTATTGCCGGTGATAATGCAGGTCGCTTCCCTGAGATTCGTGCAGGTCTACGCCGCTCTAAAATCTCAGCAGTATTCTCTGATCCGCAAATCGCAATGGTTGGTGAAACGTACAAAGAGATCACAACGCGTTTAGGTACTTGTGGGTGCTTCGCAACCGGTGAGGTGTCTTTCGAAAACCAAGGTCGTTCACGAGTGATGCTACGTAACAAAGGTATTCTGCACGTTTACGGAGAGCAAGGTACAGGGCGCTTCCTTGGTGCTGAAATGATGGGACCAAATGCAGAGCACTTGGCTCACTTACTAGCATGGGCACACCAGAACAAGATGACGGTTTCTGAAATGCTAGATATGCCGTTCTACCACCCAGTAATCGAAGAAGGTGTACGAACTGCATTACGTGACCTCAATGCGAAACTGCACCTAGGCCCAGAGATGGTGAAACATTGTCTAGATTGTGGTCCTGGTTGTTAATTTCAGGTCATAGAGACAGATAGCCATGATCTGTTAGCAAGATTTAGATACTAAAAAGGAAAGCCATTGGCTTTCCTTTTTGTTTCTTACTGGCTTTGATATTACTTCTCAGCAGCAATCACAGAAATCTCAACGAGTAGCGCTTCACGAGCCATATCACCCGTCACACATGCGCGAGCAGGAGCGTGACCTTCAGGAACCCATGCATCCCATACAGCATTCATCTCTTGAAAATCATCCATAGACTTAATGTAGATAGTCGCTGACAACATGTGTTCTTTGTCACTTCCAGCTTGCTCAAGGAGAACTTCCACTTTATCAAGCATAGTTTGAGTTTGCTCTTTAATGCCTTGAGTAGCATCGGCACATACTTGACCACATAAATAAATCGTACCATTGTGCTTAACAATACGGCTCATGCGTTGTTTCGTTTCTTGGCGCTCAATCATCAACTTTCTCTCTTTAAGTCACCGTAATTAAAAACCCGATGACGTGTTATTATTTAGGTAATAAGCATAACGCGAATTAAGCCTAATATGACATGTGTTAGATGCAATAAAACTGAAAAAATCACGCAGAAGCTTGGTCGTTGTCAACGCTGTATGAATCAACTCACAGTATTATCAATTCTTAGCTGGGGTATATGGTGGTTATTTTTCAAAGAAGATCCAAGAACAATTAATGCCATTACATTGATGATGGCGGCTTGTGCGTTTAGCGGACTGTTAAGCATTCATTTAGTGATGAAATTTGTAATCCTTCCTCTTAGAAAGAGAAACACTAAATAACGAACCGATAAGTAATTGAAGATAAATAAACAGACTTCCAAACAACAGATAGAAAAAAGCCCCAAAACCAATCGGTTTTGGGGCTTTCTTAGATAAATCTAAGAAAAAGCAGTGGTACTTTAATAGACCGGACTTTTCTTAATTTGTTCCCAAAAAAGATCAGATTTTTAATCTTTTATTTAGGTGCAATAAAATCAATACCTTATGCAACGTTAACTTTTGCAATAACCTGCTCAACCAAGTTCACTTCCAATGCAACTTCATCACAAGCATGTTGGCGAGGGCACTGGTCACAATCTTTGAGGACTTTCTCTGGCAACAATGACTTAGACGTCGGTAAGAAGTCATGTTTCATAAAGAATTCAGGAGTACGAGTTAGTACAAACACTTTCTTGATTGCCATTTGTCGCGCTTTATCAACAAGGTGTTGCACTATCGCAGTACCCTGCCCTTGTCCTTGCCAGCCGGCTTCAACCCCAAGCGAGCGAATTTCAGCTAAGCCAGAGTCATAGACATAAAGTGATGCACAACCTGTAACCTCACCATGATGCTCAGCTACCGCAAACGAGCCAATATCACGCACCAACTCATTACGAGAACGAGGGAGGTTTTCACCCATGTTTGCCCAGTAAGCGACCATGCCTTCTAATGCTTCTATATCGGTCAAACGAGCAGGCCGTACTTTGACAATTGAAGTGTCACGCTGCGATAAACGCTTCTCAGCTTGGTCTACAGCATAAGCGACTTGTTTAGGGGAAACGCCACCCAATGCGCTACGTTTTTCTAAACAAGATTCAATGGTCAAGATGTCGTAAACATCATCTTCTATCACCTCAGAGAACTCTTTCATCTCTGCGATGGTTAATTCTTCCAGTGCACAGCCTTTCGAAATTGCAGCGACAACCGTCACACCCACAATGTGGTGAGCTTCACGGAAAGGAATACCTTTCGCTACCAGGTAATCAGCCAATTCTGTAGAGTTTGCGTAACCTTGTTTCGCCGCTTCAAGTGTACGTTCGCCGTTCACTTTAATACCGTCAAAACAAAGAGCCGCCATTTCCATACAATCATTCCAAGTGTCTAAAGCGTCAAACAGACCTTCTTTATCTTCTTGCATATCTTTGTTGTATGCCAAAGGCAATGCTTTCACTGTCATCATCATTGCGGCTAATGAACCGTATACACGACCAGTTTTACCACGGATAAGTTCTAGCGCATCCGGGTTTTTCTTTTGTGGCATCAGTGATGAACCTGAAGTCACGGTATCGGCTAACTCGATGAAGTTTGATTCACCTGAGTTGTAGAAAATCATATCTTCTGCAAGACGTGAAAGGTGAAGCATCGAGATAGAAGCAATCGACATCAGCTCCATCACATGGTCACGGTCGGAAACTGAATCTAGAGAGTTACGCGTTGCACGACGAAAACCTAAGTTGTGAGCTAACTCTTCACGGTCCATCGGGTAAGCGGTTCCAGCAAGGGCACCAGAACCCAAAGGACACGTATCTAGACGTTTAATCGCATCACTCAAGCGAGAGTAATCACGCTCAAGCATTTCAACGTAAGCCAAGCACCAGTGAGCAAAAGTTACTGGCTGAGCACGTTGAAGGTGAGTATAACCAGGAAGCACGGTTTCTTGATGCTGAGAAGCAACGTTCACCATTTGACTTTGCAGACGGTCAAGCGCTAGCAGTAGTTGGTTACCTTGCTGACGGCACCATAGTTTAAGGTCTGTCGCCACTTGGTCATTACGAGAACGGCCGGTATGAAGCTTTTTACCCAAGTCACCGACCTTGCCGATAAGTTGTTGCTCCACCCAACTATGAATATCTTCTGCATCAGAACGTAAGATCTGCTCTGGATCTTCCATCACTTCGAGTTTTAGCTCGTTCAGTGCAAGCTCTAGTCTTTGCTGTTCTTCTTCTGTTAGAACATTGACTGAATGAAGAGCTTTAGACCAGGCAATTGAGCCCACAATGTCTTGCTCAGCGAGACGGTAATCAAAACGAAGAGAATCGTTAAAATCTTTGAACCGTGTGTCTGCTGCTTGGGTAAATCTACCGCCCCATAATGCCATTGTGTATCTCCTAATTGCACAGTGCTCACTGTTTTTGCAAATAATAATTCTGATTAAGATTCAGTATTTTTCTGATGGTTTAAACTTACGGCAATTTAAAATAAAAATAAAGTATTAATTCATTATTTTTACATATTTATTCATCGGGTAATCGTCCGTTGACTCTTTACAGCGTGAAATGCGAATTATATGTCATTGGATACAAAAGGCCGATGCCCATTTACTAAACAGATTGTTCAAGAAAAAAGCCCATTCACTATTTAAATAGTAAATGGGCTTCGGTATCTATATTTTCAAACTTTAGACTTAACGCAATGCGTTAAGTCTTTATTCAGTTTTACTTTTGGCTATTCAGAGCACGGATACGGCTTGATAGCGAGTAAAGGCGGATGAAGCCTTCAGCGTGGCTTTGGTCGTAAACTTCATCTTCACCGAAGGTTGCAAACTCTTCTGAGTACAGGCTGTTGTCAGAACGCTTCTGAGTCACCGTTGCATGGCCTTTGTAAAGCTTGATAACCACTTCACCATTCACGTCTTGTGCTAGCTCATCTGTTGCTGCAAGAATTGACTTACATAGAGGAGTGAACCAACGACCGTCGTATACAAGGTGAGAAGCCTTAACACCTAGCTCTTCACGGAATTCGAATGCCGCTTTATCAAGAACCAGTTGCTCTACTGCACGCAGTGCTTCCATCATGATTGTGCCACCAGGAGTTTCGTAACAGCCACGAGACTTCATACCAACAAGACGGTTTTCTACGATATCGATACGACCAACACCGTGCTTAGCACCCTTCTCATTTAGGTAAACCAGTGCGTTGTATGGCGTCATTTTTTCGCCATCAACCGCTACCACTTCGCCTTTTTCAACTTTTAAAGTCACTGTTTCAGATTCGTTTGGCGCTTGCTCTGGGTCTACCGTCCAAGCCCAGCAATCTTCATCCGGTGCGTTCCATGTATTTTCTAGTACGCCACCTTCTGTAGAAATGTGCCATGCGTTTGCATCACGCGAGTAGATCTTAGTAAGAGAAGCGGTACAAGGAATGTTACGCTCAGCTAGGTAATCGAGACACTCTTCACGGCTCACAAGATCCCATTCACGCCAAGGTGCAATTACGTGTAGGTCAGGAGCAAGAGCTGCAAATGCACCCTCAAAACGAACTTGGTCATTACCTTTACCAGTACAGCCGTGACACAGTGCGTCTGCACCCACTTTACGAGCGATTTCAACCTGCGCTTTCGCGATGATTGGACGAGCCATTGACGTACCTAGTAGGTATTTTCCTTCGTAGTAAGCGCCTGTTTTTAGCGTTGGGTAGATGTAGTCTGCAACCATCTCTTCTTTAAGGTCAGCGATGTAACATTCTGATGCACCAGAAGCTTTTGCTTTCTCTTCAATGCCGATAAGTTCTTCATCGCCTTGACCAACATCCGCGACAAACGCAACAACTTCACAGTCATAGTTCTCTTTCAACCATGGAATGATTACTGATGTGTCTAGACCGCCAGAGTAGGCTACTACAACTTTCTTTACGTTAACTTTGCTCATTTTCTTTCTCCTAGTTTCCATACTGCACATGGCGGTCAGCGTTGGAAATGACTTTAATAGTTATATGCTTGTTCTAAATATTTTGTCTAAATTCTTTAAGTAGTGACTCGTTGTAAGCCCTACTGAGGTAAAAACTGTGTTCCGATGCTTTTACCTGAAAAAAGTTGTGTCAGTTTCTCTGGGTATCGCCAAGTGGCAACTTCAATTGGTCGACCGAGGTCGTTAGCGGCTTCTAGTGCGGCTTGAACCTTAACGATCATGCCGTCAGTAATCACTTTTCCTGTAATAAGGTCATCGGCTTGCTGTTGATTAAGGCTTGGAATCAAATGACCTTTGCCATCCAATACACCGCTTACATCAGAAAGCAGTACCAATTCAGCATCAAGTGCACCTGCTACTGCTACTGCAGCTTGGTCAGCATTTACATTCATCAATTGACCATCATTAGTTAAGCCAATCGAACTGATAATAGGTAAGGCGCCCGCTTCTAAAATTGCTTGAAGCACTGCTGAATTACCTGGAGCAGCTTTGCCTACTGCTCCAAGTTCAGGGTCCAGCTCAGTGATTTCACATAAACCACCATCTGCTAAGCTCAAACCAACAGCATTCAAACCATCTTTAACTGCTTGCCCTTGAAGTAGCTTGTTCGCTGTGCCTGCAAGAGCGCCTGCAATCAATGGAATTTGATCATAAGGAGTGACACGTAGTCCCTCTTTTTTTACGGTTTCAAGATTTAACTTACTCATCAAGTCATCAACAAGGTAACCACCGCCATGAACAATCACGATCGGGCGTTGGGCTTGTTGCTGATAAGTGGAAATGGCACCAAATAACTGACTTAAAGTATCAGTGCAAGATAATGCAGCTCCACCTAACTTTATGATTAATGGTTGATTATTAAGGCTCATAACAAGATTCCTTACACTAGCGCAGTTAATGACTGAAAGCCATACCGTAAATTTAAACACTGCATCGCTTGGCTAGATGCACCTTTTAGTAAGTTATCAATCGCAGACACAACGATGATATGTTGACCTTGAACCTTCCACCCTAAATCGCAAAATGGTGTGTTTTCAACGTCTTGAATTCTAGGCAGCTTATCTTCAAGAATTCTGACTGCAGGCTTACCTTGATAAGCTTGTTCAAACGCTTGCTGAATTTGCTCGGTCGTCACTCCTTCAGATAGCTTCATCGTAATTGTTGCTAGAATGCCACGCTTAAAGTTTCCAAGGTGTGGAGTGAAAATCACATCGCATCCTAAATGAGCAGCAATCTCAGGTTGATGACGGTGATTGAAAACACCGTAAGGCTGCAGGCTCACTTCGCAAAAACTATTGACCATGCTCGCTTTACGACCCGCTCCAGTGACTCCACTGGTCGCGTTAATCACTGGCCACTGGTTTGTATCAAGCAAGTTAGCGTCAACCAAAGGTTTGATTGCCAACTGTGAAGCTGTTGGGTAACAACCAGCTACCGCAACCAACTGAGATTCTTTAATCGCGTCTTCATTCCACTCAGCTAAACCGTAAGCCGCTTTATCAAGCCATTGCTCATGTTGATGCTCGAAGCCATAAAATTCTTGATAAAAGTTTTCGCCCTTCACTCTAAATGCACCTGATAGGTCGAATACTTGGCAATCGTTCTCAAGAAAGATAGGAGCGAGATCGTGGCTTACTTCATGTGCTGTCGCTAAAAAAACAACATCACAGTCTTGTGCAACTTGTTCTGGATTCGTTAGAGGTTGAACTGGCATATCAATTAAACCAGCTAGCTTACCGTGCAAGGCTGCAATTGGTTTACCCGCATCTATACTATTGGCGGATACATATAAACCTGATAGCGTGAGCTCAGGGTGTTTATTCACCATGAGAGCAAGTTCTGCTCCTGTGTAGCCACTTGCGCCGATAATCGTAGTTTTCAACATCCCAACACATCCATTCTTGAGGTAAGTTACATTTCAAATTTGACTAATCATACTTAATTTTTAGCTTTATTTGATTTTTTATTCAGTAAATATGATTTAATATGTGTTTTACCGCCTTATGGTTTTTCTGTCAATAGTAGAAGTGAAGATATTATGCAATTACCAAGTTTTCTTGAGGTCTATGAAGGACTGATATCCACCGATTCAATTAGCTCAACAGAACCAAGTTGGGATCACGGCAATGCCAAAGTCATTGAAAAGCTTGCGCAATGGTTTAAAGACGTGGGTTTCAGCGTTGAAGTGATAGAAGTTGAACCCGGTAAACATAATATGATTGCCAAAATGGGCTCTGGTGAGGGAGGGTTACTTCTTGCAGGGCACAGCGATACCGTTCCTTTTGATGAAGGACGCTGGAATTTCAATCCTCATGCATTAACAGAACACAACAACCGTTTTTATGGATTAGGCACTGCGGATATGAAAGGCTTTTTTGCTTTCATCTATGAAGCGGTCAAGAAAATGGATTGGAGTAACCAATCTAAGCCACTTTATGTTTTAGCAACGTGTGATGAAGAAACCACCATGCTGGGTGCTCGACACTTTACTGAAAGTGCTCCTTTTAAACCGGATTACTGCATCATTGGTGAGCCAACAAGCCTAGTACCAATCCGTGGGCATAAAGGTCATGTAGCTAATGCGGTGCGAGTAACCGGTAAATCAGGTCACTCTTCAGATCCCGCCTTAGGTGTTAATGCCATCGAAATTATGCATGAAGTGCTGTTTGCGCTAATGCAACTGAGAGATAAGTTAGTTAAAGAGTACCATCACCCCGGCTTTGCAATTCCAAGCCCCACTCTAAACCTTGGTCATATTCACGGAGGCGATAGTGCTAACCGTATCTGTGGCTGTTGTGAACTGCATTATGATGTTCGTCCTTTACCGGGCATCAGCCTAGATGGTTTGGATAACATGCTGCGTGGTGCGCTTAAAGAAGTAGAAGCAAAATGGCCAGGCAGAATTGAGATAACGCCATTGCATGAACCAATCCCGGGGTACGAGTGCCAACACGATCATCCATTTATTGGTGGAATGGAATCAGTGTGTGGGATTGAATCACAAACCGTGAACTACTGTACTGAAGCGCCTTTCTTGCAAGAGCTTTGCCCAACGCTAGTACTGGGACCAGGTTCAATTGACCAAGCCCATCAACCTGATGAGTTCTTAAGTTTTGACTTCATCGACCCAACAATTGATGTACTCAGTAAATCAATACGTAAATATTGTTTCTAGTTATTACCAGCTTCTAAGTTAAGAACAAAAATAGAGATCACTCGCATAAAAACGATCCTCAAATAGGTCGCTTTTATGCTGTTTTTCCCTTTCCTACTTAGAAGTTGTAATTAAATTTCAATTTATTCCTATATCAAAACAAATTTATCACTTCTTCATTTTCCAAAACCAATAATTGCAAACTTAGAATGCTTTATTTGACTAGATACAGCACTTTTCGCTAGATTGTGTACTTAGCAAGGAACAATGGATGTAATTTTTTTACGAGGCAGGATGACAATGAACGAGAAATACGCCGCTCTCAAGAGTAACGTAAGCATGCTGGGACGCTTGCTCGGTAACACTATCCAAGACGCACATGGTGACGTAATCTTAGAGAAAGTAGAGACAATACGTAAACTTTCCAAGTCAGCCAGAGCAGGTAACCAAGCTGATCGTGACAGCCTGATTGAAGAAATAAAAAACCTGCCGAATGAACAGCTAACCCCTGTGGCACGCGCATTTAACCAATTCTTAAATCTCACAAACATGGCAGAGCAGTACCATACTATTTCTCGCCATTGTGAAGAGCACGTTTGCGAACCAGACGCGCTACAATCTTTATTTTCAAAGCTTAGCCAAAACAAAATCAGTAAGTTGGATGCGGCACAAGCAGTACGCGATTTAAATATCGAACTCGTACTGACGGCTCACCCAACCGAAATCACTCGTCGCACGATGATCAACAAACTCGTTAAAATTAACCAATGTTTGTCGAAGCTAGAGCTAAGTGACTTATCAAACAAAGAACGCGTTAAAACTGAACGTCGTCTAGAGCAATTAATCGCTCAAGGTTGGCACTCAGATGTAATCCGTCAGCAACGTCCAACACCACTTGATGAAGCTAAATGGGGCTTTGCTGTCGTTGAAAACTCACTATGGGAAGCAGTACCTGATTTTCTACGTGATATGGATGAGCGCGTTAAAGGCTACTTTGGCGAAGGTCTACCTATTGATGCTCGCCCTGTGCACTTTTCTTCTTGGATGGGTGGTGACCGTGACGGAAACCCATTTGTCACTCATACCATTACCAAAGAAGTACTTCGTTTATCTCGCTGGAAAGCCGCTGATCTCTATTTAGGTGATGTCAATGAACTGATCACTGAATTATCAATGACAAAGTGCAATGACACCGTTCGTGCATTAGCTGGCGATGAACACGAAGCGTATCGTGCCATCCTAAAAGGTCTACGTACTCTTCTTGGTGATACGCTTGAAGTGTTAGATGCTGAGATTCATCACGCTGACGTGCCTAAAAAGCCGACATTACAAAACATTGATCAGCTTTGGGTTCCTCTTCACGCCTGCTACCAATCTCTGCATGAGTGCGGCATGGGCGTTATCGCTGATGGCTCACTGCTTGATACCCTACGTCGAATTAAAGCATTCGGAGTACATCTAGTTCGCTTAGATGTTCGTCAAGAAAGTACTCGCCACTCTGACGTTCTTTCTGAGCTGACTCGTTACCTTGGCATTGGTGATTATGACCAATGGAGTGAGCAAGACAAGATTGCTTTCCTAACCAATGAACTAAGTTCTAAACGTCCACTTCTTCCACGCGAATGGGAACCTTCAGAACAAGTTAAAGAGGTTTTAGACACCTGTAAGATTATTGCAGCTCAGCCTCGTGAAGCTTTCGGTGCTTATGTTATTTCAATGGCTCGTACTGCGTCTGATGTACTGGCGGTTCACCTACTTCTTCAAGAATCTGGCTGCCCTTACCGCATGGATGTGTGTCCGTTGTTTGAAACTTTGGATGACTTGAATAACTCTGAAGCAGTTATCAAACAGCTAATGGGCATCGATCTGTACCGAGGTTTTATCCAAAATCACCAAATGGTCATGATTGGTTACTCGGATTCAGCAAAAGACGCTGGTGTAATGTCTGCAGGCTGGGCTCAATATGACGCAATGGATCAGCTGGTTAAAGTGTGTGAAGACGAAGGTATTGAACTGACGTTATTCCATGGTCGTGGCGGAACAGTTGGTCGTGGTGGCGCTCCGGCGCATGCGGCGCTACTTTCTCAACCACCTAAAAGCTTAAAAGGCGGATTGCGTGTAACGGAACAAGGTGAAATGATCCGCTTTAAGCTGGGATTACCTGAAGTCGCCGTTAACAGCTTTAATATATACGCTAGTGCTATTTTAGAAGCGAACCTTCTACCACCACCAGAGCCAAAAAAAGAATGGCGCGATCTGATGAATGTGCTTTCAGAAGTGTCTTGTGAAGCTTACCGTAATGTTGTTCGTGGTGAAGAAAAGTTTGTTCCTTACTTCCGCCAAGCTACGCCTGAGTTAGAACTAGGTAAACTGCCTCTTGGCTCTCGACCAGCAAAACGTAACCCTAACGGTGGAGTTGAAAGCTTACGTGCGATCCCTTGGATATTCTCTTGGAGCCAAAACCGCTTGGTTCTACCCGCATGGCTAGGTGCTGGTGAAGCGATTCAATATTCAGTAGACCAAGGCCATCAAGCTCTTTTAGAAGAGATGTGTCGCGAATGGCCATTCTTTTCTACGCGTTTAGGTATGCTAGAGATGGTTTATTCTAAGTGCAATTTAGAAATCGCGAAGTATTACGATCAACGACTTGTTGATGAGTCACTACTTCCTCTTGGTGAATTGCTTCGTGAACAACTGCAAAAAGACATTAAAGCAGTATTGAACGTTGAGAATAACGAAAACTTGATGCAAAGCGACCCATGGGGCCTTGAATCAATACGCCTTCGTAATATCTACGTTGAGCCACTAAACATGCTTCAAGCTGAGTTGTTATACCGAACTAGAAAATGTGAAACTCCACCGCCAGAGCTAGAAGAAGCCCTAATGGTGACGATTGCAGGTATTGCAGCAGGTATGCGAAATACCGGATAGCCAGTGATTAACACTAAAATAAAGACAAAAGGTCGCCACGTGCGACCTTTTTATTTTGTAAAATAACCACTATTGAGTTTTCTATCAGTTTTTTGGGTTATTTTGTCCATGTATTCCACTTTATGCTTATTATTTAGATATAATACCGCTCCGCTGTGAAAACACTCCTATCAAAATATTCCACAGCACTAGGTAAGGAAACTTACCGCGCTAGGTGACAAACGGCTTTATAAGGTGACATAACCAACGAAATACGTTGGTGTTGCTTAGACATATACCAACATATCGTGCCATTAGAAGCACACTTGATGTTTAAGCATTAGTTTACTGTTTATTGACCATTTGGATTAAAGACATGTCATTACCACACGTAATCTTAACTGTTTTAAGTACGCGCGATGCTACTGGTTACGATATAACAAAAGAGTTTTCATCAAGCATTGGCTACTTCTGGAAAGCAAGCCACCAACAAGTTTATCGCGAGCTAAATAAAATGGCTCAAAATGAACAAGTAACTTGTGTGCTTGAACCTCAAGAAGGCAAACCTGATCGTAAAGTTTATTCTATCACCGACGCCGGTCGTGGCGCTTTAGGTGAATGGTTTGAACAACCAACTGCGCACCCAACAGTACGTGATGAGTTCTCAGCTAAGCTAATGGCTTGTGCTGTTCAACCATCAGATGCATACCGTATTCAACTGACTGAACTTGTAGAAGAGTCTCGTAAGCTAGTTTCTCACTACAAAGAAATTGAAGCAGCATACTACGCGACACCAGCGACATTAGATAAGCAAGCTCGTCTAGAGCGCTTAACGCTGCGTCGTAACCTACTTATCCGTGAGGCATGGATTGTGTGGGCTGACGAGGTTTTGCTTGAACTAGGTGCAATGGCATAACGCTCTTCCCTGTTCAGATTGTATCGCTTTTAGCTGAATAGCGACTGTCTATAAAGATAAAAGGCTTGAACTCTTAGAGTCCAAGCCTTTTTTGTATCTAAAGAAAATGGATTAAACAGCTACCACTTGTGGTCGAACACCTAATGTATGGCACAGTGCATAAGTCATTTCTGCACGGTTCAGTGTATAAAAGTGAAAATCTTTCACACCTTCACGACTTAAGGTACGAACCATATCAATCGCTTGGCTAGCACCTACAAGTTGACGAGTCGTTGGATCATCATCCAAGCCTTGGAACTGCTGCGCCATCCAGCCTGGTACTTTCACATTATTCATCGCAGCAAAGCGGGAAGCTTGTTTAAAGTTAGATACTGGTAAAATGCCCGGTACGATTTCAACATCAATTCCTGCTGCCACACAACGGTCACGGAAACGTAGATAGCTTTCAACATCAAAGAAGAATTGAGTAATAGCACGGTTAGCACCGGCATCAACTTTACGTTTCAAGTTAATAAGGTCAGATTGAGCACTTTTTGCTTCAGGGTGCACTTCAGGGAAAGCTGCAACAGAGATATCAAAGTCGTGACGGGATTTCAGTAAATTGACTAAATCAGACGCGTACATCTCAGGAGCACCGCCACCTTCAGGAATATCACCACGTAGCGCAACAATACTCTGAATGCCATTCGCCCAGTAATCGTCAGCAATCTGGATCAGTTCATCACGACTTGCATCGATACATGTTAAGTGTGGCGCTGCTACCAAACCTGTCTGGTTTTTGATTTCTTTAATAATAGAGTGAGTACGATCACGCTCGCCAGAGTTTGCTCCATAAGTTACTGAAACAAATTTAGGTTGAAGAGTTTTCAAGCGGTGAACAGAATTCCACAGCGTTTCTTCCATCTTTTCACTACTCGGCGGAAAAAACTCAAATGACACGTTTATATTATCTGAAAGCTCAGCAATATTTTGATTCAAAGCGTCGATATGACCTGCGTGCGTATATCCCATCTTACTCTCCCTGTGGCAAAAGCAACCACTAAATATTTTCAAATCCCTAGCGACGTTTAGACGTCTATATGTCTCCAGAATGTATTGAATACGATTTAATGTCAACTGATCCATTATGAATTTTTTTCAAGTAGATCGTGAGTAAAGCTCAAGAAGAAGGTCAGAGCTTGAGAATAGATAATCACCGAAAAGAAACAAAAAAGCTGAAAGTAAATAAATTCTACTTTCAGCCATATTTATGGGTTATTGCGGCTTGGTTAATCAGAACAATCAACCATTAAAGGTATTAAAATAAGCTAGACATACGATTCAAATCGGACTGAATTGCTCCTGCTGTCACCTCTCGACCAGCGCCTGGTCCTCGAATCACTAAGGGATTATCTTTGTACCATTTGCTCTCGATCGCAAAAATATTATCGCATGGCAGTAGGTTCGCTAGCGCATGCTCTTTAGATAAAGCCTCTACGCCTACCGTTGCTTTACCATTTTTTTCAAGACGAGCAACATAACGAAGTACTTTCTGTTGTGATTGAGCTTTAGTTAAACGTTCTGCCAATTCATCACTTAGCAACGAAGCTTTATCGAAGAAGTCATCTACAGACAAATCTTGTAGCTCTTTCGGCACTAAAGACTCTACTTTCACGTTTTCAGGTTCAATATCTAGCCCTGACTCACGTGCTAAGATCACTAGCTTACGCATCACATCAGATCCATCTAAATCAGCTCGAGGGTCTGGTTCAGTTAAACCTTGTTGCCATGCTAGATCTACCAATTCACTAAATGGAACGCTGCCATCAAATTGCTGAAACAGCCAAGACAAAGTACCAGAGAAGATTCCTGAAAGAGCAATAATATCATCACCACTTTCACGTAAATCTCGAACTGTATGGTTAATCGGTAACCCAGCCCCTACTGTTGCATTATATAACCAGTGGCGACTGATTTTAGAAAAAGCATCTTGGACTTGATGATAATATTCACTGGATGCTGAACCTGCCACTTTATTTGCAGAGATCAGGTGAACCCCTTGTTTAGCGATATCTAAATATTTATCAGCAAGCAATTTGCTGGCTGTGACATCTAATACAACCGCTTCATCATAACCCTGTATTTCGCCTAAACGCTCAAGCCAGTCACTACCGTTATTATTTACCGCTTCATCTGAGAAACAAGTAAGCACAGTGCTAGGGTCAATGCCCTGCTCATCAAACCAATAAGTTTGACTATCAATCACTGCCACTAAATCAAAGCTCATACCACGGCGCTTTTCTAGTTCAGCTTTCTGTTCTGCAAATAAACTTAACCAACTCGAACCAATGTTTCCTTTCCCGCATAGTGCGATAGCAACTCGTTTCTGTGCTTGGAATAATTGGGAATGGACACCTTTTACTAAAATAGATGTGTCAGCTTTGCGCATCACTGCAACCAAGCTTAATCCAGAAGAAGCCTCTGAGATAAACTCTACCGGTGAGTCTTTTAACTGCTGATAAAAGCCATAGCAATGATTCGGGTTTTTCGTCACACCCGCTCCAACCGCAGCCACCAAAGAGAAGCCTTCTTTAAGTTTAATCTCGCCTTCTACAGCATGGTCTTGTAAGTATTCTAAAGCACCACCAGCAATTTCTTCAGTGTACGCCAAGCGAATACAATATTGGTCTGGTTGTAATTCATATGCTAGCGGTTCTAATTGAGCACGCTTCAACCCTTCGAGTACATCGGTAGTCAAACGCTCAAAATCGTGCCCGTGACCAAACGTTACTTGGATTAATAAAACTTCATCCAGAGACGTAATAATTTTCGCACCACGACCGGAAGCCAATACACGCTCAATTTGAGTGGAGCCCGATTCTGGTTGATAACTGCAACGTAAACTTAAATCCATCGCACTTTGAGCAACAGGCTGTAAGGTTCTGCTATGTAAAACAGGAGCAGCAAGTCGGGCTAATTCGCTGGCTTCATCCAAACGAAGTAAAGGCAATAAGCACGCATCCGATACTAGCCTTGGGTCCGCACTGTAAACGCCGGCTACATCGCTCCAAATAGTCACTCGGTCAACTTCAGCTAGCGCGCCAATAACCGTTGCAGAGTAATCTGAACCATTACGCCCTAAAAGAACGGTTTCGCCTTCGCTGTTTTGAGCCATGAAGCCCGTAATCACAACCCGACAATGTGTATGTTGCGCCAGCACTTCTTTAATTAAAGCGTAAGAGCGCGAGCGATCAACTTCTGGCTGTGTTCCCGCTTCCGCTCGTAAGAATTCACGAGCGTCCTGCGCGATAGCTTGTAGATCACTCTGAGAAAGAAGTTCAGCAAGTAACCTTGAAGACCAGACCTCACCATGACCTAGCACTTGAGACTTTTGCGCTTCAGTCAGTGGAGAATTCAATTCACCTAACGCTGTGAATTCCGCTTGAACTAAACCAAGATGATGAGCAGCTTGATCACCTTCTAACAACTCTTCAATTAAATTCAGTTGGAATTGACGTAATGACTGTAGGCATTCATGTGCTAAACGCCCATCTTTATCTAGTGCTTCTAAGAACTCGATTAAACGATTAGTCGTTTTACCAGCAGCGGAGACCACAACCAAATCAGTCGCGCTTGAATACTCTTTCAATATATTCACAACTCGCTGATAGCATTCTGGGTTAGCTAAACTACTTCCACCAAATTTATGCAGTTGGCGTAAAACACTCATTAGCTCGCTTCCCCATTCTCGATGAAGTTATGTGTCTTAAGAAACGCTTGGTTTAGATCTTCAATAAGATCGCCCGCGTCTTCTAAACCTACAGACAAACGTAGAAGTTGCTGAGATACACCCGCTTCAGCCAAAGCAGCTTCCCCCATTGCACGGTGAGTCATAGAAGCTGGATGACAAATCAAACTTTCAACACCACCTAAAGATTCTGCCAACGAGAACAGCTCTAGCTCACCAACAAAAAACTTCAACGCTTCAAAAGATCCTGCGAACTCAAAGCTCAGCATAGAACCAAAGCCTAACTGCTGCTTTTTGGCAATTTCATGACCAGGGTGATCAGGTAAGCTTGGGTGATAAATAGTGCCGACTAAATCTTGCTGCTGAAGCGCTGTTAAAATTTCACGAGAGCTTTCTTCATGTACACGCATACGAGCACCTAAAGTACGAATACCACGTAAAGTCATGTAGCTATCAAATGGCGTACCTGTTGCGCCTATACAGTTACCCCACCATCCTAATTCTTCAGCATGCTCTTCTGTTTTAGTGATGACCACACCACCAATTACATCTGAGTGACCGTTAATGTATTTAGTTGTGGAGTGAATAACAAAGTCAGCACCTAGCTCTAGAGGCTTTTGGAACACAGGTGTCAAAAACGTATTATCGACAGCAACTAACGCTCCGACCTCTTTTGCTTTACGACACGTTTCTGCAATATCGACCACTCGCACTAGAGGGTTAGAAGGTGTTTCAAGTAAGATTAATTTGGGCTTGAGAGCAATAGCTGCATCTAATGCGGTTTGATCCGATTGATCAACAAACAGGACTTTGAAGTCCCCTTTTTGAGAACGTGTATTAAACAGTCTGTACGTTCCACCGTAGCAGTCATGTGGAGCAACAATTAAATCGTCACCACTTAGAAATGCAGACACCCACAAGTTCAATGCTGATGTACCGCAGTTGGTCACAACGGCACCCTTTCCTGATTCCAGTTCGAAGAGCGCTGTTTCTAATAACCCACGGTTCGGGTTGCCCGATCTCGTATAGTCATATTTAGGCACTTCACCAAAAGCGGGAAAACCATAATTTGTCGAAAGATAAATTGGTGGAACAACGGCATGGTGTTGAGTGTCTGACTCAATACCGGTTCGAACGGCAATTGTGGCTGGCTTCCGGCTGCTCATAGGTGTCTCCTTACAAATTGGGTTCAGGATATAACAGCTGCTTGTCGGCGTTTTGCAGCTGTGTTAGATATATGTTATTCACTTTACTGCCATAAACATAAGACGTCAACACTTCTAGACGTCCATATGTCTTTGCTTATGGCGGTAAATCCCGCTAAAATCACCTTCTAAATTAATCTAACTACAAAAATGATGAAGGTACACAATGGCAGATTGGAATGGTGAGTACATAAGCCCATATGCTGAGCATGGAAAGAAAAGCGAACAAGTAAAGAAAATTACGGTTTCTATCCCTCTAAAAGTATTAAAGGTGCTAACTGATGAACGTACTCGTCGTCAGATAAACAACTTACGCCATGCCACAAACAGTGAATTGCTATGTGAAGCCTTTCTTCATGCCTACACAGGTCAACCGTTACCTACGGATGAAGATCTACGTAAAGACCGCCCAGACGATATCCCTGCTGAAGTGAAAAAACTAATGACAGAGATGGGTATCGAATTCGAAGCGTTTGACGAAGAATAAAAATAAATCACGTCTATACCCTTCATATTTTCATTTGCTTGTGACAATAGTTTGAACCTAACTTCTGTATTTCAAGTGTAAGCTTGTCATACCAAGATACAAAAAAGCCGAATCATGCTTCCATGATTCGGCTTTTTTATGAGTTAAATGCTAAAGACGTAACATTAAGCCATATAATTTTCAGGCATCTCGATACGAGCAACACCAGATTCAACTGCAGCCTGTGCTACCGCTTTCGCTACGCGAGGCAATAAGCGTGGATCCATTGGCTTCGGAATAATGTAATCCATCCCAAATGTCAGTGCATCAGCTCCCGCCGCTTTTAATACTTCAGCAGGAACTTCTTCTTTTGCTAGTTCACGAATCGCCGTGACTGCTGCCAGTTTCATCTCATCGTTGATTTCGCTAGCTCGCACATCTAGCGCACCACGGAAGATAAACGGAAAGCAAAGCACATTATTAACTTGGTTCGGGTAGTCGCTACGACCTGTACCCATGATTAAGTCATTACGCACTTCATGAGCAAGCTCTGGCTTAATTTCTGGATCTGGATTTGAACATGCAAATACAACAGGCTTATCAGCCATCAGCTTCAGAGATTCTGCAGGTAATAAGTTAGGACCCGATACACCCAAGAATAAGTCAGCACCTTCAATCACATCTTCCAGCGTTCGCTTGTCTGTGTTGTTTGCAAAAAGCTGTTTGTATTCGTTTAGGTCGTCACGGCGAGTGTGGATCACACCCTTGCGATCTAGCATGTAGATTTTTTCACGCTGAGCGCCACACTTAATCAGTAGCTCCATACACGCTACCGCAGCCGCGCCCGCACCTAAACAAACAATCTTGCATTCTTCTAGCTGCTTACCTTGAAGTTCGATGGCATTCAGCATACCTGCAGCCGTTACGATAGCAGTACCGTGTTGGTCATCATGGAATACAGGCACATCACAACGTTCGATAAGACGACGTTCAATCTCAAAGCAGTCTGGTGCTTTGATATCTTCTAAATTGATGCCACCAAAAGTATCTGCGATGTTCGCTACCGTGTCGACAAACTCATCGATTGTGCGGTGTTTTACTTCAATATCGATAGAATCTAAACCAGCAAAACGTTTAAACAGAAGAGCTTTACCTTCCATTACAGGCTTAGAAGCGATAGGACCAAGGTTACCTAAACCCAAAATCGCAGTACCGTTAGAGATAACTGCAACCATGTTGCCTTTACCTGTGTACTTATAAACGTTATCAACATTCTGTGCGATTTCTCGAACAGGCTCAGCTACACCTGGGCTGTATGCTAAAGCAAGGTCTTCAGCTGAATTTGCCGGCTTAGTCAGCTCAACGGCAATTTTACCTGGAATAGGGAATTCATGATAATCAAGAGCTTGCTGGCGAAATTGTTCTTGAGCAGATAATTTTTCTTCTGCTGATAATGGCTCTTTTGAAGATTGAGCCTGGCGAGTGTCGTCTGACATGAGCGTAGGTTTCCTAAGATATTATTATTTGGGGGAATCCTCTTCATGTTAATAGATGTACTTCAAAGTTCCTAGGTGGTTTACCTATCAGTCTCACTAAAAAACGAGATTTGACTACTAATAAGACCAGTGAACAGTTGAAATCTCTAAATGGTAGGCAACAAAAAAGGACACCGAAGTGTCCTTTTGGATGTCTATCTAGCGAGTATTACTACTTGCTAGAAAGAGCACCGAAACGCTTGTTAAAGCGATCAACACGGCCGCCAGTATCTACGATACGTTGCTTACCAGTGTAGAATGGGTGACATTTGTCACATACGTCTAGGTGAATACCAGCTTTACCTAGAGTAGAGTTGAATTCAAATGTGTTGCCGCAAGAGCAAGTAGCTGTAACAGCTTTGTATTCTGGGTGGATTCCAGCTTTCATGGGATAACCTCAATTAGGCCGTGTCGCCATCCGATTCTAAGCCGGACACCACACGTAGTTAAAAAATAATTAAAAGTACCGCTTCGTAACACAAGGATACAAAGCCATACCTTCAAGGCGCAGTATAGTAATGAATCTGAGAAGTAGGATCAACTGATTTGATACATTTTTCACCAACCTTTTTTCCCTTCTATATTAAAAGCCAATATCAGTTCTTCTCTAACGTCGCTAAGCCATTAAAAAACACAGCCTTTATGAAGCGATACCAAACTGTTTCTCGAATTTCATGGGCTTATCCTTTAGACTGTTTCGTCACTTCCTATTCAAAATAAAGCTGTCACTTTATGCGCCCAACTATCGCCCGTGTCGCACTACCAGTCCCTTTAGATAAGCAGTTTGACTACAAAATACCTAGTCACCTGTTCCCTATTATTGGCGGTCGTGTATCTGTACCTTTTGGGCGTCAAACATTAACAGGCATAGTCACAGCGCTAGTCAATGAATCCGAATTTAGCTTAGACAAGCTCAAACCAATTAAAGCGTTGTTGGACAATCAACCCGTTTGGTCTGACTCGGTTTATTCTTTGTTAGTTTGGTGCAGTCAGTTTTATCAGTACCCTCTTGGGGAAACGTTCGCCAATGCATTACCTTCTGCTTTACGTAAAGGTAAAGATGCAGATTTTGCCACCTTGGTTGAATGGCAGCTGACACCTCAAGGTAAAGATCAGTTAATGCTAGGTTTTGGGCGTGCCGTTAAGCAAGCAAAAGTCATGAGAATGCTGGAAAACGGATCCGTGCCCCATCAAGAATTTATTGATGAGGAAGTGGGAAGCGCGGTTTTAAAAACACTTCAAGAAAAGGGCTGGATTGAGTCTCTTGAAAAAAAGCCGATGCGTATCGCTTGGTCTAAAGAACTAGAAAACGACCACGACAAGCCAAAGCTCAATGAAGAACAAGCCATTGCTATCGCGACCGTCAATAGCCAGACAGATTTTGGCTGCTTTTTGCTTGAAGGTGTCACTGGCTCAGGGAAAACTGAAGTTTACTTGAACATGATTAAGCCAATTTTAGAGCAAGGTAAACAAGCGCTTGTTCTTGTTCCTGAAATTGGATTAACGCCACAAACCATTAACCGATTCAAACGACGCTTTAATGTGCCTGTCGAGGTAATTCACTCTGGGCTTAATGATACTGAACGTCTTAATGCTTGGCTGTCAGCCCGTGATAAAATAGCAGGAATCGTAATAGGCACTCGCTCAGCACTGTTCACCCCTTTTTCAGATCTAGGTATCATCATTGTTGATGAAGAACATGACGCATCCTACAAGCAACAAGACAGCCTTCGTTATCATGCTAGAGATGTGGCGATAATGCGTGCGCATAAAGCACAAATACCGGTAGTCCTCGGCTCTGCTACTCCTGCATTTGAAACCCTTCATAACGCTCAAACCGGTAAGTATCACTATTTAAGACTAACCAACCGAGCGGGGGTCGCGCTTCCTACAACCAACAAAGTGCTGGATGTGAAGGGGGAATATTTAGAAAGTGGATTATCAGCTTCATTGATTGCAGAAATGCAACGTCATTTGCAGTCTGGCAACCAAGTCATGTTGTTTTTAAACCGCCGTGGTTTTTCTCCTGCTTTAATGTGTCACGAATGTGGTTGGACGGCAGAATGTAAACGCTGCGATGCTTATTATACCTATCATCAAAACAGCAATGAAATGCGTTGCCACCACTGTGGTTCTCAACAGCATGTTGTACACCATTGCCAAGGTTGTGGTTCAACCCAACTAGTAACACATGGCGTGGGTACCGAACAATTAGAAACCCAGTTAGGGCACCTATTCCCTGATTATAAAACAATACGAATTGATAGAGACAGCACTCGCCGTAAAGGCAGCTTAGAAACAGCATTAGAATCCATACGTAAAGGTGAGTTCCAAATACTTATCGGAACGCAGATGCTCGCTAAAGGGCACCACTTTCCAGATGTAACTTTAGTTGCCCTACTCGATGTCGATGGTTCACTTTATAGCAGTGACTTTCGAGCCTCAGAACGACTCGCCCAGTTATTCATTCAAGTCGCGGGACGTGCAGGTCGTGCCAGTAAACCTGGGGAAGTGATCTTACAAACCCATCACCCTGAACATGGGCTTCTTCAGGCTTTACTGCATAAAGACTATAACCACTTTGCGCAAACTGCCTTAGCCGAACGTAAACAGGCTATGCTGCCTCCTTATACTTTCATGACGTTATTTAGAGCTGAAGCCAACGATCCATATTTGGTGGAAGATTTTTTACGTCAGGTTCGTCATACCCTTGAAGCACATCCACTTTATGATGGGTTTTGTATGGTGCTCGGACCAACGCCCGCACCTTTAGCAAAACGTGCAGGAAAGTCACGCTGGCAATTAGTTTTACAAACTCAAACTCGTTCATTAATGCAAAAGTTATTAATGAGTGCGAAACCAGCTATCAATATGTTACCAACTGCAAAAAAAGTACGCTGGTCGATCGATATAGAGCCTCAAGATCTCAGTTAAAAGTATGCGGTGCTTCAGAGATTTCAGTTTTCTCGTGAGCTACTTCACACGAGTCGTGTAATTTTTGTTAATCTACCCGTAACTTTATGTGCTCTAAATGAATAGTATATTTCAAGCACATAAGTGTAAGCATTGCTTTCATGGAAGTTAATCAATTAAAAGAATAATGATTGCCGATTTCAGTGGCATACAAAGGAATTTAAAGAGGGTTTAATTTATGGCGACAATGAAGGATGTTGCCCAGCTTGCAGGGGTTTCTACAGCGACAGTATCAAGAGCGCTTATGAACCCGGAAAAAGTATCATCTTCAACTCGTAAACGCGTTGAAAATGCCGTACTTGAAGCTGGATACTCACCTAACTCGTTAGCTAGAAACTTACGTCGCAACGAATCTAAAACCATAGTAACTATTGTCCCAGACATCTGTGACCCTTACTTTACGGAAATTATCCGTGGGATTGAAGATGCTGCGGTTGAACACGGATACCTTGTGTTACTTGGCGATAGTGGACAACAAAAGAAGCGTGAGAGCTCTTTTGTAAATTTAGTGTTCACCAAACAAGCTGATGGCATGTTGTTACTCGGTACAGATCATCCATTTGACTTAAGTAAACCCGAGCAAAAGAATTTACCTCCCATGGTAATGGCTTGTGAGTTTGCCCCAGATCTTGAGCTTCCGACTGTCCATATAGACAACTTAACGTCTGCATTTGAAGCCGTGAACTATCTCACTCAACTTGGTCATAAGCGTATAGGGCAAATTTCAGGTCCAACGTCTGCGACACTCTGTCAATTTCGTCAGCAAGGTTACCAGCAAGCACTACGCCGAGCAGGTATCACAATGAACCCTGCCTATGGCACGGTTGGCGATTTTACTTTTGAAGCTGGCGCGCAATCGATTCGCCAACTGCTCGCACTGCCAGAACCTCCAACTGCTATCTTCTGTCACAACGATGCTATGGCTATCGGTGCGATTCAAGAAGCGAAGAAGTTAGGTCTACGCGTTCCACAAGACCTTTCTGTGGTAGGCTTCGATGACATTAAATTCGCACAATACTGCGATCCACCGCTCACCACTATTTCACAACCTCGCTACGAGATTGGTCGTCAGGCGATGCTAATGATGCTGGACGTATTGAAAGGCAATGATGTTCAAGCTGGTTCCCGCTTGCTTGAAACAGAGTTGATCGTACGAGGAAGTACAGCTCCACCACGCATTCAATAGAAAAGCACTTCTTTGCGGCACATTTTGATGTGCCGCTTCCATTTCTACACTATTATCCACTCGCGATCTGGATTACCATGAAAGTTGAATCATCAACTGTTGAAATGCTCAGTGGCCAATAAAGATTACGCAAGACGCGGTCGTGGAACAAAGAAGCCGACCAAAAAGACAGCCCCTCGCCGTAAGCCTTGGCGTAGTGGTCTTTTAGCGATCCTACTAGCTAGTGGGTTCGGTTATGGATTATACCTGCTTAGCACAGACCCAGAGCCACCAGCACCTACACCGGTGGTGACAAAACCCAAGCCAAAACCTAAAGCTGCGAAACCTATTCCACCGCCTCCAGAAGAAAAGTGGGATTACGTTGAAACGCTGCCAAGCCGCCAAGTTGAAGTAAAGGCAAAAGAGCAGAAGAAATCTGACATTCCTTATATCATGCAGTGTGGTGCGTACAAAACACTGAAACAAGCGGAAGCACGCAAGTTAGATATCGCTTTCCAAGGCATCAACAGTAAAGTTCGCAAAAAAGAAAACAGCAGTTGGTACCGAGTAGTGCTTGGACCTTACGATTTAAAACGCGATGCTGAGCGCGACCGACATAAGCTACAACGAGCTAAAATTGAGCCGTGTGCTATTTGGAAAGAAACCCAATAGTGGTATTTCAGTGAGCACAAAAATACCTCAACTAAAGTATCAACCTCTTAAAAGCCTTCCTTGTGAAGGCTTTTATCTTTTAAGCGCCCTCAAGCATTATCCCCAGCACTTTACTGCTTCTTTCATCTTAAAGATCTCTCCTAACTTTATTCTTACGTTCATTTACACATCTATTTGATTTCTGAGTTGTGCGGTTCCTTGAATTATCGGCTCTTTATCCTCATATAACCTGTATACCCAAAAGACAAAAAAACAAGAGGCCCTACTCGTGACTACCATTGTATCTGTACGTCGTAATAATAAAGTCGTCATCGCGGGTGATGGACAAGTATCTTTAGGCAATACAGTGATGAAGGGCAATGCCCGTAAAGTTCGCCGCCTATATAACAACCAAGTACTGGCAGGTTTTGCTGGCGGTACTGCTGATGCTTTCACGCTATTCGAAAAATTTGAAAGCAAACTGCAAATGCACCAAGGTCATTTAACAAAAGCAGCCGTTGAGCTTGCTAAAGACTGGCGCAGTGATCGCGCACTTCGCAAGCTAGAAGCTTTACTAGCGGTTGCGGATGAAACAGCATCATTGATCATCACAGGTAATGGTGATGTTGTGCAGCCTGAAAACGACCTCATTGCCATTGGCTCTGGTGGTAACTTTGCGCAAGCAGCCGCGACAGCTCTGCTTGAAAATACCGATTTAGATGCTCGTGAAATAGCAGAGAAGTCACTCACTATTGCTGGTGACATCTGCGTATTCACAAACCATCACCACACTGTTGAAGAGCTTGAAAGCACTGTTGAACTGCCTAAGCCTGAATAATCAGCCGCATCTTCAATATGTCTGAGCACAAATAGCTCATGCGCACATAAGCTCATTTATGTATATGACTTATACGCAAACCAAGTATGAAGTTAACGCCCAACAGCAGAACTGTTATTTTGATATTCAATTGCAGTCGTGATTAAAAGAATTAAGGAAACACCATGTCTGAGATGACTCCTCGTGAAATCGTTCACGAACTTAACCGCCACATCATTGGTCAAGATAACGCAAAGCGCTCAGTTGCAATCGCACTACGTAACCGCTGGCGTCGCATGCAGCTTGAAGAAAGCTTGCGCGTTGAAGTATCTCCAAAAAATATTCTAATGATTGGTCCAACAGGTGTTGGTAAAACTGAAATTGCGCGTCGCTTAGCAAAACTGGCGAACGCACCGTTCATCAAAGTTGAAGCAACGAAATTCACTGAAGTTGGTTATGTTGGTAAAGAAGTTGAAACCATCATTCGTGACTTAACAGACGTTGCAATCAAAATGACTCATCAGCAAGCAATGGAAAAAGTACAATTCCGCGCTGAAGAACAAGCTGAAGAACGCGTACTAGATGCCCTACTTCCACCAGCACGTGATGCTTGGGGTCAAAATGAGCAATCAGAAGACACAAGCTCATCAAACACTCGTCAAATCTTCCGCAAGAAATTACGCGAAGGAAAGCTAGACGATAAAGAGATTGAAATCGACGTTGCCGCTCCGCAAATGGGCGTGGAAATCATGGCTCCTCCGGGCATGGAAGAAATGACTAATCAGCTTCAAGGTATGTTCCAAAACCTTGCAGGTGACACCAAGAAAAAGCGCAAGCTGAAAATCAAAGATGCTTTAAAAGCACTGACTGAAGAAGAAGCTGCAAAATTAGTCAATCAAGAAGAACTGAAAGAAAGCGCAATTTACAACGTTGAAAACAACGGCATTGTCTTCATTGATGAAATCGACAAAATTTGTAAGCGCGGCGATAGCTCTGGCCCTGATGTTTCTCGTGAAGGTGTTCAGCGCGATCTATTGCCATTAATTGAAGGCAGTACCGTTTCAACAAAACATGGCATGGTGAAAACAGACCATATCTTGTTTGTTACATCTGGTGCATTCCAAGTAGCGAAACCGTCTGACCTTATACCTGAACTACAAGGTCGTTTACCGATTCGTGTAGAGCTTGAAGCACTTTCAAGTAACGACTTCAAACGTATCCTAACTGAGCCAAAAGCATCTCTGACAGAACAGTACATCGCGCTCATGAAGACAGAAGATGTTGATGTTGATTTCACAGAAGATGGCATCACACAAATTGCAGATGCAGCATGGCAAGTCAATGAGACAACAGAGAACATTGGTGCTCGTCGTCTTCATACTGTTATGGAGCGTCTAATGGATGAGATTTCATTCGAAGCAACAGACAAACCTGGTACAAAACTGACTATCGACGCTGAGTACGTGAAAGCGAAATTAGGTGGTTTTGTAGAAGATGAAGATTTAAGTCGCTTTATCCTGTAGCACAAAAAAGTCGAACATTTGCGTTATCGCAAAGAAATGACGGCTAATGACATTAATAAGAGCCCACTTCCGAGTGGGCTTTTTAATACCCAAAAAATGAGCGTATACTGAAATCACTGTATGACACCATATACTTACCACTTAAGCTCACCGCTAATGAAGGTGAACTGATAAAGAAATGTATCTACGATGAAACAATCTCTACTGATTTGGCTTGATGCCGCACGACCAAAAACTCTGCCATTGGCACTTGTCTCTATTCTTACCGGGAGTAGCTTGGCATTTTCCACGGATCAGTTCTCGCTTTCGATCGCTTTATTGGCTTTCCTTACCGCAACCCTTTTACAGATATTATCCAACCTCGCCAATGACTATGGCGATGCTGTTAAAGGTACTGACAACGATAATCGATTAGGTCCAGTAAGAGCCATGCAATCTGGCGCAGTAAACGCCAAAACAATGAAGCAAGCCATCATTTTGAACATCATATTTACCATGGTGGCGGGCTTGGTTTTAATTTTCCACGCATTAAGCACACTGGAAAGTATTTTGTCATTTATCGCATTAGGTGTTCTCGCCATTGTCGCGGCTATTGCTTATACAGTAGGAAACAAGCCTTACGGCTACATTGGGTTAGGCGACTTATCTGTCTTTATCTTCTTTGGTTTACTTGGCGTATCCGGCACCTACTTCTTACACACTGGGAATGTTGAGCCTAGCTTGTTTCTGCCTGCTTTAGGTTGTGGCTTAATGGCTGTCGCAGTCCTTAATATCAATAACATGCGTGATATTGAAAATGACAGCGAATGCGGAAAACGCACCATGGCAGTTCGTCTCGGTCAAACAAAAGCTAAGCACTATCATTTCTTATTATTAGGCAGTGCCATTGTTGCCTTCTCTGCTTACTTAGTTATCCAAGAAAAGCCGCTTTGGATAAGTTTGCCATTTTTACTGAGCATTATCGCCGTCTATAAACACGGTAAAGCCGTTTGGAATACTCAAAAACCAGCCCAAATTGCCCCTATGATGCCGGTCATTGTTAAGTGTTCATTAATTACCAACCTATTATTTGCAGGAGTTGTTGTAGCTCAAACTCTGCTCAGTTAATTATGGGGAATGATTGCAAAGGGTTAATGCACCGATATACTCAAGATAAGCTCATTGTTCAAAAGGTAAACTATGGAATACAACACTTCTGCGCTGTGTGATATTTATTTAGACCAAGTTGATGTACTTGAACCTATGTTCAGCAACTTTGGAGGTCGCTCATCGTTCTCCGGTAAAATCACCACGTTAAAATGTTTTGAAGATAATGCTTTAATTCGTTCCGTCCTAGAACAAGATGGTCTTGGTCGAGTGTTGCTAATTGATGGTGGAGGCTCTCTACGTAAAGCCTTAATTGATGCAGAAATTGCTCTACTAGCCGAAGAGAATGAGTGGGAAGGTCTTGTCGTATACGGCTGTGTACGTGAAGTCGATGAACTAGAAGATATGAATTTAGGCATCCAAGCCCTAGCCTCTATTCCGGTTGGCGCAACCCAACAACACAATGGCGAAACGGACGTACCTGTTAATTTTGGTGGCGTGACTTTCCTTCCTGAAGATCACCTGTATGCCGACAACACTGGTGTTATCTTATCTCAAGAGCCGCTTGATGTAGATTTGGTTCTAGATGACGATGACATGGATGATGATCTTGAAGTCGATGAGCAAGATGATTCACCTGATAACGAAACATATGACCCAATTCGCTAGTAACTAATAAACCTGTAACTAATGGCCTAAGATCTAATGAGCTAAACGCCGACTTGCTAAGTCGTCTTGCAGATAAAACTGAACAAAAACAAAAACGCCCGCTATAAAAATAGCGGGCGTTTTCTAATTCAGAGAGCTAATTACTCTACATCATCCATTTTACCTAAAAGGTTACGGATGCGGTCTTGCCAAGCTTCATGCTCTTTCTGCATTTCTTGAGATTTAAGCTCTAATGCTTCACGGCTTATTTTAAGCTCGTTAGCTTCAGATGTAAGCTGCTCTTTCTCTTCCTTAAGTTCTTCAACTTCCATTTGAAGAAGTGCTATTGTATCTACTGCAGTTTGAATTTTTGCTTCTAATTTTTCTAATACATCAAAAGACATGTCGGCCTACCTTTAAATTATCTATTCGAGTTGAAGGTTCACTCCACTTATCGCCCATTCTACTCAGCAGAGCCCCGATAAACACTCTCTATATTCGATATTTTGCACTATTCGACTAAAAAATAATCGTAATTCACCGAATATTGACGTGAGCAATAGCAAGCAACTGTGGTAACTCATCATTTTATTGAATATTTCAAATTTCGAGCCTCATATTGATCAAAGGCAAACCCTCAAAAGTAAAAAAGCAAACGTTCCCTTTGAGGTATGATAAAATTCGCCGCAAATTTCTATTCCCCCTTTGAAAGTTTTGGAGTCAGCATGAAACGCGATTTAGCAATGTCATTCTCTCGTGTCACAGAAGGTGCCGCACTAGCAGGTTATAAGTGGCTCGGGCGTGGCGATAAAAACGCTGCCGATGGCGCTGCTGTAGAAGTAATGCGTAGCTTACTTAATAAAACAGAAATCAGCGGTGAAATTGTTATCGGTGAAGGCGAGATAGATGATGCTCCAATGCTATACATTGGTGAAGAGGTAGGTATTGGTGGTGATGCTGTAGATATCGCAGTAGATCCAATTGAAGGAACCCGCATGACGGCGATGGGGCAATCTAACGCCTTGGCTGTACTGGCTGCAGGTGAGAAAGGAAGCTTTCTAAAAGCACCCGACATGTATATGGAAAAACTAGTGGTTGGTCCTGGCGCTAAAGGCGTTATTGACCTAGAACTGCCACTAACAGAAAACCTAGAAAATATCGCTAAAGCATTAGGTAAAACCCTTGATACTCTAGTAGTCACCACGCTTGCTAAGCCTCGTCACGATGAAGTTATTGCACAAATGCAAACAATGGGCATTCGTGTATTTGCTGTGCCTGATGGCGATGTTGCCGCTTCAATTCTAACTTGTATGCCAGACAGCGAAGTAGACGTAATGTACTGCATCGGCGGCGCTCCTGAAGGTGTGGTTTCTGCTGCTGTAATTCGCGCACTAGATGGCGACATGCACGGTCGATTACTGCCTCGCCACGAAGTAAAAGGCGACACAGAAGAGAACCGCAAACACGGTGAACTTGAACTTGAGCGTTGTGCTGAAATGGGCGTAACCGCTGGCATCGTCCTAAAAATGGAAGACATGGCTCGCAGCGACAATGTTGTATTCTCTGCGACAGGTATTACTAAAGGTGACCTGCTTGAAGGTATTACACGCCAAGGCAATATTGCGACAACTGAGACCCTGCTCATTCGTGGTCGCTGCCGTACTATTCGTCGCATCAAATCGATTCACTACCTAGAGCGTAAAGACCCAGAAGTGATCGGTCATATTCTTTAAAGAAAATCGCCATAATGAATACCGGTCATAATAAACACTGATCGCTATCAGGCTTAGTAATAACAGAGCTTAATAAAAAAGAAGGCTGATACTCAGGTATCAGTCTTTTTATTATCCCTATAAAATCTTCTGTCTTCCCCCGCAAGCTCTTCGATTAAATAGCATAAAAGAACTCAAGAGATAGTAAGAGGTTTTCTTTATAAACACCTTGCCCCATAATAGTAGGGTTCATAAGGTAGGAATAACATGAAAACGAGCGACAAAATCTTACAAACTATCAAGCGCCAAGGTGCCGTTACTGCTAAACAACTTTCTGAAGCGTTTGGCATGACGACGATGGGCGCAAGACAACACCTACAAAGTTTGGAAGATGACGGTATTCTCGCGTTTCATGATGTAAAAGTTAAAGTTGGGCGCCCTACTCGTCACTGGTCACTGACTCAGAAAGGTCATGGGCAATTTTCAGATCGTCACGGTGAATTAACCATTCAATTTATTGATGCTGTTGAACACTTATTTGGTAAAGAAGGACTGGAAAAAGTCACCGCTGAGCGTGAAGCTCACACTTTCAAACAGTACCAAGAAGCCCTATCTCATTGCTCAGACCTGCCAAGTAAATTGCAAACACTTGCTGATTTACGAGAAAACGAAGGATATATGGCAGAGCTTATTGACGAAAACGATCACTATATTTTAATTGAGAATCACTGCCCAATTTGTAAAGCAGCTATACGTTGCCCAAGCCTATGCCAATCAGAGCTTAATATATTCAAAGAGTTATTGAGTGGTGAATGTGAAGTTACTCGCTCAGAACACATTATTGAAGGTAAACGCCGCTGCACTTATACCTTAACGCCTTTGCTCTAATGCATTCTCATTTTTGAGAAAAGAGTAAACGGATACAATATCCCCCATAATCTTTCTTATGCTTAATGTACTGATGAAATTGTTATTACAGTACGAAGGAAGTCTCTATGGGATACCCACAGCTAGAACAACCTCTCCCATCATTCGATGAACTTGTCGATCTTGCACAAAAGGATCCCGACGCTTTTAATCAATTTAAGCATGACATGTGCGAGGATATGATTTGCTCTGCATCAGAATCCATGCAAGACAGGCTTAGAGCACAGCAATGCCACATCGATCTCGTCGTCAGCCGCTGTAAAAATCCGGATCACACCAATGTTGTGTTGATGCAAGAGCTTTGCTGCCAGATGGGTAAATTTCAAGACATGCTAGAAGGTGATGTACGAATTGATTCCCCACAAGCTGTGATTATTCCTTTTAAACCTCAGCCCCCTCATAAGAAAACATTCCATGACGCTGACTAAATTCAAATAAAAAAGGAGACTGCTAAGTCTCCTTTTTAGAATGCCGAATTTATTCAGACCTCAGCTTACCTACACCTACTTAGACTCTGGTCCGTATTGGTTTTCTCCATCAGTACCTTTCATAAAGCCACACTCCACCAGAATCCACAGCCCACAAGCCAAAGCAGCGGTAGTCGCAACCATTTGTAATGGTGATGCACCGTCAACACTCTGTGTGGCGGCTGGTGTTGCTAAGCGTCCTAGTACCAAAGGAATATTAAGCAGTAACCAAAGGTTGGATTTTCCTCTGTCATGCCACCTCTTTGAAGTGATCGCTAAATCAGGTACAAGTAGGAAAAATAAGAAAACAGGTAGCAATATATAAGCATACGCTGGGAATAACACAGAAATGCCGGTTGCAAAGCCCGCAATTAAAACATAATAAATAACATTCCAAGTCCAGAAGACCTTACGGCCAATTCTACCCTTGAAAGAAAACAACAGTTCTTTCATCGACATCTTAGATACTCAAAAAATTAGCCATCACAGCTTTGACAGCAAAAATAAATATGACAGCAAAATAAAAATTGGTTAGATCAGCTAACTATTTTAACTAATTAATCATTACAACAAGTTAATCATGACTGCTAGTTAATCACTTTTTGAAAACAAGTCTTATCCATATCTCGGATATTAACAGTAAGACTACGAACGTGGCTCGCTTGCTCTTGTAAAGTTTGCATTAATTGGCGAGATAAATCTCGCTTTTGCTCTTCTGTACGCCCCGATAATAGTTCAAAACTGATATGGATAAAATCGACATTATCGCCTTCCTCACCCACCAACCAATTATGGCAACGCAGTGAACGAGACTTCACAGAAGTCGCATCAAATAACCCACATACAAGTGCCACTTGGTGAAGGTCTTCTAACAAACCTTGAATATTAACTCGCTCATCCACTGAGTTTGAATACTCTAAAACTAAATTTGGCATTCTCAATTCCTATACTAATACGCAATCGTTTGTCCCTTAATATCAACTAACGATGAAAAATCCGAGAAGTTCGCTATTATTCTGTCTGTCGGATCACTGATATATGCTCAAAATCTACTCTGACCATTGAGTAAGATCCAAGAAAGTAATGACCACAGTCATGATCTGTTGATATTAATCTGTTATATTATTTCGTAATAAAGTTTACTTTTTTACATTCGATTTATTTAAATACTTTGGAGATATTCCTATGCGTCATCCTGTAGTTATGGGTAACTGGAAACTAAACGGCAGCAAAGAAATGGTTGTTGATCTACTAAACGGTCTTAACGCTGAACTTGAAGGCGTGACAGGCGTAGACGTAGCAGTTGCTCCACCTGCACTTTTCGTTGACCTTGCTGAGCGTACGCTTACTGAAGCAGGCAGCGCTATCATCCTAGGTGCTCAAAACTCTGACCTAAACAACAGCGGTGCATTCACTGGCGACATGTCTCCAGCAATGCTTAAAGAGTTCGGCGCATCTCACATCATCATCGGTCACTCTGAGCGTCGTGAATACCACGCTGAATCTGACGAGTTTGTTGCTAAGAAATTCGCATTCCTAAAAGAGAACGGTCTAACTCCTGTTCTTTGTATTGGTGAGTCTGAAGCACAAAACGAAGCAGGCGAAACTGTTGCTGTATGTGCTCGTCAACTTGACGCTGTTATCAACACTCAAGGTGTTGAAGCTCTTGAAGGCGCTATCATCGCTTACGAACCAATCTGGGCTATCGGTACTGGTAAAGCAGCTACAGCTGAAGATGCACAACGCATCCACGCTCAAATCCGTGCACACATTGCAGAGAAATCTGAAGACGTTGCTAAGAAAGTTGTTATCCAATACGGCGGTTCTGTTAAGCCAGAAAACGCAGCAGCTTACTTCGCACAACCAGACATCGACGGTGCTCTAGTTGGCGGTGCAGCTCTAGACGCGAAAAGCTTCGCAGCTATCGCTAAAGCAGCAGCTGAAGCAAAAGCTTAATTTAAACTTTACCGTTTAAGTTAAATGAAAGGTCAACTTCGGTTGGCCTTTTTTATTGCCTGCTTTTCTAATATGTTCAGTTTTCTATACTGTTCAGCTCAATTAGAAACTTCAGCGGTATAAAAGCCAGGCATAAAAAAACCGCTGAAGTTAATCAGCGGTTTTTAAATTTTTCAGACTTATAAACTTTTAATATTTTTAAGTCTTTCAGACAAAGTCTAATGTTTGCTTAGAATAACTCTTCAGCAACCTTGAATAGGTCTGAACGATCTGGGTTTTGCATGTTCTCGATACAATCGATGATATCGTGGTGAACAAGCTGTTCTTTCTCGATACCAACACAACGACCACCGTGACCTTCAGCAAGAAGGTGTACAGCGTAGTTACCCATGCGTGAAGCAAGTACACGGTCAAATGCTGTTGGACGACCACCACGTTGAATGTGGCCAAGAACCGTTGCACGAGTTTCACGACCCGTTGCTGATTCAATTTCTTTGGCTAGTTCGTTAGCATCCATCATCAGTTCAGTCAGAGCGATAATTGCGTGCTTTTTGCCTTTCGCAATGCCGTCTTGAATGTTACCGATTAGCTGGTCTTTATCTAAGCCAGTTTCAGGAGTGATTATGTACTCACAGCCACCTGCGATTGCAGACATCAGAGTTAGATCACCACAGTGACGACCCATGATTTCTACAATTGAAATACGTTGGTGAGAAGAAGAAGTATCACGAAGACGGTCAATTGAATCAATAACAGTGTTAAGTGCAGTTAGGTAACCGATTGTGTAATCTGTGCCTGCAATATCGTTATCGATAGTGCCAGGAAGACCAATACACGGGTAGCCCATTTCAGTAAGCTTTTTCGCACCCATGTAAGAACCGTCACCACCGATAACCACAAGAGCTTCGATGCCGTGTTTCTTAAGGTTTTCAATGCCCTTTTCACGAACAGCTACATCTTTAAACTCAGGGAAACGTGCAGAACCTAAGAAAGTACCACCACGGTTAATCACGTCAGATACACTTGAACGATCAAGCTGTTGAATGCGGTCTTCAACTAGACCTTGGTAGCCATCGTAAATGCCGTAAACTTCAATGCCAGCTGATAGTGCGGTACGAACTACGCCACGTACTGCTGCGTTCATGCCTGGAGCGTCACCGCCACTTGTCAAAACACCGATTTTCTTAATCATGCTCACCCTCGATTTTTGGGAATTTATTATTCAATTCTTATGCTTGCTGACGGTATATCAACAATATTTAAACTCTATATTTGTGCGCTATGTTACATTTCTTCAACAGGAATACCACTTTAATCGCACTAAATTATGTAACTTTTCTACTTATGTAAGAGTATTACAGTTTTACTCAAATACTTTGTTGATTCATATCAGAATCAACAACAATTGTTATTAAGACGCTCACTACTCAGTAGAGAAAACCAACCACTGACGCTTTGGTTTTACTCACTGTAGTCCAAAATCCAATCACTTACCATTTCACTCAATTAAGACCAATCTTGAAACTTTTGTTCTTTTTCAGGACCAAAAACAACGGAATACGGGTCTTGATGAATTAATACATCAGCAGATGGGAAAACTGAAATAAGTTTTGCTTCTACTTCATCAGAAATACGGTGCGCTTCAATAAGTGGGATTTGGTCTTCTAGCTCTAAATGCAGTTGAATAAATCGAATAGGACCAGAACGACGAGTTCGTAACTGGTGAACACCGAGCACTCCTTCCACGCTTAACGAAGCATCTTTGATTTTCTGAAGTTCATCATCAGGCAGCTTTCTATCAAGCAAAGATTGAATAGCTTCCATTGCCATTTGGTACGCGCTGTAAAGAATATAAAGACCAATAGCAACAGCAAACACAGGGTCAGCTTGTCCAAAGCCAACCCAACTCAACGCTAATGCCAGCATAATCGCAGCATTCATATAAAGGTCAGATTGATAATGCAAGGAATCGGCGGCAATGGCTTGGCTACCCGTTTGGCGAACCACATGTTTTTGGAAACGAACTAACCCAAAGGTCATCAGCATCGCAAATAAGCTGACATATATACCAATTTCAGGGGAGTTAAGTTCATGGGGTCTGAAGAATCGCTCGACACCATTTAAAATAAGGAAGCAGGCAGAACCAGAAATAAACATCGCCTGAGCCAAAGCCGCCAATGACTCCGCCTTTCCATGACCAAACGCATGTTCTTTATCTGCAGGTTGTAATGCATAACGGACCACCAACAAGTTGACGACTGAAGCCGCGATATCGAGCAGAGAGTCAACAACAGAAGCCAGCAAACTGACTGATCCGGTAACCCACCAAGCTGCCACTTTCACAATCAACAAAATGGAGGCGATAATAGTTGCCGCCCAAGCGGCTAAGGTAACTAAACGAGCGTATTCTTGTTTCATAATCTGGCTATATAGTGACTGAGTTAACAAAGTATAACGTGCAATCTAAAGCTTGAATATGACAGGTTAAAATATGTTCTATCTTAAAAATTAGAATGCTTAAACGACAATAAGCGACACAAGGTCGCTTATTTAATCAATTATTTACACATTCTGGTGTAACAAAACACTCGGATAATAGCAGAAGGCTTAGCCTTGCTTACTCATGTGTTTTTCCATTTTTTCAGTACATTTCTGCATGCGCTTTTGCTGAATATCTTGGAACTCGGCTTTTTGCTCTTCAGTTAAAATACTCATCACTTGGTGTTGCTTCTTAAGCATTGCAACACGACGTTCAGCTTGCTTTTCTACCATCTGAGTCGCCAATTCTGTTGCTGCAGCTTCATCAAAAGTATCAGCAAGAACTAGCGCTTGAACTTTTTCTTGGTGCTGCTGCATGTTCGCCATTTTCTCTGCACGCTTACCTTTCATTTCTTCACGACCCGCTTCACGCATTTCTTTTAGCTGGTCTTTCTGAGCATCAGTTAGGTCAAGTTTGCGCATGATCTTCTTATCAAAACCGCCACACTTACCTTTGAAGCCTTCATGATGTCCTTTATCACCGCCGCCAAAAGCATACGCGCTTGCAGTGCCTAACATTAGTGGAAGTGCAGTTGCTGCTAGAACAAGTTTCTTAGTCATTTTCATAATCATTGCCTCAATTCGTGTCACGGTTCGGTTGTTTGTGGGCTGTTTCTCAGCGCTTGAGTGTAGAATAGTGGCTAGCTTGTAAAGCAACGTTTAGAAAGCGTAAAGAATCGTAAAGACTATAAATAGACCAACGATTAGCAGTAATATTAAAGCGTACACAACAATAACAAGGTTCTTACCATGGCAAATATTCTTCTCATTGATGACGATACTGAGCTCACCAGCTTACTGAAAGATATTTTGAGCTTCGAAGGCTTTTCTGTATCAGAAGCCAATGACGGATACGCAGGATTAGAAGCCGTAACAGATGACATCGACCTTATTTTGTTGGATGTCATGATGCCAAAGCTTAATGGTATGGAAACTTTAAAGAAACTGAGAGAAACAAGGCAAACACCAGTGCTAATGCTCACTGCAAAGGGCGAAGAAATTGATCGCGTGATTGGTTTAGAGCTTGGCGCCGATGACTACTTACCTAAGCCTTTTAGTGACCGCGAATTGCTTGCTCGTATCAGAGCGATACTTAGGCGTACCCAAACGGAAGCTGTGACACCAAAACCGACTAACGATGGTATCGAGTATAACGGTATAAAGATCTACCCCGGAAAACAGGAAGCCTACTACAAAGGCGAGCTTGTTGACTTAACAACAACTGAATTTGCCTTATTAAGCCACTTAATCCAAAACCCAGGAAAAGTCATCACAAAAGAATCTTTAAGTTTGGATGTCCTAGGTAAACGGTTAGCAGCTTTTGACCGTGCCATTGATATGCATATTTCTAATTTACGAAAAAAACTCCCCGAACGTGCTGATGGCAAGCCTCGTATTAAAACCCTACGAGGGCGTGGCTACTTATTGATTGAGGAAGATTAATGCGCTTACCTAAAATCACCAGCTTATATGGACGTATCTTTGCTATCTTTTGGTTCACCATGTTACTGGTGCTTTTGGCTGTGTTATCTCTACCACACTTAGACCCAAGAAAAGCACGCGACATTCCAGCCGATCATTATCAGCGTATTCTTAAGATAAAAGACAACACTGAGAAACGCTTTGCCAACGAAAGCAACTTAGGCAAAATTTTATTCAAGCTTGAAGAGCCTCGAAGTAAAAGGGATAAACGCGCTCGCCAATTTTTAACTGACTTAGATGGCAACGTGTTAACCACAAAAAGGCACCCAGACTTTAAACTTAAAGCCATTAAAAACTTTGTGACAACCATAGATGCACCCACGCAACCCAAGCAAAGATTGTATGGACATTATATGGTGGCTGGACCTCTGCCCGTGCATTTAGCCAACCAAGATCTTTATATGTATATTGGCGTTAAATGGGATCAAACACCGCCATTTCTCCTCCGCTTGTTCGATAAACCATTACAGCTGCTCCTAGCCGTAATGTTCGTGAGCACACCCTTACTGCTTTGGTTAGCATGGGCACTTAGCCAACCTGCAAGAAAACTTGAACAAGCAGCTAAGCGAGTTGCTCAAGGGGAGTTCATCGTAGACCCTGAACTTGAAAAAGGGACGTCAGAATTCAGACAAGCAGGAGCAAGCTTTAACCAAATGGTTGAAGCTGTGAATCAAATGATTTCAGGGCAACAGCGCCTGCTATCTGATATTTCTCATGAACTGCGCTCACCATTAACTCGCCTGCGCATGGCAAATGCTCTAGCCATACGAAAACAGGGGGAAAGCTCTGAACACGGCAGGGTTGAAACAGAAGCTCAACGTTTAGAACAAATGATTGGCGAACTACTGACTCTTTCAAGAATGCAAGTAGACAGTCATTTAAACCGCGAAGTACAGCCTTTATCTAGCTTATGGGAAGAAATATTAAAAGATGCCCAATTTGAAGCAGAGCAAATGGATAAGCAGCTGACTTTCTCAAGCATTCCAGATAGAAAGATCTCAGGTAACCCAAAGCTATTGATGAGTGCAATAGAGAACATTACTCGCAATGCCATTTATTATGGAGAGGACCTTGTTGATGTTCAGCTGTTTGTCGAGAATGACACACTTACCATCCAAGTAAGTGACAATGGTGAAGGTGTTCCGGACGATGAATTAGAAGCCATATTCCGTCCATTCTACCGAGTATCGACCGCTAGAGATCGGCATTCCGGAGGGGCTGGTTTAGGGCTAGCTATTACGGAAAGTGCGATTCGCCAGCATAGTGGCACCATCGCAGGTAGTCGAAGTCAGTTAGGTGGGCTTCAGGTCGAAGTTACCCTACCGATTTTGCCCGTTTAATAAAGTCGTACTCAAAGTAAGCCGCTTAAGAGTGAGCGGCTTATTTTGACACAAGCTATAACCTTACAAATACACAGTTGATAATGATATTTATTATCATTATGGTAGATCGTCTAATTACGGAGGATTTACTATGTCACACACTTTCCCTGAACTACCCTACGCATACAATTCTTTAGAACCTTACATTGATGCGAAAACAATGGAAGTCCACTACGGAAAGCACCATAGAACTTATTACGACAAGTTCATGGCTGCGATCAGTGGCAGTGATCTTGAAACTGCAACCCTTAGAGACATCTTCGCCAATATCTCAACGCACGCTCCAGCGATCCGCAATAATGGCGGTGGTTACTATAATCATGTTCTGTACTGGTACTGCATGTCACCTGAAGGTGGAGGCGAGCCACAAGGGGCACTTGGCGAAGCAATTCAATCTACATTTGGTAGTTTTGAAGCATTCCAAGAGGCATTTACTCAAGCAGCAATCAATACCTTCGGCTCTGGCTTTGTGTGGCTAATCGTGAAAGATAAAAAGCTTCAAATCACCTCAACACCGAACCAAGACAACCCACTAATGGACGCGGCTGAAAACCAAGGTGAGCCAATTTTAGCTCTCGATGTTTGGGAACATGCTTACTACATCAGTTATCAAAACCGCCGCCCTGACTACATAGCAGCATGGTGGAACGTTGTGAACTGGAATGCGGTTGCCGAGAACTACGAAGTCGCCCTATTTCCAAAATCATAATTTCCAAAGTCATAGTGCCCACAAGTCATAACGGCTAGATGAATCTCATCTGTTCTAAATCGCTTTCAATATAAAGATATGCGAAAGATACAAGTCAGAAGAACATCAAAATGAACTCTGACGTAAAGTGAAACAATAAGGTGGCTTGTATTAAAACAATAAGCCGCCTTATACTTCAGCCTCTTTTCTTCTATTGATAGTGAATTTATATGTTTGATATTGCACTTTATGAACCTGAAATCGCCCCTAATACTGGCAACATTATTAGACTTAGCGCTAACTGCGGTGCGAACTTACATTTAATTGAGCCACTAGGTTTTGATTTAGAAGAAAAGAAAGTCCGCCGTGCGGGTTTGGACTACCATGACTTAGCACGCGTGAAGCGACACAAAAATTTAGAAGCGTTTATTGAATATTTAGAAAATGAACGTGAAGGCGACTACCGTATTTTTGCCTGCACCACAAAAACCACGGGGCATCATGTCGATGCTAAATTTCAACAAGGTGATGTCTTAATGTTTGGTCCTGAAACTCGCGGTTTACCAGCAGAGTTTATTGAAAGCATGCCGATGGATCAGCGAATTCGTATTCCTATGATGCCAGATGCTCGCAGCTTAAATTTATCTAATGCCGTTGCAATTATCGCCTTTGAAGCTTGGCGTCAAATGGGATTTGAAGGAGCGCTTTAAATCGCTTTTTATTTCAGAATTACAGTCACATGAGTCATTACCGTTTAGTCGGACTCATGTAACCAAAACACATCAGGCTTCAATATCACAAGAGCCAACATTGAAGTGAACCAAGCTTCAGTTGCTTAGATACCGAATAGAAAATGCCCCAGCAATTTGCTAGGGCATTTTTTATTTAAATCGATTCAGACATTCAAAACGTGAATTCCATCAACTCACTAAGGCTTGTTGAGTTTATTGACGTCATCATCATTTTTTTTCTCAAACTCACCTTCAAACGTATTGCTATCATTCGAATTATTAAATGGGTCGCGGTGAAATGGGTCTTGCTCAAATGGGCTATGACCAAAGCCAGCCGAACCACCAGCGTGAAATCCGCCAGACATATTCTTCACAACCATTTTTTCCATCAACTTTTTAGCCATGATAGCTCTTGGTGCAGGAAGTAAAACCAGCATGCCGAAAGCATCTGTCATGAAACCAGGAGTCAATAACAATACGCCAGCAACAGCCAGCATCACGCCTTCTAGAATCTGTTGAGCAGGCATTTCACCCTGCTGCAAGCGACCTTGTACCGACATTAATGTCTGAATACCTTGGCTACGAACCAGTGAAGCCCCAACAAATGCAGTCACGAGTACTAACGCAATCGTTGGCCACAATCCTAGAAAGCCACCAACTTGAATAAATAGACCGATCTCAATGATAGGTACGAAAATAAAGAGTAAAAGTAAGATAGGAAACACACGCCCTCCTTTGTTACTTGCAGTGTACGCTTAAAGCCCCACTAACCACAAATTTATCCTGTAAAGAACCGTGTTTTTTGACCCGAAATAACTTTACAGAATATTGACGAGACAAAAGTAAAAAAGGTGATCAACTTACTATTTTTATGCGCTAAGTACAGTATCATGTGCTACATAAGTCAGGACGGATTTATCAGCCCAATATTCTAGCGAACGGAGTATTTGCATACAGAATAGGCTAATAATTAACTACATTATCAGAATTATTCTCTAAGGATCCTGTTATGGCTACTCTATCTAAAGCTCCTATCGCAGCTAATCAAGCCACTCGTTTAGAAGAAGATCTATTAGGTCAACGTCATGTTCCCGCTGATGCTTACTACGGCATCCATACTCTTCGTGCTATTGAAAACTTTAACATCTCAAATGTAACTATTTCTGACGTACCAGAATTTGTTCGTGGCATGGTGATGACCAAGAAAGCGGCAGCTTTAGCAAACAAAGAGTTAGGTGTCATTCCAAGCGAAGTTGCTAAATACATCATCGAAGCGTGTGACCTAATTCTAGACACGGGCAAGTGCATGGATCAGTTCCCATCGGACGTTTTCCAAGGTGGTGCTGGTACTTCTGTAAACATGAACGCGAACGAAGTAGTCGCGAACGTGGCACTTGAACTAATGGGCAAAGAAAAAGGCCAATATGAGTTCATCAACCCAAATGACCATGTAAACCGCAGCCAATCGACAAACTGTGCTTACCCTACTGGCTTCCGCATCTCTGTTTACAACAGTGTTCGTAAACTGATCGACGCTATCGAATACCTAAAAGGTGCGTTCGAGCTTAAGAGCCAAGAATTCAACACAATTTTGAAGATGGGACGTACTCAGCTTCAAGACGCAGTGCCAATGACGGTTGGTCAAGAGTTCCATGCTTGGGCAGTTACCATTAATGAAGAAATCAAAAACCTAGAATACACTTCAAAACTACTTCTAGAAGTAAACCTAGGCGCAACAGCTATCGGTACTGGTCTGAATGCTGCACCTGGCTACCAAGGTCTTGCGGTTAAACACCTAGCAGAGGTAACTGGACTAGAGTGTGTAGCGGCTGAAGATTTAATCGAAGCGACGTCGGACTGTGGCGCATACGTAATGACACACGGTGCACTTAAGCGTCTAGCGGTTAAACTGTCTAAGATCTGTAACGACTTACGTCTGCTTTCTTCAGGCCCACGTACTGGTCTGAATGAACTTAACCTACCTGAACTTCAAGCAGGCTCTTCAATCATGCCAGCTAAAGTAAACCCAGTTGTACCTGAAGTAGTAAACCAAGTTTGCTTTAAAGTGCTAGGTAACGACAACACGGTTTCTTTCGCTGCTGAAGGTGGTCAACTGCAACTGAACGTAATGGAGCCTGTTATTGCACAAAGCATGTTTGAGTCTCTAGATATTCTAACAAACGCGTGTGTGAACCTTCGTGACAAGTGTGTAGACGGCATTACGGTGAACAAAGAAGTATGTGAATCTCACGTATTTAACTCTATCGGTATCGTCACTTACCTAAACCCATACATTGGGCACCACGAGGGTGACATTGTCGGTAAGATTTGTGCAGAAACAGGAAAAAGTGTTCGAGAAGTGGTCTTAGAGCGTGGATTACTGACTGAAGAAGAGCTAGATGACATTTTCTCTGTTGAAAACCTCATGCATCCTCAGTATAAAGCTAAGCGCTACGAATAAGTAGAAGATAGAGGGCTCCAAACGGAGCCCTTTTTTAGGCTCCAATACGGTTAACCACAATGTAAAAGTGGTTATATCAACGAGATGCATAAGATTTATTATTTGAGGGCTTATTCATATGAACCTTCACATAATAAAATCTAATAATGAGGTGTAACCATGATTGCAGTAGAACTATTTGTCGTCCTACTCTTTATATTCTTAGGGGCCAGAATTGGTGGTATTGGAATCGGCTTTGCCGGTGGTGCAGGTGTTATCGCACTTTCTCTAATACTTGGAGTTCCAACCAGCCAAGCATTTATCCCTGTTGACGTAATTTTGATCATCATGTCGGTCATTACCGCGATTGCTGCTATGCAAGTTGCTGGTGGTATGGACTGGTTAGTGCAAATTGCCGAAAACTTTTTACGAAAACATCCTGAACGTATTACCTTTTACGCGCCTATTGTAACTTTTGTCATGACTCTTATGGCGGGTACTGGTCATACCGCATTCTCGACTCTGCCTGTTATTGCCGAAGTAGCAAAAGGACAAGGGGTACGCCCATCTCGTCCGCTTTCTATTGCTGTTGTTGCATCTCAAATTGCGATTACTGCATCTCCAATTTCAGCGGCAGTGGTTGCTTTTGCTGCGATGCTGGCACCATTCGGTGTTGACTATCTAACATTGCTAGCCGTTTGTATTCCAACAACTTTTATTGCTTGTATGGTCGGTGCTTTGGTTGCCAATTACATGGGCAGCGAATTGAAAGACGATCCTATCTACCAAGACCGTCTTGAAAAAGGTTTAGTGAAACTGGCGACACAAGAGAAGCGTGAAATTCTGCCTACAGCGAAGAAAGCGACATTTATCTTCCTTGCCGCTATTGGTTTTGTCGTTTGCTACGCTGCTGCAATCTCAAGCTCAGTTGGTCTTATTGAAAACCCAGCACTTGGCCGTAACGAAGCAATCATGAGTGTCATGCTTGCAGCCGCAGCTGCGATTGTTCTATTCACTAAAGTAGATGCTGCTAAAATTTCATCTGCGCCAACATTCCGCTCTGGTATGACAGCGTGTGTATGTGTACTTGGTGTGGCTTGGCTAGGCTCAACGTTTGTAAACGCACACGTTGCTGAAATCAAAGACGTAGCAGGCGCTCTACTGGCTGACTACCCATGGATGCTAGCACTAGTTCTGTTCTTCGCTTCTATGCTGCTTTACTCACAAGGCGCAACAACGGTTGCACTAATGCCAGCTGCTCTTGCAATTGGTGTAGCACCACTAACAGCCGTTGCGTCATTTGCTGCGGTAAGTGCACTGTTCGTACTTCCAACTTACCCAACATTATTGGCAGCAGTTGAGATGGATGACACAGGTTCTACACGTATCGGTAACTACGTATTCAACCACCCATTCTTTATTCCGGGTGTTGTGACTATTGCAACGTCTGTAGCGCTAGGTTTTGCATTCGGTGGTCTACTTATCTAGTTTCCGATTGACTCAGTGAGTCCCGGTAATAAAAACATAAAGGAAGCTTCGGCTTCCTTTTTCTTTATCTGTATCTTTCTCAAAAAGCCCAATGCAGTATAAATATGCCTCAAGTTGAAACTTATTCATCAATAATCCTGTCTGAGTAAGTTAAGATACTTTTAACTTAACACTGACGAATCTTTTTATGCGCGCTTTCATTTCTTTGCTGGTTATCGGGTTACTTACTCTCTCTAACCCTGCTTTCGCTTTATTTGGAAAAAGTGAACCAAGCTTAAACCTAACATCGAGCAATACATTTGTTCCTGTAGACCAAGCTTTTCCTTTAAATCACTTTCAGCAAGGCAATCAAATATTACTTGATTGGCAAGTGAAGGATGAATACTACCTCTACCAACATCGCATAGCTTTCAGTGGTGAAAACCTCTTGATTGGTGATGAGCAAATGGAGGATGGGCAACCTTACCAAGATGAATTTTTTGGTGAAGTGAGCATTTATACAGAGCCTCTTTTTGTTCAAATACCGCTTCTTGAATATCAAGAAGGTGCAAAACTCATTGTTCAATATCAAGGCTGTGCTAAAGCAGGCTTCTGCTACCCTCCTGAAACTCGTGTTATTGATATCGAGCCTTTTAAAGCGGACTCATCCGCTGGAAGTTCATTATCAACAGACGCGAAAGTTAATACTGCGAGCACAGATAACACAACTAAAAAGACTCAAAGTAATCAGAATTTATCCAGCTCAAATAACCAAACTCCTTCGATTTCAGAATCATCGAAAGACTCAAACCTTGCAGACAAGCTTGGGGATGCATGGTGGACACCTTTCTTGTTCCTAGCACTAGGTGTTGGTTTAGCTTTCACTCCCTGTGTTTTACCTATGTACCCAATTTTAACTGGCATCGTACTGGGTGGCGGTAAATTGAGCCAAGGTCGCGCATTAATGCTGTCGTTTATTTATGTGCAAGGTATGGCGCTCACCTACACATTATTGGGGTTAGTTGTCGCTTCAGCTGGCATGCAATTTCAAGCCGCAATGCAGCACCCTTATGTCCTGATTGGCTTAAGCTTATTGTTTGTCACTTTGGCAATGTCGATGTTTGGCTTGTACAACCTGCAATTGCCAAGCAGTATCCAAACTTGGTTAAACAATCAAAGCAACAAGCAACAAGGTGGCAATACTTTAGGTGTCTTCGCTATGGGGGCTATCTCTGGTTTAGTATGTTCACCTTGTACTACTGCCCCACTTTCTGGCGCTCTTTTGTATGTCGCACAAAGTGGTGACTTGTTTACTGGTGCCATTGCGCTTTACGCACTTGCAATGGGCATGGGAATTCCACTTATATTAGTGGCCGTGTTTGGTAATAAGCTTCTGCCAAAAGCAGGTAATTGGATGGATAAAGTGAAAGTCGCGTTTGGTTTCATTTTGCTTGCCGCTCCTATCTTCTTACTGGAACGAATTATTCCTGAATTTTGGGCAACAGTACTGTGGTCTACTTTAGGCTTTATCGCATTTGGTTGGCTTTACCATTCTAAGAATTCTCTGCCATTTGGAGAGTGGAAACAAAGTGCTGTGGGAATTATTGCAATACTTGGATTGTTTGTTTCAGCGCAGCCTGCGCTCAACTACTGGTTTTCAGAAAAATCAGTACAGGTAGAACAAGCACAAGTGCAATTTATTCAAATCAGTAACATCGCTGACTTAGAGCAACAGCTAATAAATGCAAAAACCCAAGGTAAACCTGTGATGCTCGATTTCTACGCTGATTGGTGCGTGGCATGTAAGGAATTTGAGAAATACACCTTCCACCAGCAAGATGTAGAGAAGAAGTTGGGTAACTTTATTTTACTTCAAGCTGATGTCACCAAAAGCCTACCTCAAGACATTGAATTATTAGGTCAATTACAAGTACTTGGGCTACCCACTATCGAGTTCTGGGACAGTAAGGGTAACCATGTTCCAAATGCTCGCGTGACTGGCTTTATGAATGCTGAAAAATTCCTAAGGCATATGAATACCTACCCGCTCGAAGCGAATCAATAAGCTTCCAAAGCCGAAACTAAAGAGCAAATTTAAAAGAACCGCATTTCTATAAGTACTTAATAATACTCTTAGAATTGCGGTTTTCTTTATCTACCTTTCAATTACTGATTCATAATCAAGCTAGTTCACGTTAAAAGTCGATATGGTTCAGACTTTTAGTGTATAAATATTGTCCGCATATCCAATCAAGATAATAATAAAAGTTAACTAAATTGTTAAAAGTGTAAAATGTCATGGACTCGACCTACACCATTATCATTGCTGATGACCACCCTCTTTTTCGCAACGCTCTATTTCAGTCGGTTCATATGGCGATAAGCGGGGCTAATTTACTTGAAGCAGACTCACTCAATGCACTACTGACCCTCCTTAAAAAAGAAGATGAGCCCGATCTATTACTGCTTGATCTCAAAATGCCTGGTGCAAATGGCATGTCAGGGCTTATTCAATTGAGAGCAGAATACCCAGATTTACCTATTGTCGTGATTTCTGCCAGTGAAGACGCCAGCGTCGTTACCCAAGTAAAAAGCCACGGAGCTTTTGGATTTATTCCGAAATCGAGTGACATGCGAGAATTGGTCAGTGCATTAAACCAAGTATTAAACGGTGACCCTTTCTACCCTGAAGGTCTGATTACTAATAACGCTGCATGTAACGATCTAGCGGAGAAAATATCCACCCTCACCCCTCAGCAATACAAAGTGCTCGGCATGCTTTCGGATGGTTTACTCAATAAGCAAATCGCGTACGAGTTAAATGTTTCAGAAGCAACTATCAAGGCACACATGACTGCAATCTTCCGTAAACTGGACGTAAAAAACCGCACTCAAGCCGTCATCCTTCTACAGCAGATGGAAACCGAGCAGTAAATAACATCACAATATCTGAGCTGAATTGAATGTCTTTTTCAGCTCTCACATTGTGATGACTTAAAGAGAATAACAGACGCTATAATGAATGAGATTGCTGCCCTAGCAATCTTTATCCCTCTGTCCGTAACTCTGGGAGATTTACTTTGCTTACTAGTATCATCATTACTCAGTTTGTTGTTCTTTGGGCTGTTATTGACCCAATTGGCTCTGTACCTGTCTACTTATCTCAAACTCAACGCTTAACCCCTGCACAAAGACGCAAAGTGGCTTTGAAAGCCGTGGCGATATCTGCTGGCGTTTTATTGTTTTTCCTTATCGCTGGGCAACTTCTTCTTGAGGCCATGCAAATTCCACTTCCTGCATTTCAAGCGGCGGGTGGGCTTGTTTTATTACTGTTTGCGTTATCTATGATTTTTGGGGAAAGCAAACCCGAACAAGAACAAAAAATCTCTGAGGAAGTCAGCCATTCTCAACTAGCTGATTTGGCTGTCTACCCATTAGCTATTCCATCCATTGCTTCTCCCGGAGCAATGATGGCTATTGTTATGTTGACTGATAACCACCGCTTTTCTTTGATTGATCAGAGTATTACTGCCGGTGTGATGCTCGGTGTCTTAGTCATTACTTTACTGCTTTTACTAGCAGCGAACAGCATCCAAAAGGTCATTGGTAATGCAGGAGCTGCTATTATCAGCCGTGTAATGGGGCTTATTCTTGCAGCAGTAGCAGTGAATAACTTACTGCTCGGTATTAAAGATTTTTACATGTAATCCTTTAACCAATTTAAAAATGTTGCCCTCAATGACTAAGCCGGTGATTGAGGGCAATCTTCCTTGTAAGCCGTACTTGTCTAAAACTCAGATATTCTCAAATTTAGAGATCAATTTTTCTTATTCTTAAGGTTTTCTACTAAGAGTTCTTCTCGCACTTAGCCCCTTTCATTCTTAACCCTTTTCATACTTAGCCATTTATACTGAAGCTTCTCTTATTTAGCCCTTATAATGCATAAATACACCTATGTTCCATGCCCCTGCCTGCCGTTTATTTTCAGTAATTTTCATTTAATTGCTCAAAAGATCCCTTCAAAGCCCCCTCAACCTTAGACCTTTGGCTAATTTAACAACAAATTAACATCACACTTTCATTGCCGACTTCCCTTAAAGCCCCATTAAGTGGTGATCTTACGCTTTTATTAGCCCGACTAAAGTTGCACAGAGTTATTGACTTATCCTTGTTATCTTTTAAATCGTAACATTACGTTAACATGGTAATTTTCTACAGAAACAGTTTTTACTGAAACGGAATTAAGGAGAAGGCAATGGCGTTCGAATCGACAGAACATGCTCAAGCCTACTGGAAGGAAAACTTGGGAATTATGGGAACACTACTCGCGGTATGGTTTGTAGTGTCTTACGGCGCAGGCATCTTATTTGTGGATGCTCTTAACACCATTCAATTTGGCGGTTTCAAGCTAGGTTTTTGGTTCGCCCAACAAGGCTCCATTTATACCTTCGTGGCGCTGATATTTATTTACGTTGTTCGCATGAATGCGCTCGACAAAAAATATAACGTACAGGAAGACTAGAGGCTAGAACATGGATATTCAAACTTGGACGTTTATTCTCGTCGGTATTACTTTCGCAGTTTATATCGGCATCGCAATCTGGGCTCGCGCGGGATCAACCAGTGAGTTCTACGTAGCTGGCGGTGGTGTACACCCTGTTGCGAATGGTATGGCAACCGCTGCAGACTGGATGTCAGCTGCATCATTTATTTCAATGGCTGGTATCATTTCATTCGTAGGGTATGACGGTGCGGTTTACCTTATGGGTTGGACTGGTGGTTATGTACTACTTGCTCTATGTTTAGCTCCTTACCTACGTAAGTTTGGTCAGTTTACGGTTCCAGATTTCATCGGTGAGCGTTACTACTCAAGAACCGCGCGTATGGTTGCTGTATTTTGTGCAATCTTCGTATCGTTTACCTACGTAGCAGGTCAAATGCGTGGTGTGGGCGTAGTATTCTCCCGTTTCTTAGAAGTCGACATTAACCTAGGTATCATCATTGGTATGGGTATTGTTTTCTTCTATGCTGTACTTGGCGGCATGAAAGGCATCACTTATACGCAGGTAGCTCAATTCTGTGTCCTCATTTTCGCCTTCCTTGTCCCAGCAATCTTCACATCAATCATGATGACTGGTAACCCACTTCCACAAGTTGGTATGGGTTCAACACTTTCAGGTACCGATGTTTATCTACTAGATAAACTGGATGGGCTAACCGAAGAACTCGGATTTACCGCCTATACCGAAGGTAACAAGAGCATGGTGGATGTATTCTTCATCTGTGCGGCTCTAATGGTTGGTACTGCAGGTCTTCCACACGTAATCATTCGTTTCTTCACAGTACCACGTGTACGTGATGCTCGTATCTCAGCAGGTTGGGCACTACTGTTCATCTCTTTGCTATACACAACAGCACCAGGTGTTGCAGCATTCGCTCGTGTAAACATGATCGAAACTATCAATGGTCCTGACATGCAAGGTGTTCCAGCAGCAGAAGCACCAAGCTGGTACCAAAACTGGGAAAGCACTGGTCTAGTTGGTTGGGAAGATAAGAACGGCGATGGCAAAATGTTCTACTCGGGTGATGAACGCAACGAGATGAAGATTAACCGCGACATCATCGTACTGGCTTCACCAGAACTTGCGAAACTACCAAACTGGGTTGTAGCACTACTGGCTGCAGGTGGCTTAGCCGCTGCACTATCAACTGCTGCAGGTCTACTACTGGTTATCTCAACGTCTATCTCTCATGATTTACTGAAGAAAGGCTTCAGACCAAACATGACCGACAAACAAGAGCTATTAGCCGCACGTATTGCAGCAATGGTCGCAATTGTCGGGGCGGGTTACTTAGGTATTAACCCTCCAGGTTTCGTAGCTCAAGTAGTGGCATTTGCATTCGGCTTAGCGGCAGCATCCTTCTTCCCTGCAATCATCCTAGGTATCTTCTATAAGAAGATGAACAAGGAAGGCGCAATCGCAGGTATGTTAACGGGTATTGCCTTCACAGCAAGCTACATCATTTACTTCAAGTTCATTAACCCAGCAGCAAGCACACCTGAAAACTGGTGGTTTGGTATCAGCCCAGAAGGCATCGGTACGCTAGGTATGTGTCTAAACTTTGTAGTATCAATTGCAGTGAATAAAGTAACAGCTGAAGTTCCACAAGATGTACAAGAGATGGTTGAGAACATCCGTTACCCTAAAGGTGCAGGTGAAGCTCACGACCACTAAGACCTAGTGAAAATATAAGATTCAAGTTGGATTGTAGGGATTCAAATTGAAACGACCTGAAGCCGATGCTGATAGCATCGGCTTTTCTTTTATAAAGAGGTTGTGTTTAAAAACCCAAACGATAATAATTATCATTACATTATCGAAAGATTTTTATGGAAGAACTTTCTATGGAAGAGCAAAAAATTCTCTACTCAATGTTTTACAAAGCACAAGATCGCTTTACGGCACCCACGACTTCAGCGGGTTTTGAGCCCGACGTTATTCAAGAATATATCCACTGCGGGATAACACTTGCTTCCTATTATGAAAAACACGCTGAAAACGAAAACATCTTACTTTGTGAACTATTTTTACGTCAGATCTTCCTCCATTTGATTGAAGCAATCGAATCTCCTCAGCGCAGCATGATCTTCCGCCGAGTCTGCCTCGATTCTATTTACTCACCTCTTTATTGTTTAAAACGACACTACTGCCAACAAGTTGAAGGTAATGCTCGCTACCAATCCCTACATAGAAAATTACAACAAGTCCAAGCACCACTTGGCTAACAAGGATAGAAGATGACCCAAGAATACAGAATTGAAACGGACAGCATGGGTGAAGTCCATGTACCTAAAAATGCGCTATACCAAGCACAAACTCAGCGAGCAGTAGATAACTTCTCTTTCAGCTCGCACACTATGCCAACTCGCTTCATTCAAGCTCTCGCCTACATCAAGCAATCAGCGGCGAGTACCAATGCTCAACTAGGCTTATTGGAAGGTGATATTGCTGCTGCAATTATCGATGCGAGCCAAGAAATTATTGATGGCGACCATCTTGATCACTTCCCTATCGATGTATATCAAACGGGCTCCGGGACTAGCTCAAACATGAATGCTAATGAGGTAATCGCCACTCTCGCTTCTACCCAACTTGGTGGCAACGTGAACCCGAATGATCACGTAAACATGGGGCAAAGCAGTAATGATGTAGTGCCTACTGCTATCCAAGTGAGCGTAGTCATGGCTGTTCAAAAACAACTATTGCCCGCTTTAAATCACCTAACATCAGTGCTAGAAACCAAGCAGTCAGAGTTATCTAACGTGGTAAAAACAGGGCGCACGCACCTAATGGATGCCATGCCGATCACTTTTTCTCAAGAACTGGGTGGGTGGAAATATCAAATTGAACATGCCCAGCAAGGAATTGAACATAGCCTTGCTTCTGTCACAGCTCTAGCTCAAGGCGGGACAGCCGTTGGAACAGGGATCAATGCCGATCCGCGTTTCGCTAGTAAGTTTGCAGATAACCTATCTCAAGCCACGAAGCTTAAGCTCACAGCAAGCGACAACTTCTTTTTCAACCTAAGTAGCCAAGATGCGATCGTCGCATTATCTGGCCAGCTTAAAACAGCGGCAGTCGCGATCATGAAGATCTCGAACGATCTTCGCTGGATGAATTCAGGTCCTCTTGCTGGTCTTGGCGAAATTGAGTTGCAAGCTTTGCAGCCTGGTTCTTCTATAATGCCAGGCAAAGTGAACCCTGTGATTCCCGAAGCGGCTGCCATGGCTTCAGCTCAAGTCATTGGCAATGACACTACCATTACCATTGCTGGGCAATCAGGCAACTTCCAACTCAATGTGATGCTGCCTGTGATTGCACACAATATTTTGGAAAGCATTGAGCTGCTATCCAATAGTGCCGTTTCCTTAGCAGATAAAGCCATCGCTACATTTACAGTTAGACAAGATAACTTAGATTCAGCACTTTCTAAAAACCCAATATTAGTCACCGCTCTTAACCCTGTGATTGGTTATTTAAAAGCGGCTGACATTGCCAAAAAAGCCTATAAAGAAGGGCGCCCAATTTTAGATGTCGCAGAACAGGAAACAGATTTAAGCCGAGAAGAGTTAGCTCGCTTACTTGATCCAACCAAGCTAACTCAAGGCGGTATCGCGGATTAGGTTATCCGTGATTTAAGTTAACTACGATTCAATAAAAAGAAGGTCTCAAGTGAGACCTTCTTTCTGTTTGTACTCTTACTCTTAAAAAGCCTAAGCAAGTCGATTCAAAATGGCTCTTAGTTTTAATGGTTTAACAGGCTTAGCTATGAATCCAAAACCGTTTCCTTTGATCGCAGACATCATGTCATCCGTTCTATCTGCACTAATAATGACTCCTTCAAAGTTATTACCAAGGCGCAGTCGGCACTGTTGCAGCACTTCTAACCCAGTTCGACCATTGTCTAGCCTATAGTCAGAGAAAATCACATCTGGAATCCAGTCATCATCCAAAGCTTTTAGGCTTTGAACCAAATCTGTTGCCGTTTTAATTTCACAGCCCCACCTGCCAATTAAATTCTCCATCCCCACTAAAATTTCAGGTTCATTATCCACGCATAACACTTTCAAATGATCTAAGTCGCTGGTCGGCGTGACGGTTTGAACAATCTGAGGCGCAATAATTTTTTCCGCTCGGTTAAGAGTGATAGAAAAGACGCTCCCTTCACCTGGCCACGATCGCATAGAGATATGATGATCTAAAACGTGCGCAATCCCTTTTGAAATTGCGAGCCCTAACCCTAATCCTTGATCAGCACGGACTTGGCTACCACGAGTAAACTCTTCAAAAATTTCTTGCTGCTTATCTTCATCAATACCCGTTCCGTTATCCCATACATCAATACGAACTTGCCCATTCACACGGCGAGCACCCAACACCACTTTTCCTCTCGGGTTATAGCGGAAAGCATTAGTTAAAAAGTTCTGAATTACACGTCTCAATAATTTAGGGTCAGACTCAATAAATAATGATGAAGGAATCATCTCAAATTGTATGTTTTGTTGCTTAGCCAGCGCGCTGAATTCAGCATTAAGATTGGATAGCACATCATTAATTGAAAACGCATGCACATGAGTTTCTAATTTTCCTGACTCCAAACGAGAAATATCCAGCAAATCGCCAATCAAATCTTCAGCAGCCCCAAGTGCACTTTCAATGTGGGAAGACAGCTGCTTCACTTCAGAATCTTTAGCCACTTCAGATAATGAAGAGGCAAACAAGCGAGCCGCATTAAGTGGTTGCATGAGATCATGGCTCACGGCTGCTAAAAACCTCGTTTTTGATTGGGATTCCAATTCAGATTTTTTGGTTGCTTTCACTAATCGATGGTTAAGTTTTTCAAGCTCTTGAGTACGCTCGTGAACCCTAGATTCCAAACTTTCGTTGGCTTCTTTAAGTGCCTGTTCGGCTTGCCTGAATACCGTGATATCGGTAAAACTCATCACAAACCCACCGCCAGGCATTGGATTACCTTGAACCTCAATCACTCGACCGTCAGCACGAATTCTCGAAGAGGTATGCCGAGTACCTTGCTCCAAGTGGTACACACGGCGACGAACATGATCTTCAGGATCGCCGGGACCACACAAGCCTTGTTCAGCATTATGGCGAATGACATCTGAGATCGGTCGACCAACTTGTATCAAACCTGCGGGGAATTCAAATAACTCTAGATAACGCTGATTCCACGCCACCAAGCGCATTTGCTTATCAATTACAGCAATGCCTTGTCCAATGTGCTCGATTGCACCTTGTAGTAAGCCCCGGCTAAAGTCATAAAGCTCTGATGCTTCATCCACAATGGTCGCCACTTCTTCAAGCTGCATGTTTCTGCCTTGCAAAGCAGAAGTAAGTACTAACTTGGCAGACGAAGCTCCAAATACACCAGCGAGCACCCTTTCAGCATGGCGAATCAAACTTTCAGGCGCTTGCTGATTAGGTAACAAAGGAGGACCTTGCTGCTGCCAGTAAGTTTGAAAAGCAGACTTAGCTCGTGGTCGTCCAACAAAACGGGACGCTAGCATCTCCAATTCGGCAACCGTGACACGCCCTTGATACAAGCTGATGTTTTCATTTTCAGGCAACGGTGTGCCAATGAAAGATGCCGATTGTAAGCGTTCACTTAGGCTTGGGCGCGTCAGTAACGACACCGCGACATAACATAAAGTATTCACACTCACACTGAGGACGATTCCCCAATCTGAGCTACTGATTTCCCAACCACTCAATATTTGTGGCGGGGTAATCAACCATAGCAATAAGTTAGTTTCACCATCTCCGGCAAGCATGCTGGTTTGGCTCATCAGAGTAATAAGCCAAATTAGGAATCCAAACATTAAACCGACATAGACACCTTTACGATTACCCAAACGCCAGTACATGCCGCCGATTAATGCAGGGGCAAATTGAGCAATGGCTGCAAACGATAAGAAGCCAATGGCAGAAAGTGAGTGGATACTATCTAAAGCCTGATAGAACCCCCACGCACCGAGCAACAACAGTAAAATCAGCGCCCGACGAATAATAAGCAGTAAGCCGGAAAAGTGTCGGTGAGTTCGTTGCGATAAACGCATACGACGCAGTAATAACGGCATCACTAAATCATTTGAAACCATTATCGCAAGTGCAATTGTCGATACGATAACCATACCACTGGCGGCTGACGTACCTCCAAGAAATGCCAATAGTGCAATGTGATTAGCCCCAACTTCCATTGGCACACTGATGACATAAGTATCTGCTGGCATAGTCGTTAACAACCCTTGCCCAGCCCAAGCAATGGGTAAAACAAACAATCCCATTAAAATAAGGTAGAGAGGAAATAACCAACGAGCCGTATGCAGATCTTGTGGTCTCTCGTTTTCTACTACCATGGTATGAAATTGGCGAGGCAAACAGACGATAGCCAGCATAGTGAGCACTGTGTGGATGGCTAACGTAGGAATATTAGGCGGCTTGTAAGTGGAAGAAGCGACATCCAGTAAGTTGATTTCATTGCTGCTTAACGCTAGATAAATGATGAAAATACCCACGATAAGAAAAGCCACCAGCTTAACGATGGATTCAAATGCCACCGCCATCATCATACCGCGGTGATGCTCTGTATTATCGATATGTCTGGTACCAAATAACATGGTAAAAATGGCTAATGCCCCAACCACAAACCAAGAAACATGGTAGTCCTGATAACCAAAATCATGAGCAAGGTTTGGGGCAACAATATCGAGCCCCATGGTAATACCGCGTAGCTGCAAAGCGATATAAGGCAGAATACCCACAACCGCAATTAAGGTAACAGCCACAGCTAGCCCTTGCGACTTTCCGTAACGAGCCGCGATAAAGTCAGCAATTGAGGTAATGTGCTCCCGTTTCGCGATCAAAATCAAACGCGCTAAGACTCGCCAACCCAAAGTAAAAACAAGGATGGGAGCGAGATAGATGGGTAAAAAAGACCAAGGGTTATTGCTTGCCTGACCAACCGTTCCGTAGAAGGTCCATGAAGTACAGTACACCGCAATGGAAAGGCTGTAGATCCATGGTCGCCAACGAGATAACCAGCGAGTCTGCCTATCTCCATACCAAGCAATAAGAAATAATACGCCTAAGTACGCGAGTGATACTGGAACGACTATCCAACCTTGCATATAAGCCTACCTTGCATTCATTCATATCCTTATGAAAAAGCCTGCAATGTGCAGGCTTTAATTGAGCAAAGTTTATTAAACTAAGGATAGAGGGCGAACACAATCTGAACGCTCTAATTCTGTGCTTCAGGCTCCGCTTTCGTTTTACTGTTTACATCTGTTACTGAGTGTTTCTCATCAACCTTGATAAACAGAGCAAGAACACCCATTGCCGCCATAAACCAGAAAATATCAGCGCCCCATAATTCGTAGCCCCAACCACTCAGAGTGGTCATCAGCGCAATGAATGCACCCAATGGAATTGCGTTGTATAAAGCCTGGAGTGCGACCATTTTGCTTGGCTTTTCTGATTGAATGTATTGGATAGCAGCAATATGTGCCATCGCAAAAGTCACACCGTGTAATAACTGAACCATGACTAATGCGAAGATAGCTGTGGTCGAAGCGGTGATCCCCCAACGAGCCATAACACCAATTGACGCGATAACGAATAAAGTACGTAGAGTCCAGCCTGAAAATAATCGCTTACTGAATGCAAATACCGCGACTTCCGCAACAACACCTAAGCTCCACAGGTAACCTATAATCGCTTCCGAGTGTCCTGCTTCTTTCCAGTAAATCGCACTAAAGCTGTAGTAAGCCGCATGGCTACCTTGGATCAAAGCCATTAGCGTTAAAAACTTCACTACTGAAGGTTCACGCAGCAACTGCATCAGCTTAGGTCTTGTCGCCTCTTCTTCTTGCTGTGTTACTGGCATAATGCTTGGATTACGCATGCACAGCACTAAAGAAAAAAGCACGCCAGCTAATGCCGTATACAAAATCATTTCAGTGCCAAACTCAGCGACTAAGAAGCCCACAACCGTTGAACCAGCAATGAAAGCAATAGAGCCCCACAAACGAGTGCGCCCATAGTCCAATAGCTTAATTCGGCTGTAATAGTTCGCCATCGCATCTGATAAAGGAACGATAGGACCGCAGCATAAATTAAACAGAACCGTAGCCAGCAGCATTAGTGCAAAACTGCCTCCAGTAAAGAAATGAAAACCTACGAAAATTAATGCAGCGAGGCTCAACCATCGTAAAGCAGGGATTAAGTGCTCAACTTTATGAATGCGTGGTGTGATAACAAAGTTAGCGACACAACGAGTCGCAAAACCAGCACCAATTAAAATACCAATGTCGCTTGGCGCAACACCTTGGTCTTCAAACCACAGCGCCCAAAATGGCAGATAAACGCCATAGGCAAAGAAAAAGCCAAGAAAATACTGAGATATCCAGCCATAAGGTGAAGGGTTTTGCATCGCGAAGACCTATTAAAGAAGACAGAAAAGAGCATTGATGAATTATGCCTAGCTTATTGCTTACGAAAAAGGGAATAAAACGACGTTGCAAATTTCCGTATTAGAAATATGGAAGCCAATATTGCCCTTTAAACTCATCGATTCACCACTACCTTACTTAAGCTTAATTACTATTTAACCTAAGCTTCATAACTATCTAGATTCAGCTTCTTTGTTTTCTAGACTAAAGTCGTCTAGCGCTCCACTCGATTTTTGGCAAACTGAGATCATCACTCCTTTATTGTGCGACGATGATGCCTGATAAATTTAATATGCAGTCTCCGCCTTTTGATCGTTTATCCGAAAGCGAACAATTGACCTTACGTTCTTCATTGGATGTCGCATACTATCGAGAGCAAGAAGTCATCGTTGAGGCCAATAAACCGAGCCACCACCTGCATATACTGATTAAAGGTGCCGTTGAAGAACGATCGCCTGACAACAAAGAAATTTACGCGCACTACGCCAATGACGATATTTTTGATGTAAGAAGCCAATTCAATGAGCAGGTAAAGCACCAATATATCGCTCTCGAGGACACCTTAAGCTATCTGCTCCCTTCTCATGTCTTTTTAGAGCTTTACAACGAGAACGGGCAATTTGCCGCTTACTTTGATAACAACCTTGCTAAACGCAAACAGCTTATTAAAGAAGCTCAAGAGCAACAAAACTTGGCGGAGTTTATTCTTACCAAAGTTGATAGTTCTATTTATCACCCGCCACTGATCCTCACTCCAGAACAGCCAATCAATCAAGTGACTCAAGCATTAAAAGAAAGCGGATTAGATTCAGCACTGGTGCATTTGGCCTACGATGATCCTAGAACTATAGGAACTCCAAAGCCCTATCCTTATGCCATTGTTACCCGCACCAATATGCTACATGCAGTTATGATAGATAACCTCCCACTTGATACGCCCGTGGGGGATATTGCGACTTTTCCAGTGTTCCATGTGGAGGAAGATGACTTTCTTTTTAATGCCATGATTACCATGACAAGAAACCGCATGAAACGAGTCATGGTCTGTGATGGCAGCGAAGCGATTGGCATGCTCGATATGACTCAAATATTAAGTGCCTTTTCCACTCACTCACACGTTCTGACTCTGCGTATCGCGAGAGCAACCAGTATTGAAGAACTTGCACTCGCATCAAATAAACAACGTCAACTTGTGGAGAGTCTTTTAAATAATGGTATTCGTACCCGGTTTATCATGGAATTAATATCAGCCGTTAATGAGCAAATAATTGAAAAGGCCTTTGAGTTAGTCGTTCCACCCGCTTTACATAATCATTGCTGTTTCGTTGTATTAGGGTCTGAGGGTCGTGGAGAGCAAATTTTAAAAACCGATCAAGATAACGCACTCATTATTCAAGACGGTCTGCATTGGCATCAATGCGAATACGTGATGGAAAACCTGACTCACACCTTGCAACAGCTGGGCTACCCTCTTTGCCCAGGTAACGTAATGGTCAATAATCCCAAATGGGTGAACTCCCAACTCGAATGGAAAAAAACACTCTCCAATTGGGTACATTCAGCGACACCCGAAAAAGTCATGGACATTGCGATTATGGCAGATGCTCACGCTGTCGCCGGTAATAAAGAATTACTTGAACCAATCCAGAAACACCTCAGTGAATTAATGGCCGGGCAAGAGTTAATCCTCACTGAATTTTGCCGACCTGCACTGAATTTCTCAGTCCCGTTAACACTCTTTGGTAATGTAAAAAAATCGAAGTCTGGTTTGGATATCAAGCAAGGCGGTATCTTCCCTATAGTGCATGGTATTCGTGCATTAAGCTTGGAATACAATATTCCTCATAAAAATACCTTTGACCGCATCAATGCCTTAGTAGAGAGAAAGGTTCTTGAACAAAGTACAGCCGATAATTTAAGTGAAGCACTTAAACAATTTTTTAAGTGGAGATTGGCACAAAGGCTCACCCAGCAGCACAGCAGTAATAAGCTAGATATTAAATTAATGGAGAGATCAGACCGAGACTTACTCCGCCATAGTTTGCATGTGGTCAAAAAATTCAAACAATGGCTTGGTTACCACTACCAAGTTCGTGATTAAGCTATGCCAATGTATATCTATTTATCTATGGCGAGCCCAAGGTTATCTATGATTAGCCAAAAACTATCTGTGATAAACCAAAGGCTGCCTGTGATAAGCCAAAGACATTTCATGAGCCTCTTTCTATGAATGGGCTTACTCGACGGTTCTGGCATTACAAGCTAAAGGGTTCGCCTTACAGAGAGCTTTTTACTGCCCCACATCAAAGTGAATATGTATCACTTGATTGTGAAACCACCAGCCTGGATCCAAACCGAGCAGAACTTGTCACTATTGCGGCAACAAAAATCATCGGCAACCGTATTATTACCAGCCAACCCTTCGAAGTTCGTCTTAGGGCTCCTCAATCTCTAGATTCTGGCTCTATCAAAATCCATAAGATTCGTCATGAAGATCTTAAAAATGGTATCGAAGAAAAACAGGCTCTAATTGAACTTCTCGACTTTATCGGCAACCGCCCGCTTGTGGGCTACCATATACGATATGACAAGAAGATATTGGACCGAGCATGCATCAAGCAACTCGGTTTTCCCATGCCAAACAAACTCATTGAAGTCAGTTTGCTCTACCAAGACAAGTTCGAAAAACATTTGCCTAATTCCTACTTCGACTTAAGTCTTGACGCCATTTGTAAACAACTTGGGCTTCCCCAGCAAAACAACAAGCACGACGCTCTACAAGATGCTATCTCTGCCGCTTTGGTCTTCGTTCGTTTAAAACACGGTGACTTACCGCGTTTCAACTCTTCCCATTGAAAACTAGCTCTTAATAATCAACGTTAGATCAATCTCGCAAATTTCAACATAAGTCGCTATTTTATAAACTTAACGCCCCATTTTTTAAGTAGAAAGCGGCGTCTCATCCTAAAGTCTAATTGTAGAAATTCCCCACCTAGCCGAGAGTGATAGCACAACAGGCAGTCAATAAAAGACAATTCAAATAAATGCCATGTTTAAAAAACAGCTAGCGGAATTAGCGCATAACGGAAATTGCCCAGTTCACATGGAATGAAGGCACAAGGAGAGAAGCAATGAGTGAAGCCCACGTTTATCCAGTACAAGACAATATCAAAGCAACTACACACGCGGATAATGACACTTACCTAGCCATGTACCAGCAATCTGTATCTGACCCAGAAGGATTCTGGGGTGAACACGGAAAAATAGTAGATTGGATTAAACCCTTCACCCAAGTAAAAAACACTTCATTCGATCCTGGTCATGTGGATATTCGCTGGTTTGAAGACGGGACATTAAATGTTTCAGCAAACTGTATTGATCGTCACCTAGCCGATCGTGGTGACGAAGTCGCTATTATTTGGGAAGGCGATGACCCTGCCGATGATAAAACACTGACCTTCAATGAATTACACAAAGAAGTGTGCCTGTTTTCAAATGCTCTAAAAGAGCAAGGCGTACGCAAAGGTGATGTGGTGTGTTTATACATGCCAATGGTTCCAGAAGCCGCCGTAGCAATGTTGGCTTGTACTCGAATTGGTGCCGTACACACAGTCGTGTTCGGCGGTTTCTCTCCTGAAGCCCTATCAGGCCGAATCATTGATTCAGATTCAAAAGTAGTCATTACAGCTGATGAAGGCGTACGTGGCGGAAGAGCGGTCCCACTGAAGAAAAACGTTGATGAAGCACTGACCAACCCAGAAGTGAAAAACATTGAGAAAGTCATTGTTATGAAACGTACGGGTGGCGATGTGGAATGGCATGAACATCGTGATGTTTGGTGGCATGAAGCAACAGCAACAGTTTCAGAGGTCTGTGAACCGGAAGAAATGAAAGCCGAAGATCCGCTATTCATTCTTTATACTTCAGGATCAACAGGTAAACCAAAAGGGGTTCTACATACTACAGGTGGTTACCTCGTTTACGCGGCAATGACGTTTAAGTATGTTTTTGATTACCAAGAAGGCGAAACCTTCTGGTGTACTGCTGATGTAGGTTGGATCACGGGTCACACCTACCTTGTTTACGGACCACTTGCGAATGGTGCAAAAACAATCTTGTTTGAAGGTGTTCCAAACTACCCAAATACTAGCCGTATGAGCGAAGTAGTCGATAAGCACCAAGTGAATATCCTCTATACCGCACCAACCGCGATTCGCGCATTGATGGCAAAAGGTAATGAAGCCGTTGAAGGTACTTCTCGTGATAGCTTACGCATTATGGGATCAGTAGGTGAGCCAATTAACCCAGAAGCTTGGGAATGGTATTACAAAACAATTGGTAATGAGCAATCTCCGATTGTCGATACATGGTGGCAAACTGAAACTGGCGGTATCTTAATTGCCCCTCTTCCAGGAGCAACTGACCTGAAACCAGGTTCTGCAACTCGCCCATTCTTTGGTGTTCAGCCAGCCCTTGTTGATAACATGGGGAACATAATCGAAGGCGCTACAGACGGTAATCTAGTTATTCTTGATTCATGGCCAGGGCAAATGCGTACAGTTTATGGTGATCATGAACGTTTTGAGCAAACCTATTTCTCTACATTTAAAGGTATGTACTTTACAAGTGATGGTGCTCGACGCGATGAAGACGACTACTATTGGATCACAGGTCGTGTCGATGACGTACTAAACGTCTCTGGTCACCGTATGGGTACTGCGGAAATCGAATCTGCATTAGTTGCTTTCGATAAAATAGCAGAAGCTGCCATTGTTGGTATTCCTCATGATATCAAGGGGCAAGCAATCTATGCTTACATCACACTCAATGACGGTGAGTTCCCTACAGCTGAACTTCATAAAGAAGTGAAGGACTGGGTAAGAAAAGAGATTGGGCCGATAGCCACGCCAGATGTGCTGCACTGGACTGACTCTTTACCAAAAACACGCTCAGGTAAAATTATGCGCCGTATCCTACGTAAAATTGCAACGGGTGATACCAGCAACCTTGGCGATACATCGACTCTTGCCGACCCTAGCGTGGTTGATAAGCTTATTGCTGAAAAAGCAGAAATTGCATAACAAGCTTCACACTATGCTTTTACAAGCTGTTTAAAACAGAAACATTTACAAACCGTCACCTGTGTGGCGGTTTTTTTGTGCCTGATCTTGATCTCAATTATCCGCACAAAAATTAAGGTAGTGAACCTTTTTTGATAAGTTAGTAACAACTCCCGACCTGAACTATAGGTGATTAGACCAGTAATTTGCTGCGATTTTCGCTGAATTAGCTATAATCTGGGTCTAATTTGAAAATTTGGACGTTTCGCCTCTGGTAAATACGTCTAAATTGTAAATAAAATGGGAACATTCGCACTCGTTGTCACGATATAGGAAGATACCCTCACGATGTCTACAAAGTTACGCATTCTAGTTTTAAATGGTCCAAACCTTAACCTTTTAGGACTACGAGAGCCTGCACACTATGGTTCTCAAACACTCGAACAGATTATTGAATCTTTAACCGAGCAAGCAAACGCGCAAGACGTCGAGTTGTCGCACCTACAATCTAACCGTGAGTATGAACTGATCGAAGCCATACACAGTGCTTATCAGTCCATTGATTTTATTATAATAAATCCAGCAGCTTTCACTCATACCAGTGTTGCGTTGCGAGATGCATTATTAGGAGTCGCGATACCATTTATTGAAGTACACCTATCGAATGTTCACGCACGTGAATCATTCCGCCACCATTCTTACCTTTCAGATAAAGCAGAAGGTGTGATTTGTGGCTTAGGTGCTCAAGGTTATCAATTTGCTTTGATGGCAGCGATTAATAAGCTGACGTCAAAATAACTGTCTAAAGACAGAACTAATACTTACCTACTCAGTCATAGAGTCAGGTCAATCAACAGATAAAGAGAAAGAAACAATGGATATTCGCAAAATCAAAAAGCTAATCGAATTGGTTGAAGAATCTGGTATTTCTGAGCTAGAAATCTCTGAAGGTGAAGAGTCAGTACGAATCAGTCGTAACAGCCCTGTATCTGCAGCTCCTGTTCAATACGCAGCGGCTCCTGTTGCAGCGGCTCCTGTTGCAGCAACTCCTGTTGCGGCAGCTCCTGTCGTTGAAGCTGCACCTGCAGTTCCTGCTGGTCACCAAGTTCTTTCTCCAATGGTTGGTACTTTCTACGGCGCACCAAGCCCAGATGCAAAACCATTCGTTAAAGTTGGTCAATCTGTAACTGCTGGCGAAACTCTATGTATCGTTGAAGCAATGAAAATGATGAACCAAATCGAAGCTGATAAATCTGGTGTTGTAACAGCAATCCTAGTTGAAGACGGCCAACCAGTTGAGTTCGACCAAGCTCTAGTAATTATCGAATAATAGAGAACACTCATTATGTTAGATAAATTAGTAATTGCGAACCGTGGTGAAATTGCACTGCGTATTTTGCGTGCCTGTAAAGAGCTTGGCATTAAGACCGTTGCTGTTCATTCAACAGCTGACCGTGATCTTAAGCACGTACTTCTTGCAGACGAAACAATTTGTATTGGTCCTGCTCGCGGTATCGACAGCTACCTAAACATCCCTCGCATTATTAGCGCAGCGGAAGTAACTGGTGCAGTTGCGGTACACCCAGGCTATGGTTTCCTATCTGAAAACGCTGATTTTGCTGAACAAGTAGAACGTAGCGGCTTCATCTTTGTTGGTCCTAAAGCGGAAACTATCCGTATGATGGGTGACAAAGTATCGGCTATCACTTCAATGAAGAAAGCTGGTGTACCTTGTGTTCCTGGTTCAGATGGCCCACTAGATGATGATGAAGCGAAAAACAAAGCTCACGCTAAGCGTATTGGCTTCCCAGTAATCATCAAAGCTTCTGGCGGCGGCGGCGGTCGTGGTATGCGTGTTGTTCGTTCTGAAGCAGAACTGACAGAAGCTATCGCGATGACTCGTGCTGAAGCAAAAGCTTGCTTCAATAACGATATGGTTTACATGGAAAAATTCCTTGAAAACCCTCGTCATATTGAAGTTCAAGTTCTTGCAGATGGTCAAGGTAATGCTATCCATCTTGGTGAACGTGACTGCTCAATGCAACGTCGCCACCAGAAAGTTGTGGAAGAAGCACCAGCGCCAGGCATCACTGAAGAAATGCGTAAGTATATCGGTGACCGTTGTACTCGTGCATGTCTTGAAATTGACTACCGCGGTGCAGGTACATTTGAATTCCTATACGAGAACGGTGAGTTCTACTTCATCGAAATGAACACTCGTATTCAGGTTGAGCACACGATTACTGAAATGGTAACAGGTATCGACCTAGTGAAAGAGCAACTTCGCATTGCTGCGGGTCAGCCTCTATCATTCACACAGGATGATATTAAGCTGCGCGGTCACTCAATCGAATGTCGTATCAACGCGGAAGATCCAGTTCGTTTCCTACCATCTCCAGGTAAGATTGAACGCTTCCACGCTCCAGGCGGCATGGGTGTTCGTTGGGAATCTCATATCTACACTGGTTACACAGTGCCACCACACTACGATTCAATGATTGGTAAGCTGATCACTTACGGTGAGAACCGTGATGTCGCTATCGCTCGTATGAAGAACGCATTGGGTGAGATGATTGTTGAAGGCATTAACGTTAATACTGAACTTCAACAGGCTATTATGAACGACGAAAACTTCCAACATGGTGGTGCAAACATCCACTACCTTGAGAAGAAGCTTGGTCTGCAATAGAAACCAGCCTTCAGTAACGTGTTCCCTATAGAATACTAAAAATGCTCACTTCGGTGAGCATTTTTGTTTTTATCGGTCTGAAAAATTCAATCGATATTCCCCTATTTTATCGTTGGTGTTTTCGTGAACTTGCTCATAATTTCTGCTAGACTCGCCATCCAAATTTTATCACATAGAAGATGCAGCCATGCCTTGGATTCAAATCAAGCTCAATGCAACCAATGAAAATGCCGAAACAATTGGCGATATGTTAATGGAAGAGACTGGCGCTCTTTCTGTAACTTTCCTTGATGCTAAAGATAATCCTGTATTTGAACCTCTGCCGGGTGAAACTCGACTTTGGGGTGACTGTGACATTCTCGCTTTATATGACGCAGAGGTTGATACAGGGCTTGTTATCCAGCAGATAAAAGCCAGTGGTGTGTTCCCTGCTGATTTCGCTTATAAAGTTGAACAGCTAGAAGATAAAGATTGGGAACGAGAGTGGATGGATAACTTCCACCCAATGCAGTTTGGCGAACGACTATGGATTTGCCCAAGCTGGCGTGACGTTCCAGATCCAACAGCTGTCAATGTTCTACTAGACCCTGGTCTTGCATTTGGTACTGGTACACATGCTACTACCGCACTTTGCCTTGAGTGGTTAGAAAGCATCGACTTAACAGGTAAGACCGTTATCGACTTTGGTTGCGGCTCTGGCATTTTAGCGATCGCTGCGATCAAACTGGGCGCAGAAAAAGTAGTTGGGATCGACATTGATCCTCAAGCTTTAGTCGCTTCTAAAGATAATGCCGAGCGTAATGGTGTTGTCGATCAACTTGAAGTGTATATGCCTCAAGATCAACCTGAAGGCTTAATCGCAGACGTGGTCGTAGCAAATATTTTAGCGGCACCTCTTCGTGAACTATCAGGCATCATCAAAGGTCTCGTTAAACCAAACGGACAACTGGCAATGTCGGGTGTTTTAGATACACAAGCGGAAGATGTTGCGAACTATTATCGTGACGAGCTTCACATTGATCCGATAGCTTCTCAAACTGAGTGGTGCCGAATCTCTGGTCGCAAGCAAGGCTAGACAAGACTTTGCAGCCTAATTGATTGAATTTTATGCAAATTACAAAAACAAATTGTAAATGCTCAAATATTAGTCTTTTCACGCAGCAAAAAAATGCGTAAAATGCGCGCCCTTGCTAGTACAGAACTGTGATGACGTTTTGAAAATTGGAAACTATCAACTAAAGAACAATCTAATCGTTGCTCCTATGGCTGGCGTGACGGATAGACCATTCCGAGAGTTGTGTCTTCGCTACGGTGCGGGGATGGCAGTCAGTGAAATGATGTCCTCCAATCCTAAAGTTTGGAAAACGTCGAAGTCTCAGCAGCGAATGGTACATGAAGGCGAATCGGGCATTCGTTCTGTACAAATTGCTGGTGCAGATCCACAGCTGATGGCTGAAGCTGCGCAATTCAATGTAGGTAACGGTGCGCAAATCATCGATATCAACATGGGTTGCCCAGCTAAAAAAGTAAACAAAAAGCTCGCGGGCTCTGCTTTGCTCCAATATCCAGATCTCATTGAAGATATCTTGAAAGCGGTCGTGAATGCAGTCGATGTTCCAGTAACATTGAAAACTCGTACGGGTTGGGACACAAGTAACAGAAATTGTGTCCACATAGCAAAAATAGCCGAAAACTGCGGCATACAAGCTCTTGCTCTCCATGGGAGAACTCGCGCATGTATGTACAAAGGAGAGGCAGAATACAAACACATTAAAGCGGCAAAACAAGCTGTCTCGATACCGGTTATTGCTAATGGTGATATCGATAGCCCAGAGAAAGCTAAGTTTGTACTGGAGTACACCGGTGCGGACGCTTTAATGATTGGTCGCCCTGCCCAAGGTCGCCCATGGATTTTTAACGAAATCCTACACTATTTGGAAAACGGTACCACGATGCCAGAGCTTCCAACTGAGGAAGTGAAAAGTATCATGCTTGGTCATGTTCACGCTCTACATGAATTTTATGGAGAGTTTTTAGGCCCTCGCATTGCTCGTAAGCATGTGGGTTGGTATTTAAAAGAACATGGACAAGCGAATGAGTTTCGCCGTACCTTCAACGCTCTCGAGGCAGCTGAGCTGCAACTTGAGGCGCTAGAAGGTTATTTTGATCACGTTGCACTATAATTACGAGAAGAGCTAGACCGAATATGTTCGAACAAAATCTGACTTCAGAAGCATTGACAGTAACGACAGTTACATCACAAGACCAAATCACGCAGAAGCCTCTACGTGACTCAGTTAAAGCATCATTGAAAAATTACCTTGCTCAATTAAACGGTCAAGAAGTCAGCGAGTTATACGAGCTAGTATTAGCTGAAGTGGAACAGCCACTACTAGACACTATCATGCAGTACACTCGCGGAAACCAAACTCGCGCAGCAACTATGATGGGTATTAACCGCGGAACTCTTCGCAAGAAGCTTAAAAAATACGGCATGAACTAATCGTTCTTTCGTAATTTTCGATTTAAACCGAGTTCACTTTGTGGATTCGGTTTTTTTATACGTAAAACAAATTAAATGAACAAATATTAGCCAATTTGTGATCCGTTAGGATTGATAACCCCCGAGTGACCGATATAATGGTCGATTATTCTTATATTCGGGATGCTACATGGTTGATATGCAAAGGGAAGAATGGCTCAGCACCTTGCTAAGCGAGCTTCCTGATCGTCATCTGCTGATCGATAAGAATGGATTAATCATTGAAAGCTTTGGGCATATTCCCCTTTCTACGGCGCTTCCTGACAATCCCACAATCAATACGCTTCTCCCACCATCTCTTGCGGAGCAATTAATGCAGCATGCATTACACGCTTTAGCATCCGGAGAGCTCAAACAATTTCGTTATTCCATTTCACCTTGTCAGCAACTACAGCTTTCTATTGAAGAATTGGAATCGTTAAGCAACACCGAAGAAAGATGGTTTGAATCTACTCTAAAACCACTGACACATACGAATAACGCCCCTTATATACTCTGGCAAGAAAAAGACATAACAGAAGCTTACCTGCACGAAGCCGAGCTCAAGAGGTTATCTGAAACTGATGAGCTAACGGGTATTTTGAATAGAAGAGCGTTCTTACTCGCTCTCGAAAATGAACTGAAACAATCACAAAAGCAAAACGTAGCCTGCTTAATGATTGATATTGACCATTTCAAAGAAATTAACGACCGTGTGGGTCATTTGTCTGGAGATGAGGTAATCACTCAAGTTGCGCACATTTGCCAACAGTCTATCCGCTCGAACGACTACATTGGCCGTTTAGGGGGCGAAGAGTTTGGAATAGTGCTGCCGAATACCAGTGCAATTGAAGCTTACAGTACCGCAGAAGCAATCAGAACGAGTATAGAGTCTACACCATGCACTGTTGATGGACATACCATCTACCCTACAGTGAGTATTGGGCTAGCTGAATTAAACCCAACGGTCACATCCGTTCGTGAACTATTAGTTCAAGCAGATAAAGCCATGTACTACTCAAAGCAAACAGGTCGTAATCAGGTCACTATTTATTATGATAACTTACCTACTATCAAAATAGACTCACCTTTAAATGCCAACATCCTTCAAGCTTCTTAGACCTGTTATATGTTGTCGTGCTGACAACACGAATCTTCATGCTCCTCACTTGCAAATGCTCCTAATATCGAGCAATGACTAGCATCATCATCCACGTGCCCACAGCAAGCATCATTAATTTTCTTCAATGCCGTTCTAATTCTTCCCAGTTCTTTGATTTTTTCATCTATCACAACTAATTTGGCAGTCGTAATCGCTTTTACTTCAGCGCAACTATGCTCCGTTGCTTCCAGCTTTATTTCCAGCAACTCTCTGATTTCATCCAAGCTTAAACCCAGTTCTTTTGCTTTAAGAATGAAACTGACTTGTTTTTGGTTTTCTTCACTGTAAATACGATAGCCTGAGTCACTCCTACCCGCAGGTGCAATCAGTTTATTTTTTTCATAAAAGCGCAATGTATCGGCAGTAACACCACATCTTTTTGCTAATTCACCAATCTGAAACATAATTTCGACTCTTTGTTTATCTTCTTCTATTAACCATCTCGTTACTTTTGAAGCTGAAATGGCATTTTTTCTAATTAATTTTGAGATGCCAAACGATTGCGCGAGCTTTTTTGTAATAAATTAGTTAGAATCTGCGCCATCAAATTTGGAGTTGGTTATCTTATATGTTGATTATAAGAACGCCCCAAAGGTCTTTACCAAAACTGACCAATATTTTATCTCTTACCAGTATCTAGAATAACCTAAGGTGGGAAGGTAGAAACAAGTTCTTTTTTGGCAAATATCTTTATTTTAACCCCATGAATTTGAGGAAATGGAAGCATGAATAACGCTCGTCCAATTCGCCGCGCTCTAATCAGCGTATCAGACAAAACTGGTATCGTTGAATTTGCACAAGCTCTTGCTAACCGTGGTGTAGATATCTTATCTACTGGTGGCACTGCTCGCCTGCTTGCTGAAAAAGGCATCTCTGTTACAGAAGTATCTGATTACACTGGTTTCCCAGAAATGATGGATGGCCGTGTTAAGACTCTGCACCCAAAAGTTCATGGTGGTGTTCTAGGCCGTCGTGGTCAAGATGATAACGTGATGGAAACTCACGGTATCAACCCTATAGATATGGTTGTTGTAAACCTATACCCATTCGCAGAAACCGTTGCTAAAGAAGGTTGTACCCTTGCTGACGCTGTTGAGAACATCGACATCGGTGGTCCAACAATGGTTCGCTCTGCAGCGAAAAACCACAAAGACGTAACTATCGTGGTTAACGCACACGACTACGAGCGCGTTGTGGCTGAAATGGACGCGAACGAGAAATCTCTAACACTAGAGACTCGCTTCGACCTCGCTATCGCAGCATTCGAACACACGGCTTCTTACGACGGCATGATCGCTAACTACTTCGGCACTATGGTTCCTAGCTACGGCGAGAACAAAGAAGGCGACGAAGAGTCTAAATTCCCTCGTACGTTCAACCAACAGTTCGAGAAGAAGCAAGACATGCGCTACGGTGAAAACAGCCACCAAGCAGCAGCTTTCTACGTTGAAGCAAACCCTGAAGAAGCATCAGTTTCTACAGCTCGCCAAATCCAAGGCAAAGCGCTTTCTTACAACAACATCGCTGACACTGATGCAGCGCTTGAATGTGTGAAAGAGTTCGACCAGCCAGCATGTGTAATCGTTAAGCACGCTAACCCATGTGGTGTAGCACTAGGTACAGATATCCTAGAAGCTTACGACCGCGCATTCAAAACAGACCCAACGTCTGCATTTGGCGGCATCATCGCATTCAACCGTGAACTAGACGCTGCAACAGCAACGGCTATCACTGAGCGTCAATTCGTTGAAGTTATCATTGCACCATCTGTTTCTGCTGAAGCAGTAGCAATCGTAGCGGCTAAGAAAAATCTTCGCCTGCTTGAGTGTGGTGAGTGGACAACTAAGACAACTGGTTTTGACGTGAAACGCGTTAACGGTGGCTTACTAGTACAAGATCGCGATCAAGGCATGGTGTCTGAAGATGACCTGAAAGTGGTTTCTAAGCGTCAACCAACAGCTGAAGAATTGAAAGATGCTCTATTCTGCTGGAAAGTAGCTAAGTACGTTAAATCTAACGCTATCGTTTACTCGAAAGGCGACATGACTATCGGTGTGGGCGCAGGCCAAATGAGCCGCGTTTACTCAGCTAAAATTGCAGGCATCAAGGCTGCAGACGAAGGTCTACAGGTTGAAGGTTGTGTAATGGCATCTGATGCGTTCTTCCCATTCCGTGACGGCATCGACGCGGCAGCAGAAGCGGGTATCAAGTGTGTAATCCAACCAGGCGGTTCTATGCGTGATGACGAAGTTATCGCTGCAGCAGACGAACACGGCATGGCGATGATCTTCACAGGCATGCGTCACTTCCGCCACTAATATTTGGTTTATCTAAACGATTAGTAGCTATCGAGCCTCTCAAATTTGAGGGGCTTTTAAGAATTAAAAACTTAAGGATTGAAACATGAACGTATTAATCATCGGTGCTGGCGGTAGAGAACATGCTTTGGGTTGGAAAGCAGCTCAAAATCCAAACGTTGAAACTGTATTCATTGCTCCAGGTAACGCAGGTACTGCGCTTGAGCCTAAACTGGAAAACGTAAACATCGGCGTTGAAGACATCGCTGGTTTAGTCGCTTTTGCTCAAGAGAAAAAAATCGAACTGACTATCGTTGGTCCTGAAGCACCACTAGTTATTGGTGTGGTTGATGCATTCCGCGAAGTTGGCCTTCCTATCTTTGGTCCAACTCAAGCAGCTGCACAGCTTGAAGGTTCTAAAGCATTCACTAAAGACTTCCTCGCTCGCCATGACATTCCAACAGGTTACTACGCAAACTTCACTGAGATTGAGCCAGCACTTGCTTACGTACGCGAGCAAGGTGCTCCAATTGTAGTGAAAGCTGACGGTCTTGCGGCAGGTAAAGGCGTTATCGTTGCGATGACCCTTGAAGAAGCTGAAGACGCAATCAAAGACATGCTAGCGGGCAATGCATTTGGTGAAGCTGGTAGCCGCGTAGTCATTGAAGAGTTCCTTGAAGGCGAAGAAGCAAGTTTCATCGTGATGGTTGATGGTGCAAGCGTACTGCCAATGGCCACCAGCCAAGATCATAAACGTGTTGGCGACAAAGACACAGGTCCTAACACTGGCGGCATGGGTGCTTACTCTCCTGCTCCTGTCGTTACTCCAGAAATCCACGACCGCATCCTTGAAGAAGTTATCTACCCAACGGTACGTGGTATGGATGCAGAAGGCGCGCCTTACACGGGTTTCCTTTACGCTGGTCTAATGATTGATGCTGATGGCACACCAAAGGTTATCGAATACAACTGCCGCTTTGGTGACCCGGAAACGCAACCAATCATGATGCGCATGGAATCAGACCTAGTTGAGTTATGTCTAATGGCTGTTAACGAAAAGCTAGACGAAGCAGAATCTAAGTGGGATCCTCGCGCTTCTATCGGTGTGGTCCTTGCCGCTGGCGGTTACCCTGCTGATTATGCAAAAGGTGATGTTATTTCTCTTCCTACAAGCGAAGTTGAAGGTCAAAAAATCTTCCACGCAGGTACAGCGAATAACGAAACTGGCGATGTTGTGACAAACGGTGGTCGTGTACTTTGTGCAACCGCACTAGGTAATACGGTTTCTGAAGCTCAGGAGCGCGCCTACGCCTTAACTAAGCAAGTTAGCTGGAATGATATGTTCCACCGCAATGACATTGGTTACCGTGCGATTGCGCGCGAGCAAGAGTCATAGAGATAAGAGAATACTCTCTAAAATATAAAAGGTGCTGAGATGCACCTTTTTTATTGCCATATTATAAGTTGAACTGATGGCTTAGTTATTAGAATAACGTTATTCCACCGAAGCTATGGCGACAACGTGATTACGGTAAAACTACTGCGGCAACAGTTCTGGTCGGGTAATACAATCTTGGCTATCTTCCGATAACATAAGCAACTCTTCAACTGACACTTTGTTTAAATATTTACGTCCCAGAAAAGCAGCATAGCTATCCACACTTGCTAAACGCTCAATCACAAAACTCGGTAAAGTTTGGTTGAATTCTAGATTCTCAAATTCAGAACCTGAACATGTCTCGAATGTTTTACCATCCCAGTAACCTTGCATCAGCTCTAAACCATCGCCGTTTTGCTTGGTGGCGTTATCAATGACAGATTGCGCTTCTTTTTGATAACGCTGTAATTGGACAGGTTGGATTGGCAGAACTCGACCATCAATACGATACTGCTGGTAAACCGCCTCACCCGTTTTATTGAAACGGATATGGACTCGATAAGGTACTAAAGTGTTTGAAGTATCTCGTTGCTTGCCTTCGCGTACGAGTTCCCTGAGCTCACCTTCTTTCCAACTGTAATCACTTTTGTACCAACCGTAATCACCTACGACAACATAATCAGAAGCAGTATGAGGGTTAGTTAATTTATTAGTGATCCAGTAGAAGCTGGTTGCATCGCCCATAACTTGTCCACCTGTAAAGGTTTCAAATTGTTCTAGGTTTTGACGTGGATTGGATGAGGAGCACCCAAGAAGAAATGTCGATAATAGTGAAGCTAAGAGAAATGCTTTATTCATAAAACCTGTACCGAGGTGAGAAATAGACTACCTCGGTACAGTTTAGATTATTTCACTGAATCTTTCAGTGCTTTACCAGCAACAAATGCAGGAACATTTGCAGCAGCGATTTGAATCTCATCGCCAGTTTTTGGATTACGACCTGTACGAGCTGCACGGTGGTTTACTTTGAAAGTACCAAAACCAATTAGCTGAACTTGCTCGCCATCTTTTAGTGTATCAGTCACACCACCAAGGGTCGCTTCTAGAGCTGCTTTAGCTTGAGCTTTAGAAAGGTCCGCTTTTTCAGCAATAAAGTCGATTAATTGAGTCTTGTTCATTTAGGTTTCCCTTCTCTGTATTTTTAAATTCAATTCACTCTAAAACAAAAATGCCCTGTCTGGCAAAGGTTTGTCGTCGATCTTTGGCTCTAATGCCGCAGTTTTAGCCATAATATGAGTAATAACTCACAATTTGTTACCTATTTCTTCCCCTCAGCCCTTATCTAAAGGGGCTTTAAGCGAAAATAATTGATGTCCGAAAAACAATTTGTTCTCTATAATCCATGGTGAATCGCTGTTAAAGCGTACAATCTAATTAAGGGCAAACATGCTGCTGCTAACTATCTACATTTCCGTTGCTATCGGGATTTCTTTTATCTGTTCTGTTTTAGAAGCAGTACTACTTAGTATTAGCCCGAGCTACATTGCTCAGCTGAAACAAAAAGAGCACCCTGCAGCAGAATCTTTAGGTAAGCTTAAAACTGATATCGACCGTCCACTTGCATCTATCCTAACTCTTAACACCATCGCACATACTATTGGTGCGGCAACAGCAGGTGCACAAGCTGCTGTGGTATTTGGTAGCCAATGGCTAGGTGTATTCTCAGCCGTACTGACTTTGGCTATTTTGGTTCTATCTGAAATCGTACCTAAAACCATTGGTGCAACGTACTGGCGACAACTAGCTCCAATGTCAGCGACTGTTTTACGCTGGATGGTCTTTTTCTTAACACCGTTTGTTTGGTTCTCTGAGCAAATCACCAAACGTCTTGCGAGAGGTCATCAACAGCCAAAAATGCGTGATGAACTTTCTGCTATGGCGATTTTGGCAAAAGAAAGTGGTGAGTTCGCTGAAGGTGAATCTAAAATTCTAAGTAACTTACTTGGTATTCAAGATGTGGCGGTAACGCACGTTATGACACCAAGACCGGTTGTATTTCGCGTTGATGCAGAGATGAGTGTTGATGAGTTCTTAGAGCAACACAAAGATACACCATTCTCTCGACCTCTTGTATTTGATGAGCAAAGCGACAATATCATTGGCTTTGTTCACCGCTTAGAGCTATTTCGTTTACAGCAAGCAGGCTGCGGTCAGAAGAAGCTCGGCGAAGTGATGAGACCTATTCATGTCCTTCTCAACAACCTAGGGTTAGTTAAAGCATTTGACCAGATGATGGCTAACCGCTTGCAACTTGCTCTTGTTGTTGACGAATATGGTACCGTTCAAGGAATTATTACGCTGGAAGATATCTTTGAGCATCTACTCGGTGAAGAGATCGTCGACGAAGCTGATAAGAACACCGACATGCAAGAGCTTGCTTTCCAACGCTGGGAGAAATGGAAGGAAACACACGGAGTGATTGAGAGCCGTGATGATGACGAAGATGAAGTCATTAAAGAGAAACCTACTGAAATAAAAGATTCTCCTGAGACATTAAAATAAGATAATAAAAAAGGCTCCCATCGGAGCCTTTTTTATTAGTAGGAACAGCCTGATTTATAATGTCACACCGATATTACTAACAGGGTCTTCACGTAATTCTAAACGTAAATCTTTAATCAACTCGATATCACGCTCTGTCGTTTCACGTAATGGGCGGAAAATAGCCCACTGGACATCCCACTCTTCACAAACCGCTTCATTCTCTTTCTGGTTCTCATTTGTGATTTCATCAGAGCCTTGAGCAAATTCTAAATCAGCTACTGTTTTCACTGATTGGTGGCTCAATTTAATCATTGATTCAAACAAGAATTCTCTGTCTAACAAACCATGAAGTAGAGTTGATAAACCTTGGCAAGCGTCCATCGCAGGGTAGACACCATAAAAATCGAAATCATCAGAGCTAGGGAACAACTCTTCCACTTTCTCCAATTGGCGTTCAAAATTTACTTTTGCAGTTTTAACAGTCAAGATTTCCCAAACACTGTCTAACACATCACGATAAATGCGCGCTTCAGCAAATTTTGTATTATCACAAAACATGGCATAGTTAGGGTACATACGCTCACATAAGCACGCCATGAAGGTGATTTGTTGCCAAGGTTCTAACTTTTCAAGACGAACCTGCAGTGGATTCTGTAGCATAGTCACTCAATAATTGCAGAAAAAGACAGCGGAAGTGTACTTGATAAACTCTAGGGAAAAAAGGTAGGTCTATGAACAATTTCACGAATAAGCTCTATATAGCGACAGAACATGATGATACTTATAAACAGCTCATTCAAAACCAAGCCTTACCTGACCTTGAGATCTGTTCATCCCCTAAAGAAGCACAAATAGTTTTGGCTTCTCCGCCATTGGTTACCTCTATCTTAGACGACTTTTCACAACTTGACTGGCTACAAAGCACTTATGCTGGAATTAATGCTCTTACCGATCCAAACCTTCGTAAGGATTACACATTAACCAATGTTAAAGGGATATTTGGTCCTGCGATTGCTGAATATGTTCTCGGTTATAGTATCCATCATTATCGCCATTTCCAAACTTACCACCAGCAACAAAAAGAGCGCCTATGGCAGCCCCATTTGTATACTTCGCTCACTGGTAAGGTGATGGTTATCTTAGGTACAGGAACAATCGGTAGTCATTTAGCTCATGCGGCTTCTGCATTAGGTATTCATACTATTGGTATTAATCGTACAGGCATCCCTTCTAAGAGCTTAAGCTTTAAAGATACCTTCCATATTAATGAGATTAAGGCTGCTTTAGAGCAAGCCGATATCGTCGTGAACACTTTACCGGCTACTCCAGACACTCAATATTTGCTTAATGAGCAAACATTGGGATTCTGTAGAAATTGCTTGCTCTTTAACGTAGGTAGAGGAAGCTCTCTGGATAATAAAGCTCTGCTATTAGCGTTAAAAAATCGCTGGGTAGATCATGCTTTCCTCGATGTATTCGAGCAAGAACCTCTTTCTACCGATCATCCTTTTTGGGGGATAACAAAAATTACAATCACACCACATATCGCGGCACTCAGCGAACCACGCCAGGTTGTAAATATTTTCGCTAAAAACTACCAATTATGGCGAGATGGCTTCCAACTCAATAACCTTATCGATTTTGATAAAGGGTATTAACTTTTAATTAGCGCCATAACTCATTCAACGATGAAGGCTTATGTTTGACGATCTACTTTCAGAAATTCGCTCATGCCGTGTTTGTGAGCCAGAGTTACAACTAGGGGCTAACCCAGTCATTCAAGCTCACCCGGACGCTACTCTGCTTATCATCGGGCAAGCTCCAGGGGTGAAAGTGCATGAATCATCAATCCCATGGAATGATGCCAGCGGTGAGAGGTTAAGAGCCTGGCTAAAAATAGATAAAGCGACTTTTTATGACCCACATAAAATCGCAATCGTTCCTATGGGGCTTTGTTATCCAGGTAAAGGAAAGAGTGGCGACCTTCCTCCAAGAAAAGAATGTGCGCCTTTATGGCACAAGCGGGTAATTGAATGTTTACCAAATATCAAAATGACATTACTTATTGGGCAATATGCACAGAAGCACTATTTAGATGAGAAACCAAACACGCTGACTGATACGGTAAAGCAATGGCAAAAGTGGGCGCCAAATTATGTCCCTCTACCCCACCCTTCTCCTCGAAATAATATCTGGCTTAAAAAGAACCCATGGTTTTTGGATGACGTCATTCCTTACATCCAAGAACACGTCTCAAAGCAATTAGCCTACCATGCTCCAAATACCTAGCGAGAGCGAGCTACACCGAAAAATAAAATAGGCATATTGCCGATAACAGATAATAAAAAAGCGCTGCAGGTTTCCCGGCAACGCTTTCAATAATCTTACTCAGAATTACTTGTGGTAAGGCTTAGATAGTTCGTGAACAGCGTCAACGAATACACCAGCATTCTCAGGTGGCACATCTAGGTGAATACCATGACCAAGGTTAAATACATGCCCTGTTCCACCATCACCAAAACCTTCTAGGATAGTGCCCACTTCTTCACGAATACGCTCAGGCTGAGCATAAAGGATAGATGGGTCCATGTTGCCTTGTAGAGCAACTTTATCTCCGATTCGAGCTTTCGCGTCTTGAATATTGATTGTCCAATCTAGACCCACTGCATCACAGCCTGTTGCTGCGATAGACTCAAGCCACATGCCACCGTTCTTAGTAAACAGAGTTACAGGTACACGACGACCTTCGTTTTCACGAATTAGACCATCAACGATTTTATGCATGTACTGAAGAGAGAACAGGTTGTAGTCACGCGGAGTAAGTACACCACCCCATGTATCAAATACCATGACCGATTGAGCACCCGCTTTAATTTGCGCGTTTAGGTATTCAATAACCGTATCTGCTAGCTTGTCTAGAAGTAGGTGCAGAGTTTGCGGTTCTGCATACATCATCTTCTTAATCTTAGTAAACGCTTTAGAGCTGCTACCTTCAACCATGTAAGTCGCAAGTGTCCATGGGCTACCAGAGAAGCCAATCAATGGCACTTCGCCTTTCAGGTCTTTACGGATCTGACGAACAGCATTCATTACGTACTGAAGCTCACCCTCTGGATCCGGTAAACCGATCTTCTCTACGTCAGCTTTACATGTGATAGGGCGTTCAAATTTAGGACCTTCGCCCGTTTCAAAGTAAAGACCAAGCCCCATAGCATCAGGGATCGTTAAAATATCAGAGAACAAGATTGCAGCATCTAGAGGGAAGCGGCGTAAAGGTTGAAGTGTTACTTCTGACGCCAATTCTGCATTTTTACACAGTGACATAAAATCGCCTGCTTCAGCACGAGTCGCTTTATATTCAGGAAGATAGCGGCCTGCTTGACGCATCATCCATACAGGAGTGCAATCAACAGGTTGCTTTAACAGTGCGCGTAAATAGCGGTCATTCTTTAGTTCAGTCATTCCGTTAAATTCCAATTCAATCTTGTCTATTTTTGAAGTTAAGCATTCTAACACCGATTGGGTCGCAAAAGCTGTGTGCTTTGCAACCTAGATCAAGTTATTAACTTTTAAATCAATGGTTAATTTGCACCCTATATAGGCGCATGTTAAATATTTGTTCGCTAGCGAAAATTACAATAATAAACTGAGTATTTTGTACTCAGCATCTCATAACGACATCTTACTTACCCCCTCCACTTGTGGAGGGTTTTTTTTGTCTTTTTCACGTCAATCTCAGCAGCAACAAAGCCGAGTATCACTACAGAAACAGAATGAACGGTAATAGCAAATCATAGAGCCGTATTAAGCAACAATCATGAAGCGGCGTCTTCTACCGTTTTATCTATAAGCTGTCGAGCAATAGTACCATGAGGAGCAACTTCAGGAAGTTCATTTACCTCAAACCAGCGAGCATCAGAAAGCTCACTGTAGTCTGGCTTTACCACTCCCCCAGCATAATCCGCAAAAAAGCCCAACATCATGCTCGAAGGGAATGCCCAAGGTTGGCTACCAAAGTAACGGATATTATCGACATCAATCCCTGTCTCTTCTTTCACCTCACGCGCGACACACTGCTCTACTGTTTCACCGACCTCTAAAAAGCCAGCGATGACGGTATACATCCCAGCCTTATGACGCGGGTGCTGAGCTAATAAAATTTTATTATCATGACGAACCGCTACGATTATGCACGGGAAGATCCTCGGGTAATGTAATGTTCGGCATTCCCCGCACTGCATTGCGATTTGATTATGATTTAAAAAATTTCGTCCTCCACATTGTGGGCAAAAACGCATACTTTGAGACATATGTCCGTACTGAATCGCTTTACTTGCTAATAAAAACTTGGATTCAGACCAATGCAATAATTCTCGTAATGAAGTCAATTCTAGCGATTGATTTAATTCTGCGTCATTTACCCAGTACACTGGTTTGTCATTGTACTGACCAATGCAAATAGCCAATTCATGAGACAAGCCTAAGCTCTGTGCCGTTCCAAATGGGAGTTCATCATTCACCACCCAAATATCACTTCCCGATACCACACACCAATACGCTAACTTAGACTTATCAATGTCACTTTTTTTTAACATCTCACCCCCTCATTGCTTGCAGTTCATTCATTTTACTGGCAATCTAATTTCATACTAGGGTTGTGGCATAGAATAATTCAAGCTATTACTTTTAGTAATTGAGTAATGAAACGGACCCCTGTTGCGGCAATTCATACGATCACAAGGCTGTGGTCAGATCATGAGGACATGGTCATGCTAAATAAATTCAAGCAAGTACAAGAACAGTGGGGTGGCTCAAATGAAGTCATCGATCATTGGTTAGAAACTCGACAATCTCTAATTGTTGAATATTGCAAGCTTGCGGCTCTTCAGCCGAGCTCAGCTAAAGCAAGCACACTTTCTGAACTCCCTTCCCCTGCGGAACTACAAAATTTTTGCCAACACCTTGTCGACTATATCTCTGAAGGTCACTTTAAAATTTACGACATGGTAATGAACAAGTGGCAGTCTACAGGTTTTGAAGCAACTGATGAGATTAACCAAAGCTATGGGCATATTGTATTAACTACGGATCCCCTGCTTAACTTCACTGACAAGTATGCTGCAATTACCGCTACAGATGAGCTAGCCGATTTTGACAGTGATTTATCTCTTATAGGAGAAATCATCGAAGCGAGATTTGAGGTCGAAGATCAACTCATACAACAAATCGCGGATAGCTTGGCAGTACCACCAGGTGCTTAATGCTTAATGCTTAATGCTTAATGCTTAATGCTTAATGCTTAATGGGTATGATTGTAAAGCTTGTGATTTTCACAAGCTTTTTTATTGTCTGTTAATTATTAATTAGCAGTTCGTGCTCATTTGAAGCTCAAATACTAAAAATATAAAACGCCGAAAACAAAAAAGGCACCCTAAGGTGCCTTTTTATCTCTTAACGATTACTCGTAAGAAAAATTCGCTTCTGAAGAATTACTCTTCTGAAGAGAAACCAGCATTTAGAAGTGCTGCTAGGTTATCGGTAGCTTGTTCAGCTGACGGACCTGCTTGCTCTTCACGTTGCTTCTGACGATCTTGGTGGTATGCGAAACCAGTACCAGCTGGAATCAGACGACCAACAATAACGTTCTCTTTCAGACCACGAAGGTCATCACGCTTACCAGAAACCGCAGCTTCTGTTAGTACGCGAGTCGTTTCTTGGAAAGATGCTGCTGAGATGAATGACTCAGTTGCAAGCGATGCTTTAGTAATACCTAGTAGGTCACGTTCGAAACGTACTAGTTCTTTACCTTCAGCTTCTAGCTTACGGTTAGCAATCTTAACATTGTGGTACTCAACCTGTTCACCAGGTAAGAACTCAGAATCACCAGAGTGAGTGATCGTACACTTACGTAGCATTTGACGAACGATAGTCTCAATGTGCTTATCGTTAATCTTTACGCCTTGTAAGCGGTAAACTTCTTGAACTTCGTTCGCGATGTACTGAGTCACAGCGTGGATACCACGTAGACGCAGGATATCGTGTGGAGTTTCAGGACCGTCAGCGATTACATCACCACGCTCAATCTTCTCACCTTCAAACACGTTCAATTGACGATGCTTAGGAATCATCTCTTCGTAAGCGTCACCGCCTTCACGAGTGATTACTAGACGACGCTTACCTTTCGTTTCTTTACCGAAAGACACAGTACCTGTGTGCTCAGCAAGGATCGCAGGCTCTTTAGGCTTACGAGCTTCGAATAGGTCAGCTACGCGTGGTAGACCACCGGTGATATCTTTGTTTCCGCTCGATTTTTGAGGGATACGAGATAGTGTGTCACCAATGCCAACTTCAGCGCCATCTTCGATGTTTACAATCGCTTTGCCAGGTAGGAAGTAGTGAGCTGGCATATCAGTACCAGGGATCATTACGTCGTTACCTTGCTCATCAACAAGTTTGATAGCTGGACGCATATCTTTACCTGCTGCTGGGCGAGCTGCTGCGTCTGTTACTTCACTTGAAGAAAGACCAGTTAGATCGTCAGTTTGACGAGAAACTGTAATACCATCGATCATATCTACGAATTGGATACGACCTGCCACTTCAGTGATGATTGGCATGGTATGCGCTTCCCAGTTAGCTACAACTTCACCAGCAGTTACTGCTGCGTTGTCGCCTTTGGTAAGCATCGAACCGTAAGGAAGTTTGTGCTTCTCTTTAGTACGGCCGAATTCATCAACAATCGTCATCTCAGATGCACGAGAAGTGATAACCAGTTTCTTGTCTTTGTTTACTACGAACTTAGCATTGTGAAGTTTCACAGTACCAGTTGTCTTAGCTTGGATGCTGTTCTCTGCTGCTGCAGTAGATGCCGCACCACCGATGTGGAACGTACGCATCGTTAGCTGTGTACCCGGTTCACCGATAGATTGTGCAGCGATAACACCAACTGCTTCACCTTGGTTCACTAGGTGGCCACGTGCTAGGTCACGACCGTAACACTGTGCACAACAACCGAAGTCTGCATCACAGGTAACAACTGAGCGCACTTTCATGCTATCTACAGAGTTGTCTTCCATGATTTGACACCACTTCTCATCAATCAGAGTATTACGTGGAATCAGTACATCTTCAGTACCAGGCTTAAGAACGTCTTCAGCTACTACACGACCTAGAGCAAGCTCAGAAAGTGCAACTTTAACGTCACCACCTTCGATGTGAGGCATCATGTCGATACCTTCATGCGTGCCACAGTCATGTTCGTGTACTACAACGTCTTGAGCAACGTCTACTAGACGACGAGTTAGGTAACCCGAGTTTGCTGTTTTCAGTGCTGTATCCGCAAGACCCTTACGAGCACCGTGCGTTGAGATAAAGTACTGAAGGACGTTTAGACCTTCTTTAAAGTTCGCTGTGATCGGCGTTTCGATGATTGAACCATCTGGACGCGCCATCAGACCACGCATACCTGCTAGCTGACGAATCTGAGCTGCAGAACCACGTGCGCCTGAATCGGCCATCATGTAGATGCTGTTGAACGATTCTTGCTGTTCTTCTTCGCCATCACGGTTGATAACTGTTTCAGAAGATAGGTTATCCATCATTGCTTTCGCAACACGGTCGTTCGTAGACGCCCAGATATCGATAACTTTGTTGTAACGCTCACCCGCAGTAACAAGACCAGATTGGAATTGTTCTTGGATTTCACGAACTTCTTCTTCCGCAGATTCAATTTCATCGTATTTAGCTTGAGGTACAACCATATCGTTGATACCTACAGAAACACCAGAAAGTGCCGCGTATGCAAAACCTGCGTACATGATTTGGTCAGCAAATACTACTGTATCTTTTAGACCAAGCTTACGGTAACACTCGTTAAGCAGGTTAGAAATTTGCTTCTTACCTAGCTTTTGGTTAACGATGCTAAACGGTAGACCTGATGGAACGATCTGCCACAGCATTGCACGACCTACAGTCGTGTCAACTAGACCAGTGTTCGTAGTGCTATTGCCGTCTTCATCTACTACAGTTTCAGTGATACGCACTTTAACGCGAGCGTGAAGCTCAGCAGTCTTAGTACGGTATGCCTTTTCAGCCTCAGCAGGGCCAGCAAGGTACATACCTTCACCTTTCACGTTGATCTTGTCACGTGTCATGTAGTAAAGACCCAATACAACATCCTGAGAAGGAACGATGATCGGATCACCTGATGCTGGCGACAGAATGTTATTCGTCGACATCATTAGGGTACGAGCTTCTAGCTGTGCTTCTAAAGTTAGAGGCACGTGTACAGCCATTTGGTCACCATCGAAGTCGGCGTTATATGCCGCACACACTAGTGGGTGAAGCTGAATCGCTTTACCTTCGATTAGTACTGGTTCAAACGCTTGGATACCTAGACGGTGAAGTGTAGGTGCACGGTTAAGCAGTACTGGGTGTTCGCGGATAACTTCGTCTAGGATATCCCAAACGATCGCTTCTTCGCGCTCTACCATTTTCTTAGCAGCTTTGATTGTCGTAGCCATGCCACGAGTTTCTAACTTGCTGTAGATGAATGGTTTAAATAGCTCAAGTGCCATCTTCTTAGGAAGACCACACTGATGTAGACGAAGGTATGGACCTACTGTGATTACAGAACGGCCAGAGTAGTCTACACGTTTACCTAGAAGGTTCTGACGGAAACGACCTTGTTTACCCTTGATCATATCAGCAAGAGATTTCAGAGGACGCTTGTTAGAACCTGTGATCGCACGACCGCGACGGCCGTTATCTAGAAGTGCATCAACAGACTCTTGCAGCATACGCTTTTCGTTACGTACGATGATGTCCGGAGCAGCTAGCTCTAGAAGACGCTTCAAACGGTTGTTACGGTTGATCACACGACGGTAAAGGTCGTTCAGATCTGAAGTCGCAAAACGACCGCCATCTAGTGGAACTAGAGGACGTAGATCTGGCGGTAGCACTGGAAGTACAGTTAAGATCATCCACTCAGGCTTATTGCCTGAAGAGATGAATGCTTCAACTAGCTTCAAACGCTTAGTAACTTTCTTACGCTTAGTTTCTGAGTTAGTTGTTTCTAACTCTTCGCGCATTTCTTCCACTTCTTGATGAAGGTCCATTGTTGAAAGCAGATCTTTGATCGCTTCAGCACCCATCTTAGCAGTGAATTCGTCACCCCACTCTTCTAGACGATCCAGATACTCTTCTTCAGTAAGCATCTGAGATTTTTCTAGATCAGTCATACCCGGTTCAGTTACTACGTACATTTCGAAGTAAAGAACACGTTCGATATCACGCAGAGGGATATCCATTAGTAGACCGATACGAGACGGTAGTGATTTTAGGAACCAGATGTGAGCAACTGGTGAAGCTAGCTCGATGTGGCCCATACGGTCACGACGAACTTTAGTCTGTGTAACTTCAACGCCACACTTCTCACAGATAACACCACGGTGCTTCAGGCGCTTGTATTTGCCACAAAGACATTCGTAATCTTTAACTGGACCAAAAATACGAGCACAGAACAGACCATCACGTTCAGGTTTGAACGTACGATAGTTAATTGTTTCTGGCTTTTTAACTTCACCAAAAGACCACGAACGGATCGTGTCTGGTGAAGATAGACCGATTTTGATTGCATCAAATTCTTCGGTCTTATGCTGTGCTTTTAGAAAGTTTAATAAGTCTTTCACGTTCAGCTCCTGTAAGGAGTTAAAGGAGCTCACCGACTAAAGTGAGCCCCCTTTACCAAGTAATCCAATCTTCTTTTAAAAAAGAGGGATTACTCTTCGTCTTCTAGCTCGATGTTGATACCTAGCGAGCGAATCTCTTTCAACAGTACGTTGAACGACTCTGGCATGCCAGGTTCCATGCTATGGTTACCATCTACGATGTTCTTATACATCTTAGTACGGCCGTTAACGTCATCTGACTTAACTGTTAGCATTTCTTGTAGAGTATATGCAGCACCGTATGCTTCTAGTGCCCATACTTCCATCTCACCGAAACGCTGACCACCGAACTGAGCTTTACCACCAAGTGGTTGCTGAGTTACTAGGCTGTAAGAACCAGTTGAACGAGCATGCATCTTGTCATCAACCAAGTGGTTCAGTTTCAGCATGTACATGTAACCAACAGTTACAGGACGCTCAAACGAATCACCAGTACGACCATCAAACAGTTTAAGCTGACCAGATTCTGGCAGATCACCCAGTTTAAGTAGTTCTTTGATTAGAGACTCAGAAGCACCATCGAACACAGGAGTAGCAATCGGTAGACCGCCACGTAGGTTCTTAATCAGTGTACGAACCTGATCATCAGATAGTTCAGCAATATCAACTTTCTGACGAGTATCACCAAGATCATAAACCTTCTGTAGGAACTCACGGAACTTATGAAGTTCTTGCTGTTCCTTAACCATTTGGTTGATCTTGTCACCGATACCTTTCGCAGCCAAACCTAAGTGAACTTCTAGGATCTGACCGATGTTCATACGCGATGGTACACCCAGCGGGTTAAGTACGATGTCTACAGGCTGACCTTTCTCATCGTATGGCATGTCTTCAACAGGGTTAATCTTAGAGATTACACCTTTGTTACCGTGACGACCGGCCATCTTATCACCAGGCTGGATACGACGTTTAACCGCTAGGTAAACTTTAACAATCTTAAGAACGCCAGGCGCTAGATCATCACCTTGAGTGATTTTACGACGCTTAGTTTCAAACTTCTTATCGAAGTCTGCTTTTAGCTCATCCCACTGCTCAGCAAGTTGCTCAAGCTGTGTTTGTAGCGCATCGTCTTCTAGAACTTGCTCTAGCCATTGCTTACGACCGATAGTATCAAGCTTAGCTTCAGAGTAACCACCAGACAGAAGTACAGCTTTAACACGGTTAAGAAGGCCACCCTCAAGAATTTGGAACTCTTCAGTTAGGTCTTTCTTAGCTTCTTTAAGCTGCATCTGTTCGATTTCAAGTGCACGTTTGTCTTTCTCTACGCCATCGCGAGTGAAGACTTGTACATCAATGATAGTACCCGAAACAGAGTTTGGTACACGTAGAGAAGTATCTTTAACATCAGATGCTTTCTCACCGAAGATAGCACGTAGTAGCTTCTCTTCAGGAGTCAGTTGAGTTTCACCTTTAGGTGTCACTTTACCAACTAGGATGTCGCCACCCTTAACTTCAGCACCAATGTAAACGATACCTGACTCGTCTAGTTTAGACAGAGCAGACTCACCTACGTTTGGAATATCAGCTGTGATCTCTTCAGAGCCCAGCTTAGTATCACGAGCCACACAAGATAGTTCTTGGATGTGGATTGTCGTGAAACGGTCTTCTTGAACTACGCGCTCAGATACTAAGATCGAGTCTTCGAAGTTGTAACCATTCCAAGGCATGAACGCGATACGCATGTTTTGACCAAGAGCAAGTTCACCAAGGTCAGTTGAAGGACCATCAGCAAGAACATCGCCGCGTGCAACTGGCTCACCAGGAAGTACAGTTGGACGCTGGTTAATACATGTGTTTTGGTTCGAACGCGTGTACTTAGTTAGGTTGTAGATATCGATACCAGCTTCGCCAGGTACCAATTCATCTTCGTTAACCTTAACTACGATACGAGAAGCATCAACAGACTGAACTTGACCACCACGTTTAGCAACCGCTGTAACACCAGAGTCAACTGCGATGTTACGTTCAATACCAGTACCTACTAGAGGCTTATCAGCCTTAAGTGTTGGTACAGCTTGACGTTGCATGTTCGCACCCATCAATGCACGGTTCGCATCATCGTGTTCTAGGAACGGGATAAGCGAAGCAGCGATAGATACTACTTGGTTTGTCGCAACGTCCATGTAGTCAACGTGATCGCGTGGGTGAAGACCAGATTCACCTTTTTGACGAGCAGTGATTAGCTCATCAGCAAACGTCGCTTCTTCAGTAAGAACCGTATTTGCCTGTGCGATAACGAATTGACCTTCCTGGATTGCCGACAGGTAATCAACTTCTTCTGTTACTACACCATCTACAACGCGACGGTACGGAGTTTCTAGGAAACCGTAATCGTTACAACGCGCAAACGCAGATAGCGAGTTAATTAGACCGATGTTTGGACCTTCAGGCGTTTCGATCGGACATAGACGACCGTAGTGAGTTACGTGAACGTCACGTACTTCAAAGCCTGCGCGTTCACGAGTTAGACCGCCTGGACCTAAAGCAGAGATACGACGTTTGTGCGTAACTTCTGACAATGGGTTGTTTTGGTCCATGAACTGTGAAAGCTGTGAAGAGCCAAAGAATTCTTTAACTGCAGCAGAGATCGGTTTAGCGTTGATAAGATCTTGAGGCATGATTGCATCAAGGTCACCAAGGCTTAGACGTTCTTTAACAGCACGTTCTACACGAACTAGACCAACTCGGAATTGGTTTTCTGCCATTTCACCTACAGAACGGATACGACGGTTACCAAGGTGGTCGATATCGTCCACTTCGCCTTTACCGTTACGGATGCCGATCAGTTTCTTCATCACTTCAATGATGTCTGATTCATCCAGAGTACCGCGCTCTTCTTCTTCTTCACGCTCGATAGAGCTGTTGAATTTCATACGGCCTACAGTTGATAGGTCGTAACGATCTTCAGAGAAGAATAGGCTTTCGAACAATGATTCTGCAGCTTCTTTCGTTGGTGGCTCGCCAGGACGCATCATGCGGTAGATTTCTACCAATGCAGAGATGCGATCTACTGTGCTATCTGCACGTAGAGTGTCTGACATGAATGGACCATGGTCTAGGTCATTCGTGAACAGTACTTCTAGAGCTTTGTGACCTGCTTGAGAAAGGTTAGCAAGTGCCTCTAGTGTAATCTCTTGGTTTGCGCCAACGATTATCTCGCCAGTTGCTTCATTGATGTAATCTTTAGCAGCAACTTTTTCAACGATATACTCTACTGGTACTTCGATGTGCTCAACGCCATCTTTTTCAAGTTGACGAATATGACGAGCAGTAACTCGACGACCAGTCTCAACGTAAGTCTTACCGTTCGCTTCAATGTCGAATGACGCAGTTTCACCACGTAGACGATCAGGAACCAACTCCATTAATAGAGTTTGGTCTTTCACTTCGAAGTTCACTTTGTCGAAGAACAGATCTAGGATCTCTTCCGTCGATTTACCAAGTGCACGAAGGATGATTGAAGCAGGTAGCTTACGACGACGGTCGATACGTACGAATAAGTTATCCTTAGGGTCGAACTCAAAGTCTAACCATGAGCCGCGGTAAGGAATTACACGTGCGTTATAAAGAACTTTACCCGATGAGTGGGTTTTACCCTTATCGCTGTCGAAGAACACGCCTGGGCTTCGGTGCAGCTGGGATACGATAACCCTCTCGGTACCATTGATTACAAAAGTACCATTGTCTGTCATAAGCGGAATTTCGCCCATGTAGACTTCTTGTTCTTTAATGTCTTTTACGGTGCCTGCAGGTGCATCTCTATCAAAGATAACTAGGCGCAATTTTACGCGTAGAGGTTTTGAATAAGTTACACCACGAATTTGACATTCTTTAACATCAAAAACTGGCTCACCAAGACGGTAGCTAACGTATTGCAGCTCGGAATTGCCGTTGTAGCTCTGAATTGGAAAAACAGAACGAAAAGCAGCCTCAAGACCGTATTGCCCCTCAGGATCCTGTTCGATAAATTTGTCGAACGAATCGAGCTGGATCGATAACAGGTATGGAATGTCCAAAACTTGTGGACGAGTACCAAAATCCTTACGGATGCGCTTTTTCTCGGTATAAGAGTAAACCATGGGGTTCCTCAGCTCGCTGATAAGTGACCCAAACTACCCAAAACACTCAGCAGAGGGGGTAGTGACTAACAGCTGTTTACTGTAGTTACCAATCATTTCGAAAATATGAATTGGTTTTTTGCTCAGACAATGATGGTTAAACAGCGGGAAAATTCATCAAAGCCCTACAGCGCAAAAAGGCCGGTGGTTAATAAACCACCAGCCATTAGCCTTGCGGCTAAGAAATCAAGTAATAATTACTTAACTTCAACAGTCGCGCCAGCTTCTTCTAGAGTCGCTTTTAGAGCTTCAGCTTCAGCTTTGTCAACGCCTTCTTTAAGTGCAGCAGGAGCTGAGTCTACTAGACCCTTAGCTTCTTTAAGGCCTAGACCTGTAGCGCCACGTACTGCTTTGATTACAGAAACTTTGTTTCCGCCAACAGCAGTTAGGATTACGTCAAATTCAGTTTGCTCTTCAGCAGCTTCAGCAGCAGCGCCACCAGCAACAACTGCAGCAGCAGCAGATACACCGAATTTCTCTTCCATAGCTTCGATAAGCTCAACAACTTGCATTACAGACATTTCTGCAACTGCGTCTAGGATTTGCTCGTTAGTAATAGACATAACAATTCTCTTTTAAGTCAACAATAATTTATTTTGTAATCAAATAAAGCAGGGCTTATGCCGCAACTTCTTCTTTTTGATCACGAACAGCAGCGATAGTACGTACCAGTTTACCAGCAGAAGCTTCTTTCATGCACATCATTAGGCGTGCGATAGCTTCGTCGTAAGTTGGTAGTGTCGCTAGTACATCAGCATCAGTAACTGCGCCTTCAAATGCAGCAGCTTTGATCTCGAAGTCTTTATTCTCTTTAGCGAAGTCTTTGAAAAGACGCGCTGCAGCACCTGGGTGCTCGTTAGAGAATGCAAGTAGAGATGGACCAGTAAATGTGTCTTGTAGACACTCGTACTGAGTACCTTCTACTGCACGACGTGCTAAAGTGTTACGAACAACTCTCATGTAAACACCCGCTTCACGCGCTTGTTTACGTAGAGAAGTCATCGCGCCAACAGTAACGCCACGAGAATCAGCTACAACTGCAGAAAGTGCACCACTGGCTGCTTCGTTGACTTCAGCAACAATTGCTTTTTTGTCTTGAAGATTTAAAGCCATTTGGATTAACCTCTGGTTGTGATTACAGCACTCATTACATTGTGTAATGAGCGTTTACGATGTTATAAAATATCTATAACGTCGCCTACGTAGGTTTTATTAAGCTATCAATATTCTTTCGAAAATTAACAGCGCCTACGGTCTTGGGATAGATGATTATGAATTGCTTCAAAAACCACCCAACCACAAATATTAGGCGCAGAAGTATACACTAAATCTGCGCCTAATCAAATTAGTTTGCTTGAGTATTCAGGCTAGCCTGATCAACAGCAACACCAGCACCCATAGTAGTAGAGATGCTTACTTTCTTCAGGAAAGTACCTTTCGCTGAAGAAGGTTTAGCTTTCTTAAGAGCCACTAGAAGTGCTTCTAGGTTCTCTTGAAGCTCGTTAGCTTCGAAAGATGCTTTACCAATAGTAGTGTGAATGATGCCATTTTTGTCGTTACGGTAACGAACCTGACCAGCTTTAGCGTTCTTAACTGCTTCAGCAACGTTAGGAGTTACAGTACCAACTTTAGGGTTTGGCATTAGACCGCGTGGACCTAGGATAGTACCTAGTTGACCAACAACGCGCATTGCATCTGGAGAAGCAACAACAACGTCAAAGTCCATTACGCCTTTTTTCACTTGCTCAGCAAGATCTTCCATACCAACGATATCTGCGCCAGCAGCTTTAGCAGCTTCTGCGTTTGCACCTTGAGTGAAAACAGCAACGCGGATTTCACGGCCAGTACCGTGAGGTAGCACTGTTGCGCCACGTACGTTTTGGTCAGATTTACGAGCATCAATGCCAAGGTTAACAGCAACGTCAACACTTTCATTGAATTTAGCAGTCGCTAGTTCTTTAAGAAGAGCTACAGCTTCGTTGATTTCGTACTCTTTAGTAACTTCAACTTTGTCGCGGATTACGCGCATACGCTTAGTAAGTTTTGCCATGATCTTATCCCTCTACCACTAGGCCCATTGAACGAGCAGTACCAGCAATAGAGCGCTTCATTGCTTCGATGTCAGCACCAGTCATATCAGCAGCTTTAGTTTCTGCGATTTCTTGGATTTGAGCGTCAGTTACAGTACCAACTTTTTCAGTGTTTGGACGACCTGAACCAGACTTAACGCCAGCAGCTTTCTTAAGAAGAACAGCTGCAGGTGGAGTCTTAGTTACGAACGTGAAAGAACGGTCGTTGTAAACAGTAATAACTACTGGAGTAGGTAGACCTTTCTCAACAGATTCTGTTTTTGCGTTGAACGCTTTACAGAATTCCATGATGTTCACGCCGTGTTGACCTAGAGCAGGACCAACCGGTGGACTTGGGTTTGCCATACCAGCTGCAACTTGCAGTTTGATATAAGCTTCAACTTTCTTAGCCATGATATTTCCTATTAGTGGGTACATGCGCTTGTAAAACAAGCTCCCCAGTTTTTCAATAAATTCTTTTTACTTCCATAGAAGTAAAAAGGCGCGAAATTATAATCATAATTCGCGCCTATAACAACCCTAAAAAGGTGTTTTTTTAATCAAGTTTTTCAACTTGACCAAATTCAAGCTCAACAGGTGTAGCACGACCAAAGATCGATACAGAAACCTTAATGCGGCTCTTCTCGTAATCTACTTCTTCAACTGTACCGTTAAAGTCAGCAAACGGACCATCATTAACACGAACCACTTCACCTGCTTCAAACATTGTCTTAGGACGCGGAGATTCACTCGCTTTCTCTAGACGGTTCAAGATAGCATCGGCTTCTTTGTCTGTGATTGGTGCCGGACGATCAGAGGTACCACCAATGAAGCCCATAACACGAGGGATACTACGTACTAAGTGCCATGATTCGTCTTCCATAATCATTTGAACTAATACATAGCCAGGGAAGAACTTACGTTCACTTTTACGACGTTGGCCTGCGCGCATTTCCACTACTTCTTCAGTAGGTACTAGCACATCGCCAAACAGTTCTTCCATGTTGTGCATTTTAATATGCTCGCGTAGCGATTGTGCAACACGACCTTCAAAGCCAGAAAAGGCTTGAACTACATACCAACGTTTTTTTGGAGCTTCACTCATGAATCAGAACCCTCACACACCAGTCGCTAGAGCAACTAAACGGACCATAATGCCGTCAATTCCCCATAGCACTAGTGACATAACAATACATACAGCTAACACGATCAACGTAGTTTGCATAGTTTCTTGGCGAGTAGGCCAAACCACTTTGCGAATTTCAACTCGAGACTCTTGAGCGAACGAGATCGCAGCTTTACCTTTAGTTGTTGTTGCTGCAACGCCTAGTGCGGCAGCAATCAGCACAACTACACCTGCAGCGCGAATTACAACAGACAATTCACCATACAGGTAATTACCCACAACAGCGGCAGCTAACAGAACAAAAGCGGCTACCCACTTCATTGTATCTGCTGCATTTGAGCTATCAGGAGTTTCAGCGTTTGCTTTCATAAAACCAACCTGTGATAAGTCTTAAATATAGACGACAATAACCCCGCTGTTGCAGGGCACATTCCTTTGCGTTGCAAAACAACACATTTAATAGCCATTTCAAACAAAATAACCATAGAATTCTTTGCTAAGAGCTAAAATTGACGTTAAATCAAGCAACTCTTTTTTTAGCGCAGAAAAAGGGCATCAAATGATGCCCTTTTTACTAGTGGTTCGTCAAATCTTATGCAAAGATTTTAGCTACAACACCAGCACCAACTGTACGGCCACCTTCGCGGATTGCGAAACGTAGACCTTCGTCCATTGCGATTGGAGCGATTAGCTCAACAGTCATTTGAACGTTGTCACCTGGCATTACCATTTCTACGCCTTCAGGTAGAGTGATATCGCCTGTTACGTCAGTTGTACGGAAGTAGAACTGTGGACGGTAACCCTTGAAGAAAGGAGTGTGACGRCCGCCTTCGTCTTTAGAAAGTACGTATACTTCAGACTCAAACTTAGTGTGTGGGTTGATTGAACCTTTCGCAGAAAGTACTTGACCACGTTCAACGTCATCACGCTTAGTACCACGTAGAAGTGCACCAACGTTCTCACCTGCACGACCTTCGTCAAGCARCTTACGGAACATTTCAACACCAGTACAAGTAGTAAGAGTAGTCTCTTTGATACCAACGATTTCTACTTCGTCACCTACACGTAGGATACCGCGCTCGATACGACCAGTAACAACAGTACCACGACCTTGAATTGAGAATACATCTTCAATAGGAAGTAGGAACGGTAGRTCAACAGCACGCTCTGGAAGTGGAATGTAAGAATCTAGTGCTTCTGCAAGCTCAACGATCTTGTCTTCCCACTGCTTTTCGCCGTTTAGAGCGCCAAGTGCAGAACCTTGAATTACTGGAAGGTCGTCTCCTGGGTACTCGTACTCAGAAAGAAGTTCACGAACTTCCATTTCTACTAGCTCAAGTAGCTCTTCGTCATCAACCATGTCACATTTGTTCATGAATACGATGATGTAAGGGATACCAACTTGACGACCAAGTAGGATGTGCTCACGAGTTTGTGGCATAGGRCCATCTGTAGCAGCAACAACTAGGATACCGCCATCCATTTGAGCAGCACCAGTGATCATGTTTTTAACATAATCGGCGTGTCCAGGACAGTCTACGTGTGCGTAGTGACGTTCAGGAGTATCGTACTCAACGTGAGAAGTTGCGATTGTGATACCGCGCTCACGCTCTTCTGGAGCGTTATCGATAGATGCGAAGTCTTTTGCTTCACCACCGTACACTTTAGAAAGTGTAGTACAGATAGCAGCTGTTAGAGTTGTTTTACCGTGGTCAACGTGGCCGATAGTACCAACGTTTACGTGCGGTTTCGTACGTTCAAATTTTTCTTTAGACATGGGGTGTCCCTCTAGGTACGGGTATTAGGTGGCATTAAGCCACGCAACCAAAAAAATGGCGTTATGATATAAAAAGGAAAAGTATGCTTTAGACTGGTGCTAATACCCAGAGTCGAACTGGGGACCTCACCCTTACCAAGGGTGCGCTCTACCGACTGAGCTATATCAGCACACAAAAATGAGTTGGAGCGTGCAGCGGGAATCGAACCCGCATCATCAGCTTGGAAGGCTGAGGTAATAGCCATTATACGATGCACGCAACACGTAACTCTTTTGAGCTATTTAACCTTTAGAATATGGTGGAGGGAGACGGATTCGAACCATCGAAGGCAGTGCCGGCAGATTTACAGTCTGCTCCCTTTGGCCACTCGGGAACCCCTCCAAATTTTTTAGCTTTCTCTCATGGCCTGAATAACAGATGGAGAAAGTGGTGCCGACTACCGGAATCGAACTGGTGACCTACTGATTACAAGTCAGTTGCTCTACCTACTGAGCTAAGTCGGCACAAGTGGGGCGCATTTTATTGAATGATTTTCCACCTTGCAATAGGAAAATTAAAAAAATTAAAAAAATCTTCAATATAGGCACTTTAGAGTACTGTTTATCTCAAATTTTCGGAGATTATATTCAAGCTGATCATTTTAGATATTTGATTTATGAACCGCTTGCTGTATTTTCCATTCAATTAATTTTCTTTCTATAGAGTGTTGTATGAGCCCATTTATGTCATTTGATCGCACGCATTGGTCTGATCTAAGAAATTCCGTGCCAATGACGCTATCAGAAAGCGACCTAAAAGAGCTTCAAGGCATTAATGAAAAGCTCACAATGGAAGAAGCCGTCGACATTTACCTCCCTTTATCTCGCTTACTCAATCTATATGTCGCCGCCAGACAAAACCGTAATTCAGTCCTACATCAGTTTTTAGATAAAACAGATAAAGCGCCACCTTTCATTATTGGTATAGCAGGCAGTGTTGCTGTAGGGAAAAGTACGACAGCTAGGTTACTAAAAGCTTTATTATCTCGTTGGGAAAATCACCCTAAAGTTGAACTCATCACGACTGATGGTTTTCTATATCCTAATGAGGAGTTACAAGCGCGAGGTTTAATGACTAAAAAGGGCTTTCCAGAGTCTTACGATATAAAACGTTTAGTCCAATTTGTTTCAGACGTGAAGGCATGCAAGCGTAATGTTACGGCTCCAGTTTATTCACATTTAACCTATAACATTACGGGTGAGAAAAAGGTTGTAGACCTACCTGATGTTTTAATCATTGAGGGATTGAACGTACTTCAAAGCGGGATGAATTACCCACATGAGCCCCATAGAGTATTTATTTCAGACTTTTTAGATTTTTCTCTTTATGTCGACGCTGATAGCTCACTCATTAAAGAGTGGTATATCAACCGTTTTATGAAATTCAGAGAAGGAGCATTCACTAAGCCTGGCTCTTATTTTAGTCATTATACAAAACTGTCCAATCAATTAGCTTTTGAGAAAGCTGAAAGTATTTGGCAATCAATTAATGGCCTTAATCTAGAGCAAAATATTTTGCCGACTCGAGAACGGGCCCATCTGATCCTGCGCAAAGGACAAAATCACACAGTAGAAGAAGTGCTTTTAAGAAAGTAGTAGAAGTGATTAATCATTTTTTCTAAGGGATATTTCACCACCAATGTGACTCTCAAGACCATTATGAGTCTTGAGTAACACGGCACCTTGTTCATTAATTCCCATGACTTCTCCCTCTAGTTCCCTTGGTCCAATCAATAACCGTACATTTCGACCTAAGAAATTATCCAAGCGATTCCATCTAGGGACAAACCCTGACATCCCATTTAATTCATAATCGGTTAACGCAGTATGCCATGCGCAGATTAATGCTTGAGCAAGTTCCGTTCTGTTAGGAACTTCCCCATTACAAACTTCTGTCAGTGACGTCCATGGCTGATCAATCCCTTCAACTTCCGATTTCATCGACATATTTAAACCTAAGCCAATGACAATATGAGCGGCACCACCGGCTTGACCTGATAGCTCGACCAATATCCCTGCAAGTTTTTTATCGTTGTAATAAAGGTCATTCGGCCATTTTAATTTAATTCCCTGAACCCCTATTTTTTCTAAGGCTTCGACAACAGCTACCCCTACAACAAGGCTTAACCCCATTGCAGCAGCCATACCGGCATCAAGTTTCCAATACATTGATAAGTATAAGTTTGCGCCAAATGGAGATACCCATTCTCGACCACGACGGCCACGTCCAGCGGCTTGATACTCAGCAAGACATACCGATCCAGAAGCGAGTTCACTCGTTCTATCGAGTAGATATTGGTTTGTAGAATCAATGATAGGAATCACATCGACTGAGGCGTCATCGGAAGCTGCAACTAATGAACTTTGACTAAGCATCTCAAGGGGGTCAGCTAATTGATACCCACGACCTTGTACCCGGAAAATATCAATGCCCCAACACTGTATGCCTTTGATGTGTTTACTCACTGCAGCTCGTGAAATACCGAGCAATTCACCAAGTTTTTCCCCTGAATGGAATTGACCATCAGAAAGACACGTGAGTAGAGTCAGCTTTGTACTATGTTCTTTCATTATTGATTATCCACAATTTCAGCTAAGTTAGTTTCACATTTATTTCCGATGAAACGAACCTCATGTTCCAAATCAATCTCAAAACGTGCACGTACCGCCTCACGGACTCTCTTTGCCAAAATGATGACATCATCTGAAGTAGCCGAGCCTGCATTAATAATAACAAGTGCTTGTTTAGCGTGAATTTGAGCTCCTCCCTCACGCAAACCTTTATATCCACATTGGTCAATGAGCCACCCAGCAGCAACTTTTACTGTTTCACCACAGGGATAGCCAACAATGTCGGGAAACTTAGCTTGAACACGATCAAAAAGATCCTTCGAGATCACCGGATTTTTAAAGAAACTTCCTGCATTACCTTGTTGCATTGGATCGGGAAGCTTTTCAGTTCGTATTTTGCAGACTTCATTAAAGATAGATTGAGAAGACAAGTTATCAGAGCCAAGTTCTTTTAATGGTCCGTAGTGGTTACATGCCTTCCAAGGCTTTTCTAAAAATAGTCCTATTGCGATGACGACTGATTTTTCATATAAATCGTGTTTAAATATTGAATCTCGATAGTCAAATAAACAGTCATTGCGCGATAGTCGTTTAACTTTAAAGGTATCAAGACAAAGGATATCGACATACTCACAAACATCCTTAAATTCAACACCATAAGCACCTATATTCTGAATAGGAGCGGAGCCTGCACACCCAGGAATCATAGCTAAGTTTTCTAAACCTGCCATATTCTTTTCTACACTCCATCCAACTAAGTCAGGCCAATCTTCTCCACCAGAAATATGTAACTTGAAGCCATTGGGTTCGTCAGAAACCTTTTTTCCTAAAATCCTATTGATTATAACCACGCCAGAAAAGTGCTTTGTAAACAGCATATTGCTGCCTTTACCAAGTATCAGCTTAGGTAAGTGTTTCCACTCTTCTGATTGATAAACGGTGATGAGTTCTTCAACGGAATGCACTTCGACTAATACCTCACAGGTTTGATCAATCGAAAATGTATGGAAAGGTTTGAGGTTGGCGTTCAGATAAGATTGCATGGCGCTATTTAGTTAAATTACACTCAGTGTATTCTACAGCAGATAATTAAACAGCGCAGTGACAGAATGAACAATGTCGAAATAAGTCAACTAGACCCAATAAAAGTCCCACTGGTTAAAAAGTTTTATAAAGAACATTATCCAACAGGTAAAGTAAACAAGAGCGAGTTAATTTACTCATTAACAAAAGACAACTCAATTATAGGTATTGTTCGCTTTAGAAGTATTGAAGAATATCGCCTATTAACTGGCATGGCGATTTCAACCGCGTTACGTGGGCAAGGACATGGTAGTCTGTTAATGAACTATTGCGTCTCAAATATCCTCACCAACCAAGATTTCTGCTTTGCTTATCGCCACCTTGAAAGCTTTTACTCCGCACATTATTTCAAGAAAATAGATGTATTAGATCTGCCGAATAGCTTAAAAACATTATTTTTACGCTACACAAATAGCGGTAAAGATCTCATTCCGATGCACTTCCAAGCAAATTGTTAAAGAATGGCTCGATTGTCTAGTCATTATGGGTATGACTTTGATAAAATTAGTGGTCCGCAATTTTGCATACTTTTAAGGTAAAACAGTCGATATGATTGCCAGTAGGAATCCATTAGTACAGTTGCCAACTTTGGCACAAGATCCAGATCAGTTTGATGTACTACTCTCAGCGCAAGAGTTCAGAATTCGTTTACTTAAAGAAATCTCGTCAGCAACTGAGCGAATCTGCTTAGTTGCATTGTATTTAGAAGACGACGATGCAGGTCGTGAAATCATGACCGCCTTGTATGAAGCAAAGCAAGTTAAGCCTGAATTAGATATCAGTATTTGTGTGGATTGGCATCGCGCTCAAAGAGGCTTAATTGGTGCTGAGTCTTCTGAAGGTAATGCTGCAATGTATAGAACCTTTGCAGAACAATATGAACATTCCATCCCAGTTTATGGGGTCCCTGTTCGTGGTCGTGAAGTTTTTGGGGTTCTTCACCTCAAAGGCTTTATAATCGATGATTCCGTTATTTATAGCGGAGCAAGTCTCAACAATATCTATTTGAACTACCACGAACGCTACCGCTTTGATCGCTATCATGTTATGAAAAACATAGCTCTAGCAAACTCGATGTATGCGTATATACAAAATGAAATGATTGCAGATAGTGCAGTCAATGACTTAGCAAAGTCTAAAAAGCCAACAACAAAAGAGATTAAACCTGCCATTAGGCAACTTAGATCAGCTCTAGCACGCTCTCAATACAAGTTCGACTCTCAAGATATATCTACTGAGCAAGTGGCAATAACTCCGCTAGTAGGCATAGGAAAGAGACGTAATAGATTAAATCAAGGTATAAATCAGCTGATTGCACAAGCAAAAGACGAAGTATTCATTTGCACACCTTATTTTAATTTCCCACCAAGCCTTGCCAAAGAAGTAAAAAAAGCACTTAAACGTGGCGTAAAAATACGTATTGTAGTCGGCGATAAAACGGCGAATGACTTCTTTATCTCTCCGGAGGAAGAATTCAAAACTATTGGAGGTTTACCTTACCTATATGAAGTAAACCTACGACGCTTTGCAAAAGCTAATGAGTCACATATTGCAAGTCGTAATCTTTCTATCCACTTATGGAAACATGACAATAATAGCTTCCATCTAAAAGGGATTTGGGTCGATAAACGCTATATGCTGTTAACTGGGAACAATTTAAACCCAAGAGCTTGGAAGTTAGATTTAGAGAATGGGATTTTTATTCAAGATCACTACAACCATCTATCAAACAAGTTCCAAGCTGAAGTAGATAACATTCTTCAACACACTCAGCTTATCTGCACCTATAAGCAATTAGAAAAAATTGAAACCTACCCTGATCAAGTTCAAAAGCTCATACGGAAGATAACCAGAGTCAAAGCTGATCGAGTTTTAAAACAGATATTATAAGCACAAGCCCAGTATTTTTAATGCTGGGCTTAATTTTTATCATTATAAATTAATAGAGATGAACTTATATTACCGTTTAAGCCCAACCCCACCTCGATATATCCAACTCATCAGTCAAACCTAAAGACCTAATATCAGCGTTAATAACACATCAAATTTTATTGATAACATTTATACAAAGCTTTCAAATTGAGCTAAAAGCTATTTCTTCGAGTCAAAGTTAGAATAATAAAAACTATTAGGTAAAAATAGAACTTACAGATACTGCTATTAATCGTAATGAGGAAAGACAGCTTAAAGAGGCGTATTAAATGAGAGAAATACATTCAATCTATTGATAGAGTTGATAATAAGTGATCACCCAGGTCTTCAGTTACAAGCTATGCTATTCAGGGTAGATGCTGAAGCCTTAGCCGGATTCATTCCTTGAAACGTAAAAAAGCCCTAGTCGTAAGACCAGGGCTTTTCAAATAGTGGCGGAGTGGACGGGACTCGAACCCGCGACCCCCGGCGTGACAGGCCGGTATTCTAACCAACTGAACTACCACTCCGCAGTGGTCAACTCACTAAGTGAGCGTCCATATCTCCAGGTTGGTCAACCTAAAGATTATAATTTAAAGCCTGGCGATGTCCTACTCTCACATGGGGAAGCCCCACACTAC